>JAEZKH010000150.1 GCA_023415515.1 Actinomycetes bacterium
GTATTGCTCTTTCAGCCAGCAGAACCTGTACCCGATCTACGACTCGTTTGCTGCTGGCGAACTGGAAAAGCTCAACCGTCAGGCGGGCTTCGTACAAAGCACCTATTGGACCTGGAACCAGAGCTACCCGGCGTGGTGCGCGGCGATACACGCCTTCCGTACCTATCCGCCCTGGGGATTGGGGGAATTCTCGATCCGGGATCTCGACAGGTACCGGTGGATGGTGGCGAAGGGCCGGTGAATGAACCGCTGCTCGGCCGTGCCCCGTTGACCGCGAAAGGCTCAGCCTGCTGGAGGACGAGCCTCGACCGCTTTCTCTTCGCGATCTGGCCGGCAGTCGTACTTGGTCAGGAGTCGGCGAACCTTCGAGCGCAGCGCTGCCTGTACGGCGTGCTTCAGTGACCAGTCGATGGAGACGCTGCCTTGTAGGACCTGGACCAAGGCGGATCGTGAAATGGGCATATCTGACAATCATCGGTAGAGAACCCACTATGGCGAGTTAAGCCCAGTTTCTGCCAGTCCAACCGAGCGACGGCGAGTTTCGCCCGGTGACCACACGATATCGTGGGCGAAGCACCTGGCCTGCGCCGCCCACACGAACTGGAGGTCTCACCAGCGTGGCCGAGCCCTGGCTGTCAGCCGAGGAGATCGCTGCCCACTTGGGCGTCACGAAGGACACCGTCTACGTGTGGATCGCGGACAAGGGGATGCCGGCCCATCGTGTCGGCCGGCTGTGGAAATTCCAGGCGAGCGAAATCGACAAGTGGGTGCGAGCGGGCGGAGCTGCGCAAGCTGCTGCCGTGCAACCACCGGCTGGTAGCGAGGCATGAGTGCGGATCATCGACAACATCAACGAGCTGCTGGGCGATGACCTGAAGGCGACGATCAAGCCGGGCTCAAAGCTCCGCATCGCCGCCTCGACGTTCTCGATCTTTGTGTTCGAGGCGCTCAAGCATGAGCTGGGGTCGATCAAGGAGTTGGAGTTCATCTTCACCGCGCCGTCGTTCACGACGACGAAAGCGACGGACAAGCCCGCACCCGAACGGCGCCAGTTCTTCATCCCTTCCGACAAGAATCGGGACGCGACGCTCTACGGCTCGGAATTCGAGATCCGGCTGCGAAACAAGCTCACCCAGCGCGCGATCGCGCGCGAGTGCGCGGAGTGGGTGCGGCAGAAGGTGACGTTCCGTTCAAACCACACGGGCGCGCCGATGCAGCCGCTCGCCGCGGTCGATGAGGACGCGGCGTACTTCCCGATCCAGGGCTTCACGACGGCCGACCTCGGATACGAACGCGGCCCGGCCGTCTCCAACATGGTCACGAAGTTCGAGGGTGCGCCCGAGACGAGACAGTTCGTCCAGCTCTTCGATCAGATCTGGCATAACCCCGCGCAGCTCGATGACGTGACCGAGGCGGTTCGCGAACACATCGCGAGCGTGTACGCGGAGAACTCGCCACAGCGGATCTACTTCCTGATCCTCTACAACCTCTTCAGCGAGTTCCTCGACGACATCAGCGAGGACGTGCTGCCGAACGATCTGACCGGTTACCGGGACACGGTGGTCTGGAGCGCGCTCTACAACTTCCAGAAGGACGCCGCCACGGGCGTGATCAACAAGCTCGAGACGTACAACGGCTGCATCCTCGCCGACAGTGTCGGGCTGGGGAAGACGTTCACCGCACTCGCGGTGATCAAGTACTACGAGCTGCGGAACAAGACCGTGTTGGTGCTGGCACCGAAGAAGCTCGCCGACAACTGGACGAACTACAACTCGAACTACACGACGAACATCTTCGCGAAGGACCGCTTCAACTTCGACGTGCTCGCTCACACGGACCTGTCACGCGACGGTGGCGAGTCGCTGGGCAAGCGCCTGGACCTGATCAACTGGGGCAACTATGACCTCGTAGTGATCGATGAGTCACACAACTTCCGCAACGCCGACGTCGTGGCCGAACGCGAAACCCGCTACCAGCGGCTGATGCGTAAAGTCATCCGCGAGGGTGTGAAGACGAAGGTGCTGATGCTTTCGGCGACCCCCGTGAACAACCGCTTCGGAGACCTCCGCAATCAGCTCGCGCTCGCCTACGAAGGCGACTCGGTGCAACTCGCGGCGAAGCTCAACATCTCGACCACTGTCGAGGAGGTCTTCCGGCAGGCGCAGCGCGTGTTCAACGAGTGGTCGAATCTGCCGGCGGGGGACCGCACCGCGGACGCGATCCTGTCCAGGCTCGACTTCGACTTCTTCGAGCTGCTCGACGCGGTGACGATCGCGCGTTCTCGCAAGCACATCCAAGCGTTCTACGACACCGCCGACATCGGGGCGTTCCCCGAGCGGCTGAAGCCTGAGTCGATTCGATCCCCGCTGACGGACCTCGCCGACGCCCCGACGTTCAACGAGATCTTCGAACAGCTCCAGCTGCTCACGCTGGCCGTCTACACACCGCTGGTCTACGTGTTCCCGAGCCGACGCGACAAGTACGAGCAGATCTACGGCGCGGGCGCCGGCCAGAATCTCGCGGGCGGCTCGAACGCGAACCTCGGGGCAGCCAGTCGTGAGCTGGGCATCCGGAAGCTCATGACGGTTAACCTGCTCAAGCGCCTTGAGAGCAGCGTCGAAGCATTCAGGCTCACCCTGAACCGGCTGGAGATGACGGTCGCCGAGGCGATCGAGGCAGTCGACAGCCACGCGGCCGCCATCGGTGACATCGTGTCGGCGATCACCGACCTGGACGCGGAGGACGACGATTTCGAGTTCCCCACCAGTGGCACCGTCGGCAAGAAGGTGCAGATCGACATAGCCGACATGGACGTGGAGTCCTGGAGCCGCGACCTCGCCCACGACGGCCTGGTCATCTCCCAACTCCTCCAGTCGATCAGCGGTATCACGCCGGAACACGACTCGAAACTGCGCGACCTCCGCGAACTGATCCGAGCCAAGTTTGAGCAGCCGATCAACCCGGGCAACCGTAAGGTATTGATCTTCTCGGCCTTCGCCGACACCGCCGAGTACCTCTACCGGGAGCTGGGGCCGATTCTCAGGGAGCACGGCTACGACAGCGCGCTCGTCACGGGGCAGGGCAACCCGAGCACGACCCTCGGCAAGGGGTACGGCTTCCAGCAGACACTGACGATGTTCTCGCCCCGGTCGAAGCAACGCCACCTGGTGATGCCCAAGGAGACCGCCGAGATCGACGTGCTCATCGGCACCGATTGCATCAGCGAGGGCCAGAATCTCCAGGACTGCGACTACCTCGTCAACTACGACATCCACTGGAACCCGGTGCGCATCGTTCAGCGCTTCGGCCGGATCGACCGAATCGGCTCGACGAACGAGCGCATCCAGCTCGTCAACTTCTGGCCTGACATCTCGCTCGACGAGTACATCAATCTCAACGAACGCGTCGAGAGCCGCATGGTCATCGCCGACCTCGCCGCAACCGCCGACGACAACGTTCTCACCCAGGAGGCCAGCGACGCGGTGTTCCGCAAGGAGCAACTGCGCAAACTCCAAGACGAAGTGATCGAACTCGAGGACGTACGCACCGGCGTCTCGATCACTGACCTCGGGCTCAACGACTTCCGCATGGATCTGCTCGGCTACATCAAGGAGTACGGCGACCTCGCCGGCACTCCGAAGGGCCTGCACGCCGTCATGCCCGCTCAACCTGAGAAGGGCCTGCGACCAGGCGCCCTGTTTGTCTTGCGAAACATCAACGCCGACAAGCACCTCAACCGTGGCAACCGCCTTCACCCCCACTATCTCGTCTATCTCGACGATCAGGGCCAGGTGATCGCCGATCACACCGAGGTCAAGCATCTGTTGGACCTCATCCGCGCCGGATGTCGCAACCGCGACGAACCCGTGTGGGAGGTGTGCCGCGTCTTCAACGCCGCCACGCGCGATGGCGTTGACATGGCTAAGTACAGCCACCTGCTCACCGAGGCGATCCGCTCCCTGATCGACGTCAGCGAAGAACGCGACCTCGACAGCCTCTTCAGCCCAGGCCGCACCACGGCCCTCGTGCAGGCCATCGCCGGACTCGACGACTTCGAGCTGATCGCCTTCCTCGCCATCGTGGAGGACCCCACTGATGGTTGACGCGGCCCAAGACAACGGCATCCTCTACCGTTGGCCCGCCCACGCGGCGTTCGGGCGGACGATCCCTAAGACCAAGTTCTACGAGCACGGCAACGTCCGCACAGCGTTGCGCGAGAAGTTCGTTGACGACATCCAGCGCATCACCTGGGCGTACAAGCTTGCCGACTCGACCATCCGTCTGCACGGCAGTGCGTCAGTGCCCGAGATCCAGGTCTTCACGATCGAAGTCAAGGGCGACAGCATTACCGACGACGTACTAGCCGCGATCGACCGATCCGTGCACTTTCCGATCATCTTCGAGATTGCTACTAGGGAACGTGTCCGGACGGTCGGCGCACACAAGGCGCTCGGCGGCAACATGCCGAAGGTGGGTCCGTATTTCATGACGGCGTGGCTGCCGATCGATGCACCGCGCCATCCGCTGCCAACGACGTTCGACCTGCCAAGCCTGTACGAGGCGATCCTCGGGTCTCTGCTGCCGATCGCGCCGCGAGCCGGCGAGACGGTCTCGGATGCTATCGGCAGAATCGAACTCGCCCGCAAGATTCAGCGCGAGATTGCATTGCTGGAGAAGAAGCTGCGGGCCGAACCACAACTCAATCGCAAAATCGAAATTCGGCGACAGATCAAGGAGTGCACCGACGTGTTC
>JAEZKH010000247.1 GCA_023415515.1 Actinomycetes bacterium
GACGTCGTCGATGCGCTCGAGGACCGGTATGGGAGTGAGGACGGCGGGGTCCGCCGGACGGAGTCGGACTTCAGGCTGCATTGCAGGATCATCGCGCGATGCCAGGCCGGTGGGATGAGTAGTGCGCTACTGCACTCTGGGCAGCGCGTACCCATGCCGACCTATGCGCTCGCGGGGGCCGTCACAGCCTCGATGCGGGCGGGCACGTGCTTGTGCCACGGGGTGCCCGCGTAGGCGTCTCGCCACTGCGATGACGTCAGCGCGTTCGGGGCGACACCGGGGACCATCGTCTCGCCCTGCTCATCGACGAAATCGAGTCCGAGCCCGTTCGGCAGCGACGCGTGGCCGGGCAGCATCGCCTCGCTGATCTCGACGCCGGCCTCGGCACTGCCCGCCGCGGTGGTGATGCGCGCACGTCCGCCGGCAACCAGACCCAGTGCCTGAGCGTCCTCGACGCTGACCCGCAATGCTCCTTCCGGGTCGCGCGTACGCCAGCGCGGATCGCGGAAGATGTCGTTGGCCGTGTAGGCGCGCCGTTCACCCGCAGACAACACCACCGGGAACTCCGGGGTCGTCAACAGAGACGGGGCCTCCGGCAAACCCCGTATCTCCCCGAGCATTTCAGGTATTTCCAACGCGATCTTGTGATCGGCGTGGGCGATCAGCGCAAAGTCATCCTCGTACTCGTGGACGGTGAAGGTCACGCCCGACTCGTTGGTGAGAATCGCTTCGAACAGCGCGTTGCCGTCCGCATGGCCCGCGCGCTGCACCGCCTCGGGGTACGTCATCGCCGTCTTCTGCGCGAGTCCCCACAACGCCGCGGCCTCTTTGAGGTTCCCAGGCAGCGTCCGGCCGAGCGTCTCGTACAGCACGTACGGCAGCACCCGCGACATGGCGGGATTGCCGGCCACCGCCGCGAGAAACGCCTGGGCATAAGCTTCGAGTCCGTGCTCGGCAGCCACCCGCAGAGGCTCCAGATCCGATTCGTCGACCACATCGAGCGCACGCACCAGTCGGGCCCAGATCTCCGGCTCGGGCAGTGTGCCAGGCAGTGGTTCGAGCAGCGGATGGCGAAGGTGGAAGGAGTTGTGCGGGAACTCGAGATTGAAAAATGTCGCCTCGGGCTTTTCGAACTGGCTGGCCGCCGGAAGCACATAGTGGGCCAGTCGGGCCGTCTCGGTCATCGCGACGTCGATGACGACCATCAACTCCAGTGACCGGAACGCTTCCCGGCATGCGGCGGAGTCGGCCACCGAGTGGGCGGGGTTGCTGCTCTCGACGATCATCGCGCGGAATCGGTCGGGATGATCGGTCAGGATCTCCTGCGGCACAACGTTGGACGGCACCAGACCCGAGATCACGGGCGCGCCAGTGACCGGCGTCCTGCCAACGCCGCCGAATGTGAAAAGCGGTGCGAACGACGAATGGAGGTGTTGGCTGCCGCGTTTGGCGAAATTGCCGGTCAGGATCCACAGCATCTTGTTCAGATACGAGCACAGCGTGCTGTTGGGCGCCTGCTGGACGCCGAGATCCTCGAAGACCGCCATGCTGTCCGCTGCCGCGATGCGCCGCACCGCGGTCCGGATCAGTTCTTCGTCGACACCGCACCGCTGCGCGTATTCGCCGACCGGAACGTCGCGAAGGACATTCTTGACGGGCCCGGCGCCGTTGACGTGGGTGGCCAAGAACTGTTCGTCACAAAGGTTTTCCTGCACCAGCACCGCTGCCATCGCCGCCAGGCACCAGGCGTCGGTGCCCGGCCGGACACGCAGGTGCATGTCGGCCATCTTTGCGGTGTCGGTGATGACGGGATCGATGACGATCATCGACCGCGCTGGATCCTTGGCGATCTCGTTGAGCACGGTGCGGGCCCGCGGAAAGCTCTGCGACATCCAAGGGTTCTTGCCGACGAACACCGACACCTCGGCGTGCTCGAACTCGCCGCGTGTGTGCCCGCCGTAGAGATGTGCGTCGACCCACGCCTCACCGGTCTTCTCCTGCGCCAGCGCATTGGATCGGTAGCGGGCCCCGATGGCCTTGAGGAACGCACCCGCGTAGGCGCCACCCAGATGGTTTCCCTGACCGCCGCCGCCGTAGTAGAAGACCTTGTCGCCGCCATAGGTGTCCCTGATGCGCTTGAACCCGTCGGCGATCTCGGTGATCGCAGTGTCCCAGTCGATCTCCTCGTAGCTGCCGTCGGCGCACCGCCGCATCGGCGACGTCAGTCTGCTGGGAGTGTTCTGATAGTGGTCGAGCCGCAGTGCCTTGTTGCACGTATAACCCTTGGACGCCGGATGCTCCTTGTCGCCGCGGATCTTGGCCAGCCTGCGACCGTCGAGCTGCACGACGATGCCGCAGTTGCACTCGCAGAGGATGCACGCGGTCGACTGCCAGTCCGTCTTCGTTTGGTGGGTCATCGGGAGTTCCCTTCAGCGGTCGCGGATTCGAGAAGAGCGCGGAGCTGACGGCCGATGAGGTCGAGCGGCTTCACGTCACGAGACGCGCGGGCGACGATGATCGCGCCCTCTATCGAGGTCGTCACCAGCATGGACAGTTCTTCGGCCCGCGCCGCCTCGACCCCTTCGGCGATCAGCCGTCGGCCGATCAGATCGGTCCAGCGTGCGAACGCCGCCGCCGCGTGCTCGATGAGTTTCGAGGTGCGATCGGGACTGTCGGGGTCGCCTGCCTCGACCGTCACCGCGACGATCGGGCAACCCGCCCGGTAGTCGCTGCGGATCAGCTGCTGGCGGTACATCCCGACCAGCTCGTCGAGCAGACCCACCGCGCTCTCGGCGCCGGAGATCTTCTCGGCGATGTAGGCGCCTGCGTAATCGGTCGCCTCTTCGAGCAGCTGCATCCGGCCGCCGGGGAAATAGTGGTAGGCGGACCCGCGGGGAGCGCCACTGTGTTTCAACACGTTCGACATCGCCGTCGCCTGCGCGCCGCGTTCGCGGATCAACAGGGCAGCCGAGACCACCATCCGCTCGCGGGGACCGCCTGCCATCACGCTATATATGCTGACATACATAACCCGGCGATGACAAGGTTGCCCCGCCCGGCGCCGCTGTTACTTCGTCGCCGACGCGTCGTCGGCGGTCTGCTCGCCGACGTCCTCGGTGTCGCGACGGCGCTCGCGCAGGACGAAGGC
>JAEZKH010000261.1 GCA_023415515.1 Actinomycetes bacterium
CTGGGGGGTGGCCGCGACGCGATCGGAGAACATCCGCGGCACCGACGGCGCCCGGTTGTCGATCCTGCTCAGGTCGGGCCGCTCATCGGATTTGCGTGGGCCTGCCATGGCGCCGAGTGTATGACGCGGGGCGCCGCCCGTGGCGGAATCGGGTAGCCCGGGCAAAGTGGTTCGCCGACCGCGCGGTGGGTACGCGCCGAGGATGGACCAAGCGCAGGCACCACTGTTGGACGCGATACGCGACTACCGCGAGCACGACCGCTACGGATTCACCCCGCCCGGCCACCGGCAGGGACGCGCGGTCGACCCCCGGGTCCGGGCGGTCCTGGGCGAGCAACCGTTCGCCGACGACGTGCTGGCCTCCAACGGGCTCGACGACCGGCTTTCCCGCAACCAATATCTGCTGCACGCCGAACAACTGATGGCCGAGGCGGTCGGTGCCGACGACGCCTTCTTCTCCACCTGTGGCAGCTCACTGTCGGTCAAGGCGGCCATGCTGGCGGTGGCCGGCCACAACCCCGGCGGTTTGCTGCTGAGCCGCGACAGTCACAAGTCCGTGGTCGCAGGACTGATCTTCGGCGGTATCCGCCCGCGATGGATCACTCCGCAGTGGGACGCCGAAAGCCACCTCTCCCACCCGCCGTCACCCGAGCAGGTCGAGCAGGCCTGGCAACGACACCCGGATGCCGCCGGCGCACTGGTCGTCAGCCCGTCGCCGTATGGCACCTGCGCTGATCTGCGCGGCATCGTCGAGGTGTGCCACCGCCGCGGCAAGCCGTTGATCGTCGACGAGGCGTGGGGCGCGCACCTGCCGTTCCATGAAGACCTGCCGACCTGGGCGATGGACGCCGGCGCCGACGTGTGCGTGGTCAGCGTCCACAAGATGGGTCACGGGTTCGAGCAGGGCTCGGTGTTCCACCGCCAAGGCGACCTCGTCGACTGGCGGCACCTGGCTGCCTGTGCCGACTTGCTGATGACCACCAGCCCCAACGTGCTGGTGTACTCGGCGATCGACGGCTGGCGCAGGCAGATGGTCGAGCACGGCACGACGCTTCTGGGCGGCGCCCTGCAGCTCGCCGACGACGTGCGCGGCCGCATCGAACAGATTCCGGGGCTGGCGGTGATGGACCGCGAGCTACTCGGCGCGCAGGCCTCACACGACCTGGACCGGCTTCAGGTCTTGATCGACACCTCCGAGCTCGGCGCCAGCGGCTACGAGTGTCAGGACTGGCTACGGGAGAACTGCGGGCTCGATCTCGGCCACAGCGACCACCGCCGCATCCTGGCCACCCTGTCGATCGCCGACGACGTGTGTACCACAGGCTGGTTAGTGGACGCCCTGACCAAGTTGAGCGCCGCGGCAGCGGATCTGCCTGCCCCGCAACCGGTGTCATTGCCCAGTCCGGAGGAGTTGCAGCTCGAGACCGTGATGGCGCCGCGGGAGGCATTCCTGGGCCCGGCCAAGCTGGTGCCCGCCGAGCGGGCCGCGGGGCGGATCGCCGCTGAGCAGCTGACCCCCTACCCACCTGGCATCCCCGCCGTGGTGCCCGGCGAACGGTTGAACGACACCGTCATCGATTACCTGCGCAGCGGCAAGGCCGCAGGAATGGGGATCCCGGATGCCACCGACCCGTCGCTGGACCACTTCCGAGTCAGCGAGGCCTGCTAGCCCTCCTCGATCTCGGCGGGGTCGCGATCGGCGGCGAGGTTGGCCAGCCGCCAGGTGGACTCGCGGTTGCGCGGCCAGAAGGCGGCGAGCTGGATTCGGTCCGGCATGAGCTTCATCGGCCCCTCGACTGCCACCTCGTGCATCTCGATACGACAACCGCCGCCCTCGATATCGCTGAGCCGCAGCGTGATTCGCGCAGCACCGACTGGCCCAAGCCGCGCCAGCAGGACCAGTTCCTCCTGCGGCGTGCAGCTGAGCACGACAGTCTCGTCGTTGATGACCGCGGGCCACACCCCAATCGAATGCAGGATGCGGGTGCCCGCCGCAGGCCAGTCGGCGTCGACCGCACGCATCCGGCTGTTACCGACCACCCATTGCGAGTAGGTCCACCCGTCGGCCAGCACTTCCCAGACTCGTTCCCGTGGCGCGTCGATGTCACGCGTAACGCTCGTTGGCATGATCCGCGGGTACCCGCTCAACCGGAAATAATTCGTCAACCTGACGTTGACGACCGGGTCGCGTCAACCTACGGTTGACGTATGGAAGAACCGCCGCGCATCGCCTTCCCCGTCCGCCTCGACGACCTCATCGAGGGCATCAAACGGGTGCACACCGACGCCCTCGACCAACTGGCCGACGCCGTGCTGACCGCCGAGGCCCTCGGCGACCTCGCCGACCACCTGATCGGTCACTTCGTCGACCAGGCGCGGCGGTCGGGCGCCTCGTGGACCGACATCGGCAAGAGCATGGGGGTCACCAAACAGGCCGCGCAGAAGCGCTTCGTGCCCAAGATGACCAACCTCGACGCCACCGACCTCGACCCCGCCCAGGGCTTCGCCCGGTTCACCCCGCGCGCCCGCAGCGCGGTGGTCGCCGCCCAGAACGCCGCCCACGGCGTCGGCAATGCCGAGATCACCGCCGACCATCTGCTGCTTGGTCTGCTCACCGACCCGGCCGCGCTGGCCACTCCCCTGCTGCGCGCCCAGCAGATCACCCCGGACGCAGTCCGCGCCGCCATCACGCTTCCGCCCCGAGCGGCAGAACTGCCTGCCCTGATCCCGTTCGACGCCCAGGCCCGCAAGGTGCTGGAACTGACGTTCCGTGAGGCACTCCGCTTGGGCCACAACTACATCGGCACCGAGCACATTCTCCTCGCTCTGGCCGAGGCCGAGGCCGACGACGGCACGTTGCACCGGCTCGGCTTCGACAAATCCCGCGCCGAAGCCGACATCGCCGAGATGCTCGCGGCGATCACCGCCGCTCCGGAGCCCTAACCGTCAAAACTCGGACCGCCGGGCGTCAAGGCATCGTCAAGGAATCCCCGAGGCCGCCACACCCGGCGTATCGATGGAGCCATGACACTTCCAGAGTTACTGCCCTCCCTCGGCTGCCCGGGACTGGACCGGCGAATATGGCCGTCCAGCACACACATAGACGACCTCGGGCAGCTGTGTGTCGGTGGGGTGCCGCTGGCCGAGGTCGCCGACGAATTCCGCACCCCCACCTACGTCCTGGACGAATCGGACTTCCGCGGCCGGATCCGGCGCTACCGTGCGGCGCTGCCTAGCTTCTCGATCACCTACGCCGGCAAAGCCCTGCTGACCACGACCGTCGCTCGATGGGTCGAAGAGGAAGGCCTCGGCCTCGACGTCTGCTCGGCCGGCGAGCTGGCCACCGCACTGGCGGCGGGCATGGACCCGGCGCGAATCATCATGCACGGCAACGCCAAAACTCCCGATGAGTTGCGCGAAGCCACCCAAGCCGGGGTGGGCCGGGTGGTGGTGGACTCTCCGCTGGAGATCGCGTTCCTGGCGGGTCAGGTGCGAAGACAGCAGACCGTGCTGCTGCGCGTCATCCCCGGCGTCGACATCGGTGGCCACCGGGCGGTCACGACCGGGATCGAGGACCAGAAGTTTGGGTTCACCATCGGCGGAGACCACGCGCTGAACGCCGTTGGGCGAATCTTGAATCAGCCGTGTCTGTCGCTGGCGGGCCTGCACTGCCACATCGGATCCCAGGTCGCCGACCCCGCCCTCTACGGCCAGGCGATCACCCGGATGGTCGCCGTGATGGCCGACATCCGTGACCGCTTCGGTATCACCTTGGGAGAACTCAACATCGGCGGCGGCCACGCGGTACCCTACGTCTGCGGCGACGCCGAACTCGACCTCGTCCACTTCGCCGACGCCGTCGACGAAAGCCTCGCCTCTGCCTGTGCGGCAGCCGGTTTCCCCCGACCACAGGTGATCATCGAGCCCGGGCGTGCAATCAGCGCACGGGCCGGAGTGACCCTCTACCGTATCGTCGCCATCAAGTCACAGCCCGGTGGACGTACTTTCGTCGCTATCGACGGCGGCATGAGCGACAATCCGCGCGTCGCTCTCTATGGAGCGAAATATACTGTCGCGCTTGCCAACCGGCATGCGGCCGCACCGAGCGTCCAGGTGACGGTGGTCGGGCGGCACTGCGAGGCCGGCGATCTGATCGCCCGCGACGTCTCGCTGCCCGCAGACATCCACCCCGGCGACCTGTTGGCCGTCGCGTGTACCGGCGCCTACCACCACAGCATGGCCTCCAACTACAACACGGTGGGCCGCCCGCCCCTCGTCGCGGTGGCCGACGGCCGCTGCCGCCAGCTCATCCGCCGGGAGACCGTCACCGACCTGCTGTCGCGCGACTGCGGTTGAAACGGCCAGGTTGCGGCCACGAGAGTAGCGATTGGAGCGGGATGACCGCGCTCGCCCCTGCCCCGCTTCAGATACAGGACAGTGCATTTCTGACCTTATCCCTTAGCATCAGGGACTTATGGCCCCCCGAGGCTGGGACGGCACGCCGATACGCTGAACTTGTCAGCCCAACCCGCTGACAAGGCATTTGACGGTGAGGAGACCGCGATGTCCGAAGTCACTCAGGACGGGATCGTGGTCGCGGTCGACGGATCCGTGTATTCCGACGCGGCACTGGAGTTCGCTGTTCACGAGGCGGTGATGCGCAACCTCGAGTTGAGCATTGTTCACGCGGTGAACCCGATCGTCGGTGGTTACGCCGGCCTGGGCCTGTCTGCCGCACCGTGGCCGCAAGGTATCGGGCCCTGGATGGAAGAAGAGGCCCAGCGACTCGTCGACGATGCCGCGCGGAAGGCCCGCACCAGCGCTGGTGACGCGGCACTGCGCGTCCGGACCGCGACCCCCTTTTCCCAAGCGGCACCAACGCTGATCGAGATCAGCAAGCGGGCGCACATGGTCGTGCTGGGCAGCCGGGGTCAGAGCGGGTGGCAGCGTGCACTGCTGGGTTCGGTGAGCACCGCGTTGGTGCACCATGCGCATTGCCCGGTCGCCATCGTGCGCGAAAACGTCTCGCCGGAGCGTCAGCATGCGCCCGTGGTCGTCGGCATCGACGGG
The DNA here is from genome assembly GCA_023415515.1 of Actinomycetes bacterium. Lineage (GTDB taxonomy): Bacteria > Actinomycetota > Actinomycetes > Mycobacteriales > Mycobacteriaceae > Mycobacterium. The sequence continues at coordinate 5,071 of JAEZKH010000261.1, forward strand.
TCCCCGGCTTCCGAACTCGCGACAGCGCTTGCCTTCGAGGAGGCCTCGATGCGCGGCGCCAAGCTCGTGGCGGTACATGCGTGGAGCGACTCCAATCTCCCGCAGCTCGATGCGGTTCCGATGTCAGCGATCGCCGCAGAGGCTCAGGAAACTCTCGCCGAACGGCTGGCGGGCTGGCAAGAACGCTATCCCGACGTGGTGATACACCGAGTCGTCGTACCGGAGGCCCCGGGGCGCACCCTGCTGGCCGAATCCGAATCGGCACAACTGGTGGTGGTCGGCAGCCGCGGCCGGGGCGGCTTCACGGGCATGCTCCTCGGCTCGGTGAGCTCGGCGGTCGTGCACGAAGCTCACACTGCCGTGATTGTGGCGCGCCAGGGCTGATCCGGAGGCCGAACGTCACTCCACAGTCAACGGTACTCGCCAAATCAATTGTGTACCGCCGGATTCCGGGCAACTGATCTGGAACACGCCACCGGTTGACTCCGCACGCCGGGCAAGATTACGCAGGCCGCTATCGCGCTTGCGGTCCGCCGGGATACCGGCGCCGTCGTCGGTGACCACGACGCTCAGGTCGTCGCCGACCGCAAGGCTTACGGTGATCTTGTCGGCCCCGGAGTGCCGGATCGCGTTGCTGAGAGCTTCGGTGACCACTGCTTCGGCGTGGGCCGCGAGTTCGGCGGAGACGATGCTCAGCGGGCCGCTCAGGCTCAATGTAGCGGCGACGTCGCGGTCGTTCGTCAGTTGCTCGAAGACCGCGTGGATGCGCGCCGCCAGCCCTCCTGTCGAATCCACAGGATGCTGCAGGTTGAAGATGGTCGTGCGGATCTCGGTGATCACAGCCTGCAGTTCGTCGACCGCGCGCGACAGCCGCTGCGCCAACGCAGGATCTCTCAACCGAGCGATCAGGCCCTGCAGATCGAGTCCGACGGCGAACACCCGTTGGATGACCTGATCGTGCAGATCATGCGCGATGCGCTCGCGATCATTGAGCAGCGCAAGGTCCGCCGCGTATTGACGTGCCCTGGCGATCGTCAGCGCAATAGCGGCGTGGCCGGCGAAATCCCGCACGAGATCGAGGTACTTGTCGGCAAACCGAGGAGCATCGACATTGCGCGCCACCACGAGCACCCCCAGGCTGTGCCCGTCGGCGCATAACGGCGCGACGATCGCTGGACGTTCACCTACATCGGTGAACGCTTGGATCGGCCTGCGGAACGTCTCGGTGATCAACGGCTCGCCAGAGCGAAACACCGACCCGGTGGTCGAGCCCTCGACGGGAACGTGCTGGCCGAGAACATCGTCTGCGTATCGGCCGACCGCCGCCGACACCACAAGCGTTTCCACCTCGTCATCGGCCTGGTCCGCATCCTCAGGAAAGAGCACAATGGCCTGTTCTGCCCCAGTGAGTTCACACACGCGCGCGGCAATGAGTTGCAGCGGCCCGAGAGCCGGCCGCCCGTCGGTCAGGACAGCAGCGGTGATCTCGCGACTTGCGCTCGTCCATGACGCGGCGATCCGGGTCGCGTCGAACAGCTGGGCGTTGTCGATGGCGACGGCGGCAACCGACGCCAATGCCCGGGCGGTCAACTCGTCGGACTCGGTCAAGGTCTGACCGTCCCGGTCGTCCGCGATATAGAGGCTGCCGAAGGCCTGCTCGCGAATGCGGATCGGGATAGCCAGGAAAGCGCGCATCGGCGGGTGCCCCTGTGGAAAGCCCGCCGAGGCCGGATGCTGAGTCAGATCGTCGAGACGCAACAGCTCGGTCCGTTCACGTAACGCGCCCAAGATCCCCTTGCCGACCGGAAGGTGCCCGATCCGCTCAACGGTCTCGTCGTCCATCCCCTCGTGGACGAACGAGGTCAGCAAGCCGTCTGGGCCCCAGACGCCGATGGCGCCGTATCGCGCCCCCGTGAGGATCAACGCGGCGCTGATGATCCGGTGCAGCGTTGGGTCCAATTCGAGGTCGGAGCTGATCTCGATCGCCAGTTGCAGTAGCAACCCCATTTGGTCGCGGTCAGCGGCCAGCTCATCGAGTTGATCATGAATCCGGCGCACATCCCCGGATCGCTCCCGACCGAACCGTAACCCAGGCTTACCTTCGCTGATCAACCCCAGCCCTGCACTCTTCCCACTTGCGCCTCCTCGGATTGTGACAGTCCGATCTTGCGCAATATATGGTGAGAAGCTACGAATTTCGGGCGAATTGCCGCGTCCAGACCCATTCCGTTACGCGTAGTCGTAACATCCCAACGTAGCAGCCCGGCACGTCCAGTGCTGCGCTGCGCACCTCGGCGATCACCGCCTGCGCTCCGGCTGATCGAGAACAAGCGCTCTGCGCCTAGCGCATCGCGAAGCGCAGATGAGTTCACTTATCCCACAGTAAGACTCGAAACTTCCATCTCGATCGATTACCTTGCCAATCCCCGCGATAGACGGCAAACGACGCGAGCGCAACAGAATTCGGCTGTACTGCGAGTGCGCGCCGGATCATCTGGGAGTCGACTCCGCTGCGCAATGGGAGGACACCGAGTTCGGCTTCGAGTTACCATTCCAGTGGGACCGCGCCGTCATGGTCACCGACGCCGACTGGATGCGACAAGTGCGTGAAGTTCTACGGTGGTGTCTTCGGCTTCCTTGCACCTGCTGGGCAGTGAGACGCGTTTCCGCAGGCTGACGGCGCCGCTGTAGCGGTCGACGGGTGGCGAGCCGAGGCAGCAAGGAGCGAAATGTCAACACGCGCGGCGCACCGGGGAATCGTGGCGGCTGTAGACGGCTCGGCGGCCGCGAAGGCCGCTGTCAGCTGGGCGGCGCTCGAAGCAGCCAGTCGCAACGTAGCCCTCACGATAGTGACGGTGGTGAACCCGACCATGGCGACGACGATCCGTGGGATCCCCGTCATGTCGGACAGCTATATGCAGTGGCAGGAGGAGGAGGGCCGCAAGGCACTCGTCGAGGCGCTCGAGACCGCCGAAGAAAGCACACAACATACGCGGTCGATTGAGGTCAGCACGGAGATCTTGATAGGTCTACCGGCGCCGACGTTGGTTGAGTTGTCCGAGCACGCCGATATGGTCGTCGTCGGCACCCGCGGCCTCGGCACGATGGCCCGGATCCTGCTCGGCTCGGTCAGCACCGCGCTGATTCATCACGCGCGCTGTCCCGTTGCCCTCATCCCTGGTGATCCACTGAGCATTTCGTCACTTGCGCCGGTGGTCGTGGGTATCGACGGCTCACCGGCTTCGGAGTCGGCAACCGCGATCGCCTTCGACGAAGCCGCGCGGCGCGAAGTCGAACTGGTTGCTGTCCACGTCTGGAGTGACACCGAAATGTTGGGTTTCCGCGTCCCCGACTGGTCGATCGTGCAATCAGAGGCCGTCGAGCTCCTCGCGGAGCGTCTGGCCGGATGGCGTGAGCGCTATCCCGACGTCACCGTGTGCCGGGTCGTCGCCTGTGATCAGCCGGCGCGCCGGCTGATCGAGCAGTCCCGCTCGGCCCAGCTGTTGGTCGTCGGCAGCCGTGGTCGCGGTGGAGTTCTGGCGGCGCTGCTCGGCTCGGTCAGCACGGCCGTAGTTCACACCGCCGAGGTGCCGGTCATCGTCGCTCGCCAGTGAGCGCCGGGCCGCCGCGCGTGGAGCCGAAGGTCCCACATGAAAAGGCCATTCATCGACTCTCGGTGGCCACATCACGGTCCACCGGCCCTACCGCGCCGGCCCAACCCGCCGCACAGTTGGGCCATGAGTGCAGCGATGATCCGACTGGGCGCGACAGCCGCGGTGCTTGTCGCGGCAAGGCAGTTCTTCCGCAACTGGGGAACCTCCAAAGACGAGTGTTTGATGCCGCTGCCCGGCGACGACCTGGTAGGGCCACCGGCAGTGGTGACGACCGAGGGGATCACCATCGACAGGCCACCGGAGGGGGTTTGGCCATGGCTGATCCAAATCGGTCAGAACCGTGCGGGGTTCTATGCCTACGAAAAACTGCAGACCCTGGCCGGGCTTGCTTACCACGTCGCCGACGAGATCCACCCGGAATGGCAACACCTCGCCAGGGGTGACACTGTTCGTCTGGCGCCCAGGGGCTGGCGCGGGCTCGCGAACGGGATCGCGATGAGCGTCGTCGACGTCGACCCGGGACGATCGATCGTCCTACGAACCACGGGTAGCCAAAACTTCTGGGACGCAGTGTGGTCACTGAATGTGGTGCCGCACGGGGACAATGGCACACGGCTCCTC
>JAEZKH010000323.1 GCA_023415515.1 Actinomycetes bacterium
CCTGCGCGGTCGCACAGATCTCGAAGTCCTCGCGGCTGCGCCGCGCACCGGGCCGGGCGAAACCCTCGTCGAGCCACTCGTTGTACATGCCAGCGATCCGCGGCGAATAGAAGATCGGCAGCCAACCGTCGCAGATCTCAGCGGCCAGCGCCACGTTCTTGGGGCCTTCGGCCCCCAGCATGACCGGGATGTCGGCGCGCAGCGGATGCGTGATCGGCTTGAGGTTCTTACCAAGGCCGGTGGTGCCCTCGCCCGAGAGCGGCAGCGGATAGTGCGGACCGTCGCTGTGCACCGGAGCCTCGCGCGCCCACACCTGCCGCAGGATGCCGATGTACTCGCGCGTGCGGGCCAGCGGCTTTCCGAACTTGGCGCCGTACCAGCCCTCGACGACCTGAGGTCCCGACACTCCGAGCCCCAGGATGTGCCGTCCGCCGGAGAGGTGGTCCAGTGTCAGCGCGGCCATCGCGCACGCCGTCGGTGTCCTGGCAGACAGCTGGACCACCGAGGTGCCGAGCCGCATCCGCGTGGTCTCGCGACCCCACCAGGCCAGCGGCGTGTAGGCGTCCGAACCCCACGCTTCCGCGGTGAACACGGTGTCGAAGCCCGCCTCCTCGGCCGCCGCGACCAGTTCGCCGTGGTTGTCGGGCGGCTGCGCGCCCCAATATCCGAGCTGCAAGCCGAGCTTCATTCCCAGCACCCCAACCCTGCGTTCATTAGACCGCCTTCCGACCCATCCTTGAAACTACTTCTAGAACCTGTTCTACTCGATGCTGTGACCACAGGCCAAAGCAGCCCGGTGCAGATCGACAAGCATGAGCGGCCCCTGTCAGCGCCGCTCAAGCTCTCATTCGACTACACCCGTTCAGTCGGAAGACTCCTGTCCCAGTTCTTCACCGCCCTGCGCGAGCGACGCATCGTCGGCGTGCGTGGTTCGGACGGGCGGGTGTACGTGCCGCCCGCAGAATTCGACCCTGTCACCTACGAACGGCTGACCGAGATCGTACCGGTGAGCAGCGTCGGAACAGTGGTGTCCTGGACCTGGCAGTCGACGCCGCTCGAGGGTCAGCCGCTCGACAAGCCGTTCGCGTGGGCGCTGATCAAGCTCGACGGCGCCGACGTCCCGCTCCTGCATGCCGTTGATGTGGGCTCATCCGAGGCGATCAGCACCGGCGCCAGAGTGCACGCGCACTGGGTCGACGAACCCGTCGGCGCGATCACCGACATCGCGTATTTCGTGCCGGGTGAGGAAGCGGAACCCGAAGGTGGGCCCGACGATCGCGAGCCGGTCACGATCCAGGTTTCGCCCTCGTCGATCGAGATCCAGCACACCGCATCGCTTCCCGAGTCGAAGTTCCTTCGCGCGCTCGAAGAGGGCAAGCTGCTCGCGGCGCGCACCGGCGACTCAAACGGTCAGCCTGGCAAGGTGTACTTCCCGCCCAAGGAGGCCGATCCGGCCACCGGCCGCGAACTCGACGAGTTCGTCGAACTGAACGACAAGGGCACGGTCACGACATTCGCGATCATCAACATCCCGTTCCCCGGGCAGCGGATCAAGCCGCCCTACGTCGCGGCCTACGTGTTGCTCGACGGCGCCGATATTCCGTTTCTGCACCTGGTCACCGAGATCGATCCGGCCGACGTGCGAATGGGCATGCGGGTGGAGGCGGTGTGGAAGCCCCGCGAGCAGTGGGGTCTGGGCATCGACAACATCGACCACTTCCGGCCGACGGGCGAGCCCGACGCGGACTACGACTCCTACAAGCACCACCTGTAAAGGGACTTCAATGACCGATATCGCAGTCGTCGGATTCGCGCACGCGCCGCACGTTCGCCGCACCGACGGCACCACCAACGGCGTCGAGATGTTGATGCCGTGCTTCCGCCAACTCTACGACGAACTCGGCCTGCAGCAGACCGACATCGGTTTCTGGTGCTCTGGCTCGTCGGATTATCTTGCCGGACGCGCGTTCTCGTTCATCTCGGCGATCGACTCGATCGGCGCGGTACCGCCGATCAACGAATCCCACGTCGAGATGGACGCGGCCTGGGCACTGTACGAGGCCTACATCAAGCTGCTGACCGGAGAGGTCGAGACCGCACTGGTCTACGGGTTCGGCAAGTCGTCGGCGGGCACGCTGCGTCGGGTACTTGCGCTGCAGACCGACCCGTACAGCGTCGCGCCGCTGTGGCCGGACTCGGTCTCGATGGCCGGCTTGCAGGCGCGGATGGGCCTGGATGCGAACAAGTGGACGGTCGAGCAGATGGCCCAGGTGGCACTGGATTCCTTTGCGGCAGCGAGCCGTACGGATTCGGAGAAACCGGCCAAAAGCATCGACGAACTCCTCGATCGACCGTTCTTCGCCGATCCGCTGCGACGACACGACATCGCGCCGATCACCGACGGTGCATCGGCCATCGTGCTTGCCGCAGGCGACAGGGCTCGCGCGCTGCGCGAGAACCCGGCCTGGATCACCGGTTTCGAGCATCGCATCGAGACCCCCATCCTGGGTGCGCGGGATTTGACCACCTCGCCGTCGACGGCAGCATCGGCCGCGGCTGCGACGGGCGGGGACGCCTCCTCCATCGAGGTCGCCGAGATCTACGCGCCGTTCACCCACCAGCAGCTGATCCTCGCCGAGGCGATCGGGCTGACCGACAAGACGAAGGTCAACCCGTCCGGCGGTGCGCTTGCCGCCAACCCGATGTTCTCGGCCGGGCTCGAACGGATCGGCTTCGCCGCACAACACATCTTCGACGGGTCGGCGCAGCGGGTGCTCGCCCACGCGACCAGTGGCCCTGTGCTGCAACAGAATCTCGTCGCCGTCCTGGAGGGGAAGTAGACATGGCGGGTCAACTGGCCGCGGTGCTCGGCACCGGACAGACGAAGTACGTTGCCAAACGCCACGACGTGTCGATGAACGGCTTGGTCCGCGAGGCCATCGACCGGGCGCTGGAGGACTCCGGTTCGACGTTCGACGACATCGACGCCGTGGTGGTCGGCAAGGCACCCGACTTCTTCGAGGGCGTGATGATGCCCGAACTGTTCATGGCCGACGCCACCGGGGCGACGAACAAGCCGTTGATCCGCGTACACACCGCAGGCTCGGTCGGCGGGTCGACCGCGATCGTCGCCGCGAGCCTCGTTCAGTCAGGCAAATACCAGCGCGTGCTGACGATGGCATGGGAGAAGCAGTCGGAGTCGAACGCCATGTGGGCGTTGAGCATTCCGGTGCCGTTCACCAAACCGGTCGGCGCGGGCGCCGGCGGCTACTTCGCCCCCCATGTGCGCGCCTACATCCGCCGCTCCGGCGCGCCGAACCACATCGGCGCGATGGTCGCCGTCAAGGACCGGCGCAACGGCGCCAAGAACCCGTTGGCGCACCTGCACCAACCCGACATCACCGTCGAGAAGGTGATGGAGTCTCCGATGCTGTGGGACCCGATCCGCTACGACGAGACCTGCCCGTCGTCCGACGGCGCCGCGGCGATGGTCATCGGTGATGAGGCGGCCGCGGATGCACGGGTGGCCGACGGTCATCCGGTCGCGTGGATCCACGCCACGTCGCTGCGTACCGAACCGCTGGCGTATGCGGGCCGCGACCAGGTCAACCCGCAGGCCAGCCGCGATGCCGCCGCCGCGCTGTGGAAGGCCGCCGGGATCGAGAGCCCGATCGACGAGATCGACGCCGCCGAGGTATACGTGCCGTTCTCCTGGTACGAACCCATGTGGTTGGAGAGCCTCGGCTTCGCGCCGGAAGGCGAAGGGTGGAAGCTGACCGAGGCCGGCGAGACCGAGATCACCGGCCGGATCCCGCTCAACGCCTCCGGCGGGGTGCTGTCGAGCAATCCGATCGGCGCGTCGGGCATGATCCGGTTCGCCGAGTCAGCCATCCAGGTGATGGGCAAGGCGGGTGGCCACCAGGTGCCGGGCGCGCGCAAGGCCCTCGGACACGCCTACGGCGGTGGCGCACAGTACTACTCGATGTGGGTCGTCGGCTGCGAAAAGCCGGACAAACCCGAGACCACATCATGACCAGGATGCAGTACACGATCAGCATCGCGTTCAGTCCGCTCGATCAGCTCATCGAGATCGCCAAGGCGGCAGAGGAACTCGGATTCGACAACATCGCGCTGCCGGACTCGATCTTCTATTTCGAGAAGCAGTCCGTCGACTATCCGTACACCGCCGACGGCAAGCGGATGTTCGATGAGAACTCACCCTGGGTGGATCCGCTGATCCTCGCGGGGACATTGGGAGCGGTGACCTCGAAGCTGCGCTTCTACACCAACGTGATGAAGCTGGGTTCGCGCAACCCGCTGCTGCTGGCCCGCCAGGTCGGCTCAGTGGCGAATCTGACCAACAACAGGTTCGGCTTCGGCGTGGGGATCGGCTGGGCGCCCGAGGAATTCGAGTGGTGCGGGGTGCCTTTCGCGAAGCGGGGCAAACGCGTTGACGAGATGATCGATGTCATCAAGCTGGTGCTTGCCGGCGGCATGGTCGAGTTCCACGGCGAATTCTACGATTTCGATCGGCTTCAGATGAGCCCGGCACCGTCGAAGCCGGTGCCGTTCTATGTCGGCGGGCACACAGACGTCGCGCTCAGACGAGCCGTCCGGGTCGGTGATGGCTGGACGAGCGCGATGATGACGCGCGATCAACTGGCCGAGACGATCTCCGAACTCAAACGGCAGCTGGCCGAGGCCGGCCGCGCCGATGACCCGTTCGAATACCAGGCCGTCTGTATCGACAGGTTCGGGGTCGACGGCCACCGCGACCTGGTCGAGGCGGGCGTGACCGATTACATCGGCATCCCCTGGGTGTTCGACGGCCTTGCCTTCGACGCTCCGCTGGACAAGAAGATCGACTCGATGAAGCGCTTCGCCGACACCTACATCCACTCGGGCTGGCAGGACCGATGAGCGACTCCGCGGTCCACCTCGCGGGTAAGCGCTCCCGCGAGGCGGCGATGGCGCGCGATAAGGAAGCCTGGCTGGCGGTGTTCGCCGATGACGCCGTCGTCGAAGACCCCATCGGGCCTTCGCATTTCGATCCGGAGGGCAAGGGGCACCGGGGTAAGGCGGCGATCGCGAAGTTCTACGACATGGCGATCGCGCCGAGCGAGCTGACGTTCAACTTCGACAAGAGCTACCAATGCGGAAACGAGGAAGCCAACGTCGGCACCATCGTGATCCGGTCGAGCGGCTACGAGGTCGTCGCCGAAGGCGTCTTCACCTATCGCGTGAACGACGACGGCAAGATCGTCGCGCTGCGCGCCTATTGGGAACTCGACAAAGCCACCGCGAGCGCGCGCAAGATCTAGGGTTGGCCGGGCTCGGTGATCTCGCGCAGTCCCATCGCGTAACGGCGGGCGAGATCCTGGTAGGCGCCGGGATTGCTGTCCACCCACAGTTGCGCCCCGGTTCCCGCGACCGGTCCCCTGACCTTGGCGGGCACTCCTGCCGCGACGACCTCGTCGGGGATCTTGGTCTGGCTTGTCACCAGCGAATGCGCGGCGATGAGGCTTCTCCTGCCGATCACGGCCCCGTCGAGCACGGTGGCGTGATTGGCGATGACGGCCTCCGCGCCGAGGTGGGCGCCGTGGATCACGCAACTGTGGGCGACGGTGGCGCCCGGCCCCACGTCGACGGGTATCCCCGGCGGCGCATGCAGCACGCTGCAGTCCTGTACGTTGGCGCCCTCGCGGACGATGATGGGGGCGAAGTCCGCGCGCAGGACCGCGTTGAACCACACCGAGGCGCCCGCCGCGACATGGACGTCGCCGATGAGCGTGGCGGTCGGTGCGATGAAGGCGCCGGGGTCGACGGTCGGTGACCGGCCCTCGAACGTGAACAGCGGCATCGTCTAGATATACCGCAGGTAAAAGGTGCTTACCTTGCGCGGCCCTCGGGAAAAACTGTAACGTGTTCTAGTTAGAGAGCATAGAGAGGAGGCGCGACGTGACGACTGAATCAGCCCCCAGCGGCGTTCGCGAGATCGACACCGGCGCGCTACCGGACCGATACGCGCGCGGTTGGCACTGCCTCGGACCGGTCAAGGACTACATCGACGGCAAGCCGCACGGGATCGAGATCTTCGGCACCATGCTCGTCGTCTTCGCCGACTCGAAGGGCGAGATCAAGGTCCTCGACGGCTATTGCAGACACATGGGAGGCAACCTGTCCCAGGGCACCATCAAGGGTGACGAGGTGGCGTGCCCGTTCCACGACTGGCGCTGGGGCGGGGACGGTAGGTGCAAGCTCGTGCCCTACGCCAAGCGCACGCCGCGACTGGCCCGCACTCGCGCGTGGACGACCGACGTGCGCGGCGGACTGTTGTTCGTCTGGCACGACCACGAGGGGAACCCGCCACCGGACGAGGTCCGGATCCCCGACATCCCCGAGTTCGCCGACGACGGGTGGACCGACTGGCGCTGGAACTCGATGCTCATCGAGGGCAGCAACTGCCGCGAGATCATCGACAACGTCACCGACATGGCGCACTTCTTCTACATCCACTACGGCCTGCCGACGTACTTCAAGAACGTCTTCGAGGGCCATATCGCGTCGCAGTACCTGCACAACGTGGGCCGGCCGGACATCAACGACATGGGCACCGCATACGGCGAGGCGCACCTGGATTCGGAAGCCTCGTATTTCGGACCGTCGTTCATGATCAACTGGCTGCACAACACCTACGGTGATTTCAAGGCCGAGTCGATCCTGATCAACTGCCACTACCCCGTCACCCAGGATTCGTTCGTGTTGCAGTGGGGTGTGATCGTCGAAAAGCCCAAGGGGCTTGACGATGCGACGACCGAGAAGTTGGCCGAGGCCTTCACCGACGGCGTCAGCAAGGGGTTCCTCCAGGACGTCGAGATCTGGAAGCACAAGACCCGCATCGACAACCCCCTGCTGGTCGAGGAAGACGGCGCCGTGTATCAGATGCGGCGCTGGTATCAGCAGTTCTACGTCGACATCGCCGATGTGACACCGGACATGACCGACCGCTTCGAGATGGAGGTCGACACCACGGCCGCCAACGAGAAATGGCACGTCGAAGTCGAGGAGAACCTCAAGGCCCAGGCCGAAGAGAAGGACAGGGCGCAGCAGCCCTCATCATGAGCCCGCGGGAGCCCCGGCGCGCGCCGAGTGTCGACGATCTGGCCCGGTCGATGCTCGCGCTGCACGGCGCTCACGACGACGATGACCACCCCCACGGCTCGAACGGCAGCGGTGGTGGTACATGGTCGAAGGCACCGAATTTCGCGTCGGATCCGGATCGGGCGGCCGCTGTACGTGAAGCCACGCAACGCGACCGCGAGCGCTACCTGAACGCCGGCCTGGTGTCCGTGGACTGCCGCTTCTGCCACGTGTCGGTCAGCGTCAAGAAGCTGGGTCCCGCCCATACGTCGGTGCAGTGGAATTCCGAGGCCAGTCGACGCTGCGCGTACTTCACCGAACTGCGGGAATCCGGCGGCGAGCCCGCGAGGGCCAAAGCCTGCCCGAAGCTCGTCGACAGCATCAAACACGCTGTCGCCGAAGGGGTGCTGGAGGAGATGTCGAGCGCTCCGTCCCCGGGAGACGGCTGAGCCTGTCCCGTATTCCGGAACGGCGTCCGGATATCGGGGATAATCGCGGGCATGGCCGACAGCGCGTCCGGCGCCAAGACACTCGAGCGGGGACTCTCCCTGCTCGACCACGTCGCCGATGGCTTCACGCGGCTCGACGACATCTCGCGGGCCGCGGGGCTGAGTCGCTCGTCGACCCATCGCATGCTCACTACGTTGGTCGCCACCGGGTTCCTGGCCGTCGATGCCGAGCATCGGTACCGATTGGGGATGAAGCTGCTCCAGTTGGGCAGTCACGCGCAGGCGAGCATCGACGTGTCCCGTGAGATCCAGGCGATCCTCGAATCGGTGTCGGCAAGCACGCTGGACGCGACCCATCTCGGCGTCCTTGTCGACGCAGACATCCTCTATCTCGCCAAGGCACGCGGCCGTCGCGGTATCGAGATGATGTCGCGGCCCGGCCTCCGGTTGCGCGCGCAGAACACCGCGTTGGGAAAGGTGCTGTTGTCGGCGATGCCCGATAGCGAGGCCGCGAGCCGTTTCGATCCCGAGGCGACACCCACCCCGAACTCGGCGCGCACGAAGGACGAATTCCTGGCCGGATTGGCGCGTACTCGCAAGCGGGGCTTCGCGGTTGAGAACCAGGAGAATGAACTCGGCGTGACCTGCGTCGCGATCGGCATTCCCGACCGCGAGGGCCGCGTCACAGCGGCGATATCGGTATCGGCGCCGAGCGTGCACATGCCTGCGCGGCGGTACGCGGAGGTCGTCGAGTCCCTGCGCGACGCTCGGCCGGCGCTGTCCCCGCTGCTGCCGCTGGGCTTCGAGTCACACTGGGCGACACCGTCTACCGGGTGACCGGCTCGCGCGAGTCCGGCAGTGTGAGTTCGTCGCGACGAGGCATGCCTTCCCAGTCGCCGTGGACGAGGCAGGCGAGCGCGCCCACCCGCACCGCGGTATCCAGCCGTCGGGCGGGGGCCTCGCCCGACAAGAGCTCAGCCACATATCCTGCGACGAAGCCGTCGCCTGCCCCTACCGTATCGATCGCCTCCACCGCTACCGCGTCGACACGATGGGCCGCACCATCGATGACTGCCGCGCATCCGCGATCGCCGAGTTTGATGACGACCTGGGACGGCCCCAGTCGTGCTATGCCGCGGGCGAGATCGAGCGGATCGTCGGAACGCTCGACGATCAACGCGGCCTCATGGTCACCTGCGAACACGATGTCGGCTACCGACGACAACCGCCGAAGGACCGGTTCCGCCGCGTCGGGTGGCCATAGCGCCGACCGATAGTTCACGTCGAGCGCCACCGCGGTGTCGGCGGATTTGGCTATCGCGATCGCGTGATCGACGGTTTCGGCGGCTGATTCAGACAGCGCAGGGGTGATGCCCGTGATGTGCAGAAGGCGCGCGGCGCGGATCTTCTCCACGGGCAGGTCACTCGGCGACAGCCGCGATCCTGCGCTCGCGTGGCGGTAGTACCAGACCTTCTGCGTCGCCGGCGTGCGACGCTCCTTGATCATCAGTCCTGTCGGTGCTTCCGGATCGATGATGGTCTGCGCATCGATCTGCTCGGCGGCGAGTTCGCGCCGGATGTAGTCGCCGAGGCTGTCGTCCCCCACGCGACCGACCCAGGTGACGGTGGTTCCCAGGCGCCGCAGTGCGATGGCGAAGTTCGACTCCGACCCGCCCATCCTCAGCTCGAGCTCACGGGTGTGTTGAAGAGGCCCTGGATTGACGGATTGGACCAGTGCCATCGTTTCGCCCAGGGTGACGACTTCGGGAGCCGAATCACCGCTCATCGTGCCGCCTTTCGCGGGCTCGACGCACCGTCTCCGTGAGGTCGCGGGCACGGCTTGCCAGCGCAGCGGTGTCACCGTCGGCGAAGACATCACCGAGCAGGGGTCCGCCTACGCTCACCGCAACCGCTCCAGCGCTGATCCACTGGGCTGCGTCAGCGATTCCCACCCCGCCGCTCGGGATGACCAACATGTCGGGGAATGGCCCCCTCAGTTGATTGAGATAGCCGACACCGACCGTTGAAGCGGGAAACAGTTTGACCGCCGACGCCCCTGCCGACCAGCCGCTGTGAAGCTCAGTGGGGGTGAGTCCACCCGGGAAAACCGGCACACCCGCGCCGACCGCCGCGCGGACCACGTCGAGTTCGGCCGTGGGAGTCACGAGAAACTCAGCGCCCCTGTCGATGGACGCCTGCGCCTGCATCGGGTTGGTGACGGTACCGACGCCGAGGATGGCGGCATCTCCGAATTCGCCGATCAGGGACGGGAGTTCATCGAACACCGCTTCGGTGCTGAGCGTCAGTTCGATGAGTCGTACACCGCCGGCGATGAGCGCGCCGATCACCGGCGGGTAATCGCGCGCGTGCCGAGCCCTCATGACGGCGATCACCGGGTTGTCGGCGAGCAGGTGCGAACAGTCGACTCTTGTCATCGGGCCGACCGGCCACCGTCGACGGGCAGAACCACGCCGTGAACGCAATCGGAGGCCCGCGATGCCAGAAGCACCACGGGCACCGCGCCGGAGTCGTGCACCCCGGTGCCCACGGCGGTCGATCCGGTCAGGTCGAAGGGGTTCATCTCGACGCGTCGGCTTCGGTGAGGAGGTCGCGGTCGACGGTCTCCGGCGCAGTGATTGTGCTCACGACACTGATCGCGATGATCACCGTCATGTAAACCGCCACGGGCCACCATGATCCGGTCGCCCACGTCACCAGCGACGAACAGATCAGCGGCGCGATACCGCCTCCGAACACCGACGAGAACTCGCGTCCGATCGCCACACCTGCGTAGCGGTAGCGCGACCCGAACAGCTCCGGGAAGTACGCGGCTTGCACGCCGACTGTGCCGTAGCCTGCGAAAACGAATCCCAACACGATGACAAGCGAGATCAGAAACATGTTCCGCGTCTCGAGAAGCAGAAACGCGGGCACCGGAAAGACCAGCAGGAAGCCCGTCACCGCGAGGTACATGGGCCGACGCCCGTACCGGTCCGACAACACACCGAATGCGTATGCGGATACGCAGGCGAACAGCGCGCCGATCAGCAGCACCTTGGGGATGAAGGCTTTGTCGACGTCGAGCTGGCTGATCAGATAGCTGCCGAGGAAGACCTGGAAGACATATGAGTGGGCATTGGCCCCGACGTTCATGAAGAACACCCGCGCGACCCCGCTCCGTCCGTGTTTGAGAACGTCGGAGATCGGCGCGCGCTGACGTTCGAGTACGCCTTCGGTCTTGAGTTCCTTGAACACCGGCGATTCGGACATGCGCCGGCGGATGACGAACGCCGCTATCGTCACGACCACCGATGAGAAGAACACAAGACGCCAGCCCCACGTCATCACGTCCTCGTCGGGCCACAGCTGAACGAGAATCCAGATCACCGCACCCAGCGCGGTCCCCGCAGCAGCGCCGACGAACACCAGCGAGGCGAAGCGTCCGCGCTTGCCCTTCGCCGCTGTCTCGGTGAGAAGTACGATTCCGCCGGCCTGCTCGGCTCCCGCCCCCAGACCCTGCAGGACACGCAGCGCGACGAGCAGTATCGGTGCCAGCAGCCCGACCTGGTCATAGGTCGGCAGCACGCCGATCGCGAACGTGGACACACCCATCAGCAGCAGCGTCGCGACCAGGACCCATTTGCGACCCAACCGGTCGCCGAAGTGGGAGAAGATCAAACCGCCGAGCGGCCGCGCTGCGAATCCCACTGCGTACGTGCCGAACGAGGCGATGAACCCGACAGCGGGCGACACGTCGGGAAAAAAGATCTCGTTGAAGACCAGTGCCGCGGCGGTCCCGTAGATGACGAAGTCGTACTGTTCCAGCGCCGTACCGATGAGTCCGGCCCACGCCGCCCTGCGGACGGTCCGCTGGTCGGCCGGAGGTTGATCGGCGCGGAGATCGCCTGTCGATACACCTGCGTTGACATCGTTGTCAGTCATGCGACTACCCACTAATCCCGAATATAGGGATGGTATCCCGATTTATGAGTCGCCGACGAGCCTAACGCAGATTCGGTGCGGATGACACCTGGCAGAACGCCTGTCGCGCTCGTTTCAGCTGCTCACGGGAGAACTACAGCCCCTTGAAGCGCTCCTTGACGGCGTCGGCGGTCAAGCCGTAGTCCTCGAGCGAGTACGTGTGCTTGGGCGCGCGCGGGCCCTGCTTGCTCTCGGCGTCGCTCGCCTCCATCGCGACGCGCGCCTCGTCGGTCAGATCGATGCCGAAGTGACGGTAGATGCGCTCGACGGTGCCGATCGGATCCTTGATCAGCTCGAAGTAGTCCATGTCGTAGAACTGCGCCGGATCGTGTTCGGCGCGTTCGGCTGTGAACAATTCCAGCCCGCGCGACCACGTCTCCATCGCGTCCTGCCCGATCAGCTCACCGGTGAAACTGGTCGACCAGCCCTCCGTTGTGTGCTGGGCCAGTGAGCACATCGACGCCATGATCGTCTCCACCGGCCGGTGGCATTGCACGACGAGCGCATCGGGATAGGTCGCCATCAGCGCGTCGAGCGCGAACAGGTGGCTGGGATTCTTCAGCACCCATCGCTTGTCGACGTCGTTCAGCCCGATCAGTTGAAGGTTCTTGCGATGCCGTTGGTACGGCTTGGTCCAGTCCTGGCGGGCGAGCCACTGCGAGTACGTCGGAAGATGGGCGAGCGTTTCGTACGACACCGAGTGCAGCGACTGCCGCAGCAACTGCCAGCACTCCTCGACCTCGTCGGCGGTCATGAAGTGCAGCCCGGTGTAGTCGGGGTTCTCATTGTGCGCCTTGGTGAACCGGGCGTCGAGATCGCGGAAAACTGCGTTCTGCGACCAGGTTTCACGGGGTGGTCGCGGCTGTGGGAACTCGGCGAGCCACAACTCGAGGCCCTGATGGCGCGGGTCGGAGCTCATCAGCCGGTGCAGTGCCGTCGTACCTGTGCGAGGCAGGCCGGTGACGAAGATCGGCCGCTCGATCACCACGTCCGCGTGCTGCGGATACTGCTTCCACGCCGCCTCCGACATCAGCCGCGCGACCAGCGCGTTGCGGACGAAGAAGCGGTTCATCTTGCTTCCGAGCTCAGTAAGGTCCGCATCGCGCCGGTAGGACTCCAGCAGCGTGGTCAGCGCCTCCAGGTAGTTGTCGTCGTCGGAGCCGAAGTCGTCGAGACCACAGGCTTTTGTCGCCGACGCCAACAGATCGTCGACGGTTCCCGGATCGGTGCGCGGAGCGGTCATCAGCCTTTGTACTCCCCACAGTTCACATCGAGCGTCTGGCCCGTGATACCGCTCGACAGGTCGCTTGCCATGAACAGGATGGCCGAGGCCACCTCGTTCTCGGTGGGCAGCCTCTTCAGATCGCTGCCCGCCGCGGCGGCGTTGTAGATCTCGTCGACGCTTGTGCCGTACTTGCCCGCCTGATGCTCGAAATAGCTCTTGAGCGTTCCGCCCCAGATATAGCCCGGGAGAACGGAGTTCACTCGGATGCCCCGTTCACCCAGTTCGGTTGCAAGCGACTGCGACATCGCCAGCAGCGCCGACTTCGCCATCTTGTAGGCACCGTATTTCGCTTGTGAATGACGCACCACCATCGAGTTCACGTTCACCACAGAACCCTTCGCGTCGGCAAGCGCAGGAGTGAAGCCCTGGATCAACCGCAACGCCCCGAACACCGTCAACTCGATCGCGTCCCGCATGTGTTCGAAGGTGGTGTCGGCCAGCGGTCTCATCGACGGCACCCGGAACGCGTTGTTGATCAGCACGTCGACCCGGCCGTAGGCCTGCAGCGTCTGCTCGACGAGGTTGTCCACCTGCGCCTCGTCGGTGATGTCGGTGCCGACAGACACCGCACGCCTGCCGAGTTCGGTGACCTGCTTTGCCACCTCGTCGAGGCGCTCGACGGTTCTGGCCGCAAGGACCAGATCGGCGCCCGCTTCAGCGCATCGCTTCGCCAGCGTCGTACCGAGTGCGGGTCCAACGCCGCTGATGACCACGACCCGGTCCTCCAGGAGTCCTGTCATGCTATGCAACCATCCTGTCACCGATCTGCTTCTGGCGCAGGGCGATTCGCGCCCGCCATGCTTCTTCGGAAATCTTGTTCGACTCGTAGTACGGCAGCGCCTCGGCCACCTTGTCGATGTCGAGCAGTTCGACCTCAGGGCCGTCCGCTTCGGTGAGTTCACGCGAGAGCCGCTGCCAGCGGAACTGCAGATAACCCCTGCGATGACCGAGCGTTTCGACCCAGTTCGTCACGCCCGGGCTGGTGTCGGACACGACGAAACGGACCTTGCCGTCCGGATCGGCCTGCGCCTGAGTGCCGTTCAGCGACGTCTGGTGGTTGATGTAGTCCAGTGAGATGTACCAGAGGCTGCCGAGCTGGAACCCGAGGTAGGGCGCGTCGGAAACCGGAAGCGTGATGAGCAGCGCCTGGTCCGGCGTCAGGTCGAAGTGTCCGACCGACGAGTACTGGGTCGCCAGGCCGCCGGGGGTCAGCCGTGGTGCCACCATCGTGTTCACCGGCAGCGTGTCGTAGAACCACTGCGGAAACTGCAACCATGTCTTCACCCGCTGCACGAGTTGCTTTCCCGCGACGGCGTAACGCTTCTCGATGAGCTCTCTGGTCAGCGGGGGCGGTGCGGTGCCCGCGGTGTCAGTCCTCGCGATGCTGATGTGCCCGCGTTGAGCACCCCAGTCGTTGTAGACCTCACGGATCAACAACTGCGACGGGCTGTTCGGGGTGACCCGCCACTCGAAACTTCCGTCCGAAGCGATATCGAGTTCGCGGTCGTCGAACGCCGCCTGGCTTGCGGGCACGTTGGCATCGGTGTACTCACCGCCGAGCATCTGGAAACTCAGATCGGTCGTCGTGCCGCGCTTGCCGGTGACGACGTACTCGCGGCCAGGCTGCACCCGGGTGCCGAAGTAGAGGGTATCGGGGTTGTCCAGCCCCATCTTGGTGAACGGCCCCGTGCCCGACTGCAGGAGCGGATGGTCGCGCTCGTAGTCGAAAGCGAGGTGGGTGCAGCCCGCTATACACCCCGCCAGATACTGCAGACCCTCCAGCAGATCGGCCTCGGATTCGATGAAGGGGGCGGCGGCGACCAATCGCTCAGCCTCGGCGATCGCGTCGATGAAGGGCTGGGAGAACACCTCTAGAAACTAGAACGCGTTCTAACGAGAGTCAATATATCGACCGGCTCGGTACAGATATGGAACCGGCGGTAGGCTGCGCCCGTGCCCTCCGACACCGCTGCCCGCACGTCCCCGCCGACGGAACGCGTGGTGGCGATCCTGAACTTCCTCGCAGACCGTCCCGATGAGCGGTTCGGGGTCTCGGAGTTGGCCCGTCGCCTCGGCCTGAGCAAGCCGACGTGTCTCGGCATCGCCGGCACGCTGGCCGACGCCGGCTATCTCGTTCGTGACGGGGCCGACAAGACGTACCGGCTGGGACCGTCCCTGATCACGCTGGGCCACCGCGCCCAGGAGTCGATGCGAGTGAGCCCGGCCGCACGCGACGAGCTTCGTCGACTGTCGGGGATGTTCGGTGTGACCGTGGGGCTGTCCGCGGTGATCGATGACAGGATCACCTTGCTCGACCTGGTGTCACCCGCAGGCGTCCGACCCGGGGTCGAGGTGGGGCAGAGTTATCCGTTCGCACCGCCGGTCGGGTTGATGTTCGTGCTGTGGGACGAAGAGGCGGTACGCGACTGGCTTGCCAGGGAACCCACCGTGCCGCTGCGCCCCTCGCAGACCGATCCGACCCGGCTGAAGCGGGTGATCGAAGAATGCCGCGCCGACGGCTATCTCGTCGAGCGGCTGACCCCTGGCGGCCGCCGCCTGTATTCGATGATGGCCGGGATGTCGAGCACCCTTCCTGACGAACTGCGGGCGCTGCTGGGCGAACTGGTGTCCGACATCGGCGAGCGGGTCCACCTGCGCGACGACCGCGAACGCGACGGAAAGCGGCGCTCGACCCGATTCGACATCAGCGTGATATCCGCACCCGTCTACGACCATCACGGTCATCAGGTCATGGTCGCCTCGATGCACGTTGGAAAAGCGTTGACCGACAATGAAATCCGCGAGCGAGCAATGGCCCTGATGACCACCGCCGACGCGGTCACCGCGCAACTCGGGGGCACCGCACCGCGTCGAAGAAGGCCCACCTAGGAAGTGCTCGCGAGCGCGAAGGGCAGCACCTCGGACGCACCGGCGGCGCGCACCGCGCGGGCAGCCATCGTCATCGTCCACCCCGTGTCGACAACATCGTCGACGAGCAACACCGGCCCACCAGCAGCGCGGATCGCTTCCCCGTCCGGCTGCGACCACGAATCAACAAGCGCTGCAACTCGATACGCCGAGTTGGCGGCCGTCACCTGTTGCCGCTGCGGCGCGTAACGCAGCGTGCCCAGATCGGTGAGCCTGCCCAGCTCGGCCAGCTTGCGCGCCAGCGACGAGATCAGAAGCGGATGACGTTCGGAGTCGAGCGCCATCACCGCGGTCGGTCGCACCGCCCAATTCCGCGCCGCAAGCACTTTGATCGCCGCCTCCACCACATCGGCGGGTGCTTCGGCATCGGCGGCTTCGGGGCCTGTCAGCAGTGCGCGTAACCGCGCGCCCCAGCCCAGGTCCGTCAGCCGACCGATGACGCGACCGCACGCCGCTCCTTCGGTGATCTTCCCGCTCAGGCCCACCCCGAGTTTGGTCAGCCCGGTCGGCCACTGTTTGCGTGGCGCCAGCTCAACCCCTGGCCGCGTGAGCATCGCCCGGGTCTGCTCGGCCTCCGCCGCGTCGATCTCCGCTGCGAACCGGGTACCCGTGCAGTTGTCGCATCTGCCACACCGCTCGTCGGGGCCGATGGTGGGATCGTCGAGCTGTGCCCGCAGAAACGACATCCGGCACGGATCAGTGCGCTGATAGTCGAGCATGGCCTGCTGTTCGCGGCGCCGGGCGTCGTCCAGGAGCCGGTAGCGCGGTTCGTCGTACTCCCACGCCTGACCGGTGGCCACCCAGCCGCCTTTGACGCGTCTCACCGCACCATCGACGTCGAGCACCTTGAGCACCATCTCCAGGCGCGACCGACCGAGGTCGACCAGCGCCTCGAGCGCGGGCGTCGATTGTGGCCGACCGCGGTCGAGCGCACCGATGACGTTGCGCACCATCGCTTCTGACGGAAAAGCGACGGATGAGAAGTAGCGCCACACATCTTGATCCTCGCGACCGGGCAGCAGGATCACATCGGCACTCTCGGTGGCGCGCCCCGCACGCCCGACCTGTTGGTAATACGCGATCGGCGAGGACGGCGCACCAAGGTGCACGACGAAACCGAGGTCGGGCTTGTCGAACCCCATGCCGAGCGCGGATGTGGCGATCAGCGCCTTGACGCGGTTGGCCAGCAGATCAGCTTCGAGTTGTTCGCGTTCGGCAGCTTCGGTGGCGCCGGTGTAGGCCGCCACCTCGAAACCCCGCTCGCGCAGGAGCGCTGCCACGTCGGTGGCTTGGGCAACGGTCAGGGTGTATACGATTCCCGAGCCCGGCAGATCACCGAGGTGTGCTGCTAGCCACGCCGCGCGCTGCGCGGGGTTGCCCGCCGAAATCACTGCGAGCCGCAGCGACTCCCGGTCCAGTCCGCCGCGCAACACCAGTGTGTCGGCTCCGCCAACGCCCAATTGCGCCGCGACGTCTGCGACAACACGGTCGTTGGCGGTGGCGGTGGTGGCCAACACAGGCACGTCGGGGCCGAGATCGGCCAGCAGCGTGCGGATGCGCCGGTAATCGGGCCGGAAGTCGTGACCCCAATCCGATACGCAGTGCGCTTCGTCGACGACGACGAGACCGGCATCGCGGGCCAACGCAGGAAGCACCTGATCGCGAAAATCCGGATTGTTCAAGCGTTCCGGGCTGACCAGCAGAACATCGACCTCGCCGCGGTGCACCCGCTGCCTGATGTCATCCCAATCGGCGACATTGCTGGAGTTGATGGTGTCGGCGTGGATGCCTGCTCGTTCGGCCGCGGCAACCTGGTTGCGCATCAGCGCCAGCAGCGGCGAAACGATGACGGTGACGCCGCGGCCGTCACCGCGCAGGAGTTTGGCAGCGATGAAGTACACCGCGGACTTGCCCCAGCCGGTGCGTTGGACCACCAGCGCACGCCGACGCCGCACGACAAGGGCCTCGATGGCCACCCACTGGTCGTCACGCAGAACCGCGTCCGGACCCGCCAGTTGTTCGAGGATCGCCTGGGCTTCCGCTCTCGTCGGCATGCCCCCATCGTGCCGGGCGATGGTGACGCCTCGAAAGTTCTCTTTACTCCTAGAGGTCGGCGAGCACAGTCAGCGCGTCGGTGGGCGAGACCTGCATACCGCAGCGGTCCTTGAACGCAGTCAGCGGCGCCTGGATCGCACGAATCTGATCCGCCTGGTCCGGGTGGGCGTCGGTGTAGTCCTCGAACTGCCTCACTGCGATGAACGCGGGCTGTCGGGTCGCATCGATCAGCGCCTGGTTGGCATCGGGGTGAGCCTTGAAGTACGTCGACAGCTCTGACGTCACGGAGCTGATGGTGGACGCCAGAGTGGCCGCGTTGCAGTCATCGGTCGCCGCAGGCGCAGGGGCCGGCGTGTCGTCCGGCGCGGCGCTGGCCGCTGGAGCGGCAAGCGCTGCACAGGCCGCACCCGCGGCGAACATGCCCACCACCGTCCGCCGGATACGCACCGTTGAGGTCATTCGTTTGCTCCTTTGCTCGGGGTTACCAATGTTGCAGGCGGGACGGCTGTAGTAAACACTCATCGCGC
>JAEZKH010000450.1 GCA_023415515.1 Actinomycetes bacterium
GGCTGACCGAGGGCGTCGCCGACTTCGTGGCACGGCCTGACGCTCCGCGACCCGGCCCCGCACAGGCGGTGGAGTTCTCGGTGGTGCCGTCGGACGCCGACCTGGACACCGAGGGGCCGGCACGCACGCTCGCCTACGACCGCGCCTGGTGGTTCACCCGGTTCGTGGCCGACCGGTACGGGGTGTCGACGCTTCGGCGTCTGTATGTGAAGGCATGTGGGCCCGACCATCCCGGCGTCGAGACCGCCGTTTCTCAGATCCTCGGTGCGAGTTTCGGGGATGTATTGGTGCAGTGGCGGAATTGGCTCGCGGGATAGTCTGATCGCGATGACCCGGGTTTTGCTGGTGACCAACGACTTTCCGCCGCGCCGCGGCGGCATCCAGTCCTACCTGCACGAGCTCGTCGGTGAACTGCTGAAGTCGTCGGCCGATTACGCGCTGACGGTGTACGCGCCGAAGTGGAAGGGCAGCGACGAGTTCGACGCCCAAGCAAGGGCTTCCGGCTACCGTGTGGTGCGTCATCCGACCACGCTCATGCTGCCCGGCCCCGGCGTCGACGACAGGATGCGACGGCTGATCGCCGAAAACGACATCGACACGGTCTGGTTCGGCGCCGCGGCGCCGCTGGCCCTGTTGGCGCCGCGTGCACGGGGTGCAGGTGCCGGCCGCGTCATCGCCAGTACGCACGGTCACGAGGTCGGCTGGTCGATGTTGCCGCTGGCCCGCAACGCCTTGCGCCGCATCGGCGACGGTACCGACGCGGTGACCTACGTCAGCCGCTACACCAGGAGACGGTTCGCCTCGGCGTTCGGGCCGCATGCCGCGCTGGAGTACGTGCCGCCGGGAGTGGACACCGATCGCTTCGCGCCAAACGCGGCCGCGCGGGCAGAGATGCGCAGCAGATACGGACTCGGCGAGCGGCCGGTCATCGTCTGCCTGTCCCGCCTCGTGCCGCGCAAAGGTCAGGACATGCTGATCCGCGCGCTGCCGTCGATTCGCAACCGAATCGACGGCGCAGTGTTGGTCATCGTCGGCGGCGGCCCATATCTCGACACGCTGCGAAAGCTGGCCCGGGACACCGGCATGTCCGAGCACGTGGTGTTCACCGGCGGAGTGCCCGGCGCCGAACTGCCCGCCCACCATGCGATGGCCGACGTCTTCGCGATGCCGTGCCGTACCCGAGGCGCCGGCCTGGACGTGGAGGGCCTGGGCATCGTGTTCCTCGAGGCGTCTTCGACCGGTGTGCCCGTGGTCGCGGGCGACTCCGGCGGGGCGCCCGAGACGGTGCAGGACGGTGTCACGGGCCGGGTCGTCAACGGCTCCGTCGTCGGTGAGATCGCCACTGCCGTCGGCGACATCCTGGCTGACCCGGACCGGGCCGCCCAGATGGGTGCGGCGGGCAGGCGCTGGGCAATCGACAACTGGCAGTGGCGCACGCAGGCGCATCGGCTGTCGCGGCTGCTTGCGCCTCAGCCCCTGTCGTAGAGCGCCGCTATCTCGACGGCGAACTTCTCGGCGACCACGTTGCGCTTGACCTTCATCGTCGGCGTGAGTTCGCCTGTGTCCTCGGTGAAGTCGACGGGCAACACCCGAAACTTCCGGATCGCCTCGGCCTTCGACACCGCCTGGTTGGCATCCTTGATGGCCATTTCGATCTCGGCCGCCAGGTCGGGGTCGTCGGCGAGATCGGCCACCGACGCGTCGGCGTTCTTGCCGTTGCGTTCCTTCCAGCCGGGGAACGCCTCCTGGTCGATCGTGATGAGTGCGGCGATGAACGGCTTCTGGTCGCCGACGCACATCGCCTGGCTGATCAGCGGGTGGGCGCGAAGGCGATCCTCGAGGACCGCGGGGGCGACGTTCTTGCCGCCCGCGGTGACGATGATCTCTTTCTTGCGACCGATGATGGTCAGGAAGCCGTCGTCGTCGATGGCGCCGAGATCGCCGGTGTGGAACCAGTCGTCGCTGAACGCCTCCTTCGTCGCCTCCTCGTTCTGCCAGTAGCCCGCGAACACGACACCGCCGCGGACCAACAGCTCGTCGTCTTCACCCAAGCGCATGCTGTTGCCTTCCAACAACTTTCCGACCGAACCGATCTTGAGCGAATCGATCTGGTTCACGGTGATCGCCGCGCTGGTCTCGGTGAGTCCGTACCCCTCGTAGATCGTCAGGCCCACGCCGCGGTAGAAGTGTCCGAGCCGTGCGCCGAGGGGAGCACCGCCGGAGATCGCCGCATGGCAGTCGCCCCCGAGCGCCGCCCGCAGCTTGCCGTACACCAGCCGGTCGAACACGGTGTGTTTGGCACGCAGCAGCAGGCCGGGGCCGCTTCCGTTGTCCTGTGCCTGACTCCATTCGATCGCGGTGTTGGCTGCGATCTCGAAGATCCTGCCCTTGCCGTCGTTCCTGGCGTTCTGCTCGGCGGTGTTGTAGACCTTCTCGAACACTCTCGGCACCGAAACCACCAACGTCGGCTTGAACACGGCGAACATCGGCACCAGGTTCTTGATATCGCTCGTGAAGCCCAGCGTCACCTTGTTCGTGAACGCCGCTATGGTCAGCGCGCGCGCCAGCACGTGCGCCAGCGGCAAGAACACCAGCAGCCGCTCGCCCTTGTGGAGGAGCGTCGGGAACGCCGCCTTGGCGCCGCGGATCTCGTATACGAGGTTCGAGTGAGTCAGCCGGCAACCCTTCGGTTTGCCCGTGGTCCCCGACGTGTAGATCAGCGTGGCCGGATCGGCAGCCTTGATGCCTGCCAGCCGGGCGTCGAGGTCGCCCGGGTCCACCGCCTTGCCCGCTTCCGACAGTTCCTCCAGCGCCGAGGTGCCGGAACTGTCTATGCGCAACACCTTGCGCAGCTTCGGCAGGTCGTCCTTGAGCTGGTCGATCTTGTCGGCATGCGCGTCTGTTTCCGCGAACACCAGTACGGCACCGGAATCACCGAGCACGTGGCGCACCTGTTCGGCGGAGCTGGTCTCGTAGATCGGTACCGTCAGCGCACCGACGGAAAGGATCGCGAAGTCGATGATCGGCCACTCGTATCGGGTTGCCGAGAAGACCGCCACGCGGTCGCCGGGCTGCACCCCCTCGGCGATCAGGCCGAGGGCGACCGAGCGGATCTGAGCTGCCGCAGCGGCAGCTGTCACATCCGTCCAGGCGCCGTCGACGAGCCGCTGGAAGACCACGTGGTCGGGATCGTCGCGCTCATGGGAGTAGACCGAGCTGACGACGGTGTCGTGCTCATCGACTCCGAACGACGCCGGAACACTGAACTCACGCACGATCTTCGCCTCCGATGCTGGTAGCGGCACTGTGTGACCCAGCCTAGTCGGCCAGGGAGGGCCATATGTGAAGCTGAAGGCGATGAACAGTATTCAGATCGCCGACCAGACGTTCGTGGCGGCCGACCCGGTGCAGGTCGGCAGGGCGGTCGCCGATCCGGCGAGCTGGCGGCGCTGGTGGCCTGACCTACACCTGACCGTGATCGAGGATCGCGGCCAACTCGGACACCGCTGGGCGGTCAACGGTGCGCTGACCGGAACGATGGAGATCTGGTTGGAGCCGTCGCTCGACGGCGTCATCCTGAACTACTTCCTGCACGCCGAGCCCGCTGGTGTCGCCGCTTGGCAGCTGGCCAAGATGAACCTGGCCAACCTCACCCAACAACGCCGGGTGGCGGGTAAGAAGATGTCCTTCGAGTTGAAGCAGGCGCTCGAGGCGTCGCGTCCGGTCGGGATGCCTCCGCAGGCCTGATACTGGGTTGAACCCGGCGGCGACGGGTAGATTTCCATTTCAACGAGCGCACGCCGGCACACGAACGACAGAAAGCGGCCTAGTGGCGGACAAGACGGCACAGACCATCTACATAGACGCTGACCCCTCGACGGTGATGGACGTCATCGCCGACATCGGCTCCTATCCCGACTGGGTCGCGGAGTACAAGGAGACCGAGGTACTGGAGGCCGACGACGAGGGCTACCCGAAGACGGCCCGGCTGGTGCTGGACGCCGCGGTGCTCAAGGACACCATGGTGCTGGCCTACGACTGGCCGGCTGACCGTACGTCCGTGACATGGTCGTTGGTGTCGAGCTCGTTGCTCAAGTCACTCGATGGCGCATACCGGTTGTCGCCAAAGGGATCTGGCACCGATGTCACCTACGAGCTGGCGGTCGACCTCATCATCCCGATGATCGGTCTGTTGAAGCGCAAAGCCGAACGCAGGCTGACCGAAACCGCACTGAAAGACCTCAAGAAACGAGTCGAGGCTGAGTGAAACGCCCGCGCCTGCGCACGCCCGGGTCAGCCTCTTCGTCGGCAAGGGCGGCGTAGGTAAGTCGACGCTGGCTACCGCGACCGCGGTGCGCGATGCGCAAAGCGGTCTGCGGGTGCTCGTGGTGTCCACCGACCAGGCGCACTCGCTCGGCGATGTCCTCGGCATGACCGTTCCACCGGCCGGACATCGCAAGCCCACCAGGGTGTTGGCCGACGACGTCGATGCCGGTGGTGGCTTCCTCGACGCACTCGCCCTCGACACGCTGGCCCTCCTGGAGGCCCGCTGGCGCGGGATCGCCGAGGTGGTATCCGGGCGATTCGACGAATCTGACCTGGGTCACATTGCCCCAGAGGAACTTTCGGCGCTACCGGGCATCCAGGAAGTGCTGGGCCTGTATGAGGTCGGAGAACTCGCGAGATCAGGAGACTGGGACCACGTCGTCGTCGACTGCGCATCGACGGCCGATGCGATGCGGATGCTGACACTGCCCTCGGCGTTCGGTCTGTACCTCGAACGAGCGTGGCCGCGACACCGCAGGCTCACCTCGGCCGTCAACGACCCCCGCGCGGCGGCGATCGTGGAACTGATGGAGCGCGTTGACGCAGGCAACGCCGCACTGACCGGGTTGCTGGCCGACGGCGATCAGGTGAGCGCGCATCTCGTCCTCACCCCGGAACGGGTCGTCGCCGCCGAGGCCGCGCGCACGCTCGGGTCGCTGGCGTTGATGGGCGTACGCGTCGAGGAGCTGATCGTCAATCAAGTGCTGGTGCAAGACGATTCGTACGAATACCGCAACCTGCCCGACCATCCCGCATTCGACTGGTATTCCGAGCGCATCTCCGAGCAGCAGGCGGTGCTCGACGACCTCGACGCCGCCATCGGTGATGTGCAGCTGGTTCTGGTCCCGCATCTCCCCGGTGAGCCGATCGGTGCCAAGGCCTTGGGCGAGCTGCTCGAATCCGCCAGGACGCGCGACGGCTCGCCGCCGCCCGGGCCGCTGCGGCCCATAGTCGATCGCGAGTCCGGATCTGGGTTGGGCTCGGTATACCGGTTGCGGCTAGAGTTGCCACAAATCGACTCGGCTGCCCTGAGCCTCGGCCGGGTCGATGACGACCTGATAATCGGCGCGGGCGGGATGCGGCGCCGGGTCCGGCTGGCATCCGTCCTGCGCCGGTGCGTGGTGATGGATGCCCAGCTCAAGGGCAGCGAGCTGACCGTGCGATTTCGACCTGATCCGGAGGTGTGGCCGCGATGAGCAGCGCAGGCGACCGGCATCCCGAGCTGGGTCCGGAACTCAGGGCGCTCGCGCAGGCCATTCTGGACCGCATCGACCCGGCAGTGCGGGCCGCGGCCGCTGCGGCGACCGGAGCCGACGGCCCGGGCAAATGCCAGCAGGTGTGGTGCCCGGTCTGCGCGCTGGCCGCCCTGGTCGGCGGTGAGCAGCACCCATTGCTCACGGTCATCGCCGAGCACAGCGTGGCTTTGTTGACCGTCGTGCGGGCCATGGTCGCCGACCTGGACGCGACACCGGCGCCCGATCGGCCGCCGCCCGACGAACCACCGCCCTCGGGCCCCAGCCGGTATCAGCACATCCCGGTGACCGTCGAGGAGTGACGGTAGAGTAAACCCCGAGCGCTGCGGTCCGATGCGCAAATCCGGGAGGGTCCATGTGGTATTGGCTGTTCAAATACATCTTCATGGGACCCCTGCTGACATTGCTTGGACGGCCCAAAATCGAAGGGCTGGAATACGTTCCGGATGACGGACCGGTCCTTCTGGCCAGTAACCACCTTGCGGTGGCCGACAGCTTCTACCTCCCGCTGGTGGTCAAGCGCAGGATCACTTTCCTCGCCAAATCCGAGTACTTCACCGGGACCGGCGTCAAGGGCTGGTTCCAGCGCTGGTTCTACACCGTGGCAGGCCAGGTTCCGATCGACCGCACCGACGCCGATTCGGCGCAGGCGGCGCTGGACACCGCGGCGCGGATTCTGAGAGAGGGCAAGCTGCTCGGGATGTACCCGGAGGGCACCCGGTCACCCGACGGCAGGCTGTACAAGGGCAAGACCGGGCTGGCCCGGGTCGCGCTGAACACCGGGGTGAAGGTCATCCCCGTCGCGATGATCGGCACCGACACTGTCAACCCGCCGGGAAGCAAGATGTGGCGGTTCGGACGGGTGACCATTCGGTTCGGCAAGCCGATGGACTTCAGCCGGTTCGACGGCCTCGAGGGCACCCGGTTCATCGAGCGCGCGGTCGTCGACGAGGTGATGTATGAGTTGATGCGACTGTCCGGCCAGGAGTACGTCGACCTGTACGCGGCCGACATCAAGGAGGGTAAACAACCCGCCGCGGAGCTCGCTGCCTAGCTCGCCCGCCGACTAGTTCGGCGCCGGTACCCGGGTTGCGCCGACCGCTGCGGGTTCGGACTCGGGTTTGTCGACCGTTACCGTGCCCGCGACCAGGATGACGGCCAGCGCCCACCATACGTAGGAGCCGCCGATCAGCTGGCGCCACAGCGACGCCGTCGTCTCGTGGTGTTCGGGCATCAGCGTGATCGGTGTCCACACCATCAGCGCGATGCCGGCCGCGGTGACGGCTCCGAGCAGCATGTGTCGCTGCCGCCACGCGACCACCCCGCACACGATCGCCGCAGGCAGCGCCCACACCCAGTGGTGCGACCACGACACCGGTGAAACCACGAGCCCGAACATCGCCACGCAGATCAGCGCCAGGACGGGCAGGCCCGCCCGCAGCACCCGGCGCGCCGCCCAGATCGTCAACCCGAGCACGGCGAAGCAGGCGATCGTCCACACCACGAACCGTTCGCTCTCGCCGAGGCCGAGGCGGGCCA
>JAEZKH010000493.1 GCA_023415515.1 Actinomycetes bacterium
CCAACCCGCAGCTATCAACGCGGCGACAAAACCACCCGCACCTACCGCACCCGCGAGCCCAAACCGGCATCATGACTGTCAGCGATGTCCCGAGACATAAGTGTCAGCGATGTCCCGAGACACCACATCACCCTGAGGGTGACTGCGCGCGCCGAAATCGCTATCGGTGGGGCGCGAGGCTGGGCAGCCGAGCGATCCCGAACTCCTTGCGCAGCACTGTGCGCGCGGCGTAATAGCCGGCCATCCCGTGCACGCCGGTGCCCGGCGGTGTCGCCGACGAGCACAGGTACGCCTTCGGTATCGGCGTCGTCCACGGGTTGAGGCGCAGCGTCGGGCCCACCATGGCGGCCTTCAGCGTTGCGCCGCCGACGATGATGTCACCGCCGA
Source organism: Actinomycetes bacterium (assembly GCA_023415515.1). GTDB lineage: Bacteria > Actinomycetota > Actinomycetes > Mycobacteriales > Mycobacteriaceae > Mycobacterium. The sequence continues at coordinate 388 of JAEZKH010000493.1, forward strand.
CGTAGTTGGCGTTGTGATCGGGCATCCGGGCCGCGGGCACACAACGAGACGCCACCACCAGATCGCGGAAGCCAGGGGCGGCGTCCTCGAACATCGCGGTGATCTTTTCGGTGAGATCGACCGTTGATCCGGCGGGGACGTGTGCGTATGTCCACAACGGCCTGCGACCCTGGTCATCCACGCGCGACGGATCGGCCAGGTGCGGCAGCGACACCAGCGTCATCGGCACTTCGGCGTGCCGCCCCGCGGCGATCTCGCGTTCGCATGCGGCCATCTGCGCCCTCGTCCCACCCAGGTGCACGGTCGGCGACGGGCCGACCCGTGGGTCGCGCCAGGGGATCTCCCCGGACAGTACGAAATCGACCTTGCACACACCGGGGCCGAACCGATAGCGCCGCAACGCCTTTGCATAGCGAGCGGGCACGGTGTCACCGTAGATGTCCAGCAAGGCCGACGGCGCGGTGTCGTACATGACCACACCGTCGGGCGGCGCGGTGACGGGTTCACCCAGTACCAACTCGCCACCGTGGTCGAGCAGGTCGGCGATCAGCGCGTCGGTGATGACCTGCGTCCCGCCGACGGGAACCGGCCAGCCCGCCGTGTGCGCGAGCGTGCCGAGCATCAGGCCGGCACCGCTGTTGACCGGCGACGGCATCCGCGAAATCGCGTGTGTGCCAACTCCGGTGAACAGCGCGCGGGCGTCCTCGCCGCGCAGCACGCTCCACGCGGGGCTGCCCTGGGTGAGCACCCTCAGTCCGGTGCGCACCGTGGTGACGAGATCGGGTGGCAGGGACCGTTTGTCGCCGAGAAAGAACCCCACCACCCCGTCGACGTGTGCGGCCAGCGGGCCGAAGAGCCGTCGCCAGGACGCGCCGTGGACGAGTTCGTCGCAGGTGCGGTCAAGCGATCGGTACGCCACCGCCGCCGGTCGCCCCGGGAGCGGGTTGGCATACGACACCTCCGGAGCGACGAGGTCCACCCCGCGCGCAGCCAGATCGAACTCGGCGAAGAACGGGGAGGCCACGCCGAGCGGGTGGACCGCGGAGCAGATGTCGTGCAGCACGCCGGGAAACTCGGGGTCAGGCGCGCTGCGGGCACCGCCGCCCGGCGTCGGCTGAGCCTCGATCACCTGCACCGCCAGCCCCGCTCGCGCGCAGATGACAGCGGCAGCCAGGCCGTTGGGCCCACTGCCGACGACGGTCACGTCCACGTGGGTAATTCAAGCCCATTAGTCTGGCCGGGTGAGTCTTCCCGTCGTACTTATCGCCGACAAACTGGCCGAATCGACCGTCGCCGCGCTCGGTGACCAGGTAGAGGTCCGTTGGGTGGACGGACCCGACCGCGAAAAGCTGCTGGCCGCCGTGCCCGAAGCCGACGCGCTGCTGGTCCGGTCCGCGACGACCGTCGACGCCGAGGTGCTGGCCGCCGCACCCAAGCTGAAGATCGTCGCGCGCGCCGGCGTCGGCCTGGACAACGTCGACGTCGACGCGGCAACCGCCCGCGGCGTTCTTGTGGTCAACGCGCCGACCTCCAACATCCACAGCGCCGCCGAACATGCGCTGGCGCTGATGCTGTCGGCGGCGCGCCAGATCCCGGCCGCCGACGCGTCGCTGCGCGAACACACCTGGAAGAGGTCGTCGTTCTCGGGCACGGAGATCTACGGCAAGACCGTCGGCGTGGTGGGGCTCGGCCGGATCGGCCAGCTCGTCGCGGCGCGGCTGGCCGCCTTCGGCACGCACGTCGTCGCCTACGACCCGTATGTGTCGCCTGCCCGCGCCGCCCAGCTCGGCATCGAGTTGCTGAGCCTCGACGACCTGCTGGAGCGCGCGGACTTCATCTCGGTGCACCTTCCGAAGACACCCGAGACCGCCGGGCTGATCGGCAAAGAGGCGCTGGCCAAGACCAAGCCGGGCGTCATCATCGTCAACGCCGCGCGCGGCGGCCTCGTCGACGAGGCAGCGCTCGCCGAAGCCGTCGCCAGCGGTCACGTGCGCGCGGCCGGCCTCGACGTGTTCGCCACCGAGCCGACGACCGAGAGCCCACTGTTCGAGCTTCCGCAAGTCGTCGTCACCCCGCATCTGGGCGCATCGACGGCCGAAGCGCAGGACCGCGCGGGCACTGATGTCGCTGCCAGCGTGAAGCTCGCGCTGGCCGGTGAATTCGTCCCCGACGCCGTGAATGTCGGCGGCGGCGTCGTCGGTGAGGAGGTGGCGCCGTGGCTGGACCTGGTGCGCAAGCTCGGGCTTCTGATCGGGGTCCTGTCCGCCGAACTCCCGGTGTCGCTGTCGGTGGAGGTGCGCGGTGAACTGGCCGCCGAAGACGTTGAGGTGCTTCGGCTTTCGGCACTGCGCGGGCTGTTCTCCTCGGTGATCGAGGATCCGGTCACCTTCGTCAACGCCCCGGCGCTGGCCGCCGAACGCGGCGTCGAGGCGAGCATCAGCACCGCGAGCGAAAGCCCCAACCACCGCAGCGTCGTTGATGTCCGCGCGGTGTGCGCCGACGGCGGGGTCGCCAACGTCGCGGGCACGTTGACCGGTCCACAGCAGGTCGAGAAGGTCGTACAGATCAACGGTCGCAACTTCGATCTGCGCGCCGAGGGCATCAACCTGATCATCAACTACGCCGATCAGCCGGGCACCCTCGGCAGGATCGGCACACTGCTCGGCGCCGCGGGGGTGAACATCCACGCCGCGCAGCTCAGCGAGGACGCCGAAGGCGAAAGCGCGACGATCCTGATGCGCATCGACCGCGATGTGCCCGAGGAACTGCGTGCCGAAATCGCGGATGCGGTGGGGGCCAACCTGCTCGAAGTGGTGGACCTGACATGAAACTGGCCGTCATCGCCGGCGACGGCATCGGGCCCGAGGTCATCGCGGAGGCCCTCAAGGTCCTCGACGCGGTGCTGCCCGGGGTGGAGAAGACCGAGTACGACCTGGGCGCTCGTCGCTATCACGCGACGGGGGAGACCCTGCCCGACGGCGTCGTCGACGAGCTGAAGGCCCACGACGCGATCCTGTTGGGCGCAATCGGCGATCCCTCCGTGCCCAGCGGTGTGCTCGAGCGCGGGCTGCTGCTCACCCTGCGCTTCCAACTCGACCACCACGTGAACCTGCGCCCGTCGCGGTTGTATCCCGGTGCCGAGAGCCCGCTGGCCGGTAATCCGCCCATCGACTTCGTGGTCGTGCGGGAAGGCACAGAAGGGCCCTACACCGGCACCGGTGGCGTCATTCGCGCGGGAACACCGCACGAGGTGGCCACCGAGGTCAGCTTGAACACCGCCTTCGGCGTCGAGCGCGTCGTCCGGTACGCGTTCGCCCGCGCCGCCGAGCGGCGCAAGCACCTGACCCTGGTGCACAAGACCAATGTGCTGACCTACGCCGGCCGGTTGTGGTCGCGGGTGGTCGACGAGGTCAGCCGCGAGTATCCCGACGTCGAGGTCGCGTATCAGCACATCGATGCGGCGACCATCCACATGGTGACCGACCCCGCACGGTTCGACGTCATCGTGACCGACAACCTGTTCGGCGACATCATCACCGACCTCGCCGCGGCGGTGTCCGGTGGCATCGGACTGGCCGCAAGCGGCAACATCGATGCGACGCGGACCAATCCGTCGATGTTCGAACCGGTACACGGTAGTGCGCCGGACATCGCGGGCCGGAACGTCGCCGACCCGACCGCCGCCGTCATGTCGGTCGCGCTGTTGCTGTCCCACCTGGGTGAGTCGGATGCGGCGGCGCGCGTCGACAAGGCCGTCGAACAGCACCTGGCCACCCGCGGCGATGCGACGTTGTCGACGAGCGAGGTCGGCGAGCGGATCATCGCGAGCCTGTAGGGCATCGCCGGTGGCGACGCTGCGGCGGCAGTGCTGGCTTTTCGCGATCGGTTCGGCGCTGTTCGCGGTTGCCACCGTGCCCGGCATGTCGGCAACCGCCGGGGCCGGCCTTCCCAACGTGCTGTGCTTCGTGGGGTCGTGGTTCTTCACCACCGCGGGTTGGATGCAACTCGTGCTCGCGAGACCGGCCCTGGGCATCGGGTGGTATTCCGCGGCAACGCAATTCGTAGGAACGATCCTGTTCAACATCAGCACCGGATCGGCACTGTGGGCACACGCCGTCAAGCCGGAACGTCAGCTGGTGTGGGCGCCCGACATGCTGGGGTCGGTCGCCTTCCTGATCAGTGGTGCACTCGGCGTCGTCGCGGTGACAGCGGCCGTCGGAGTGGTCGAGTTCAAGGCGCGCGACTGGCAGGCTGAATGGATCAACATGATCGGGTGCATCGCGTTCGGGGTCTCTGCGCTCGGAGCGTTCGTCAAGCGATCCGGTGTCACCGCAGACGCCCTGCTCGCCAACACCGGCACGTTCATCGGCGCGCTGTGCTTCCTGGTTGCGGCGCTGTTGGCGCTGCCGCGACCGTCGAACAAGCCCAGCGGCGACTAACCCTTGATGCGGCGCTGGACTTCCTTGATCGCAGCCCAGTTCACCTGCGGGCGGGCGAGTCCGCGCCTGTCGAGGTACCTCTGGGCCGATCGGCGAAGGTTTCCGACGAAGGACATGACCCCCAGTTTCGGTGGGGGATCGAAGCGCTCGCTGTGGAAAACCCATGCGCCGTCGCGGGATTCGAGCCGCCCGCGAACAGCGATGAATTGCAGGCTCCACAACTTCTCATCGTGGGAGTGACACATCAGGCCGGCAGGCCCTGCGACAGGCGTGATCGCCGCAGGCACCGGCACTGTGATCTCGCCCGAATCAGCGTCATAACCGCGAGAGCTCACCCGCACGCTGGCCGGGTAGCCGTCGGTGTCCGTCATCGTCGCGACCGCTTCGGGAAATTTGTTCAGCCACTTGGCGGCTTCAGCCCACACGGCGCACTCCGCTCGGGTCGAGTTCCTCCGGCGCGGCGGTGAAGTCGCGGTCCGGCCAAAACAGCACACGCCGCGGGGTCACATAGATGAGCAGCCGTATGTAGTACGGCCAGCCCACCCGCTTGCCCAGCCAGGTGCTCCAAAACGCGCCTGCTGGTTGGCGTCTGCTCACGGTCTCCATCAACGCCTCCAGATCCGGGTCCGAGGAGACGTCGGCGACAATGCGGTCGTCGGCGGTCGCGTCCCCCTGGACGAGAACCGCACCGGGTCGGGCCACGCCGCTGCCCGTCGGCTCGGAGAACAGCATGCTCACCTTGGGGTTGCGCCGGATGTTGAACGCCTTCTGCGGCATCCCGATGCTCGTCGTCAGCAGGAACCTGCCGTCGGCGAGCAGGCGGGGGGAAACCGGCCATGTGGCGGGTGATCCGTTGCGCGACAGCGTGGTGAATTCGCACGTGAAGTACCGATCGATGAGGTCCAACGCAGCCGAGGTCGACATGATCGCAGCATATGCGCGGCCGACTCAGCGACGACGGGATCTGCAGCTTTCACTGCGGTTGGTCGTCGAGCGCCAGGTCGAATATGACGTCGGTGCCCTTGACCTCGGTGACATTCACCTCGACGCCGTAGGTCAGGCCGTCGGCGTCGAGCGTGCAGCGCATCGTTGCGCCGACGTCACCCTCGAGGTCGTCGGGACATTCGACGGATTCGGGCGCGCGGCCGACCTGCTCGAAGTATTGCGCCGCAATCGCCTTGGCGAGCTCGTCCTTGTCGACGGAGACGCCCGTTCCGGCGGAGAAGCTGCAGGCCGCTGCGGTCGCGGTCAACGCGGCGAGCGAAACCGGACATCGGATTGCACGCCGCATCCGGGCCACCTCCTGTACGCGTCGACAGCACAGAAAACTGTGGCACACCTGCGGGGGTACTGTCGCGACTTGCGGTCAGGATTCGGGCTGACCGCTGCTCAGCGGGTCCGATTCGACGGGAACCAACGGTATTGCGAGAAGCGGGAAGAGCGCACACACGGCAAACGCCGCGGCGTACCCGGCAGCACCGATCAACGCACCGAACAACGGTGGGGCGACGCCTGCGGTGAGCAGCTGGCTGGTGTTCTGGGTGCCCAGCGCGCGTCCGCTCCAGAACGGCCCGGCGATCTCCGCGATCGCGGTGAACGCTAATCCGTTGTCGGACACGGTGATCACCGATGCGACGATCACCATCGCCACGCTGATCGGTGACCCGAGGAAGTCTGTCAGCGCCAATGCGCCCATCGACGCGGCCGCCGCCAGCGCGATGACGCGGATCGGCCGTAGCCGCGACCCCGCGATGTCGGACCAGCGGCCGGCCGCGATACGACCTGCTGCGCCCAGTATCTGGGCGAACGTCACCAGCAGACCGGCCGACGCGGCCGACCATCCGCGGTCAGCCATCAGCCACACCAGGGTGAACGTCCACACCACGACCTGCGGAGCCACCAGGAGAACCGAGACGGCATGGATTCGCCACAACGTCGACGACCCGCGGTAGGGGTTGGACAGGTGCTGCTCGGCGACCTCGCCGCGCGGCGGGCGCGGCGGATCCTTGACCGCGATGGCGCAGATCACCGCCGACAGCGCGCAGACGGCGGCTGGGAACAGCAGAGCCGCGGACACGCCGTGGCTCTCGGCCAGCCTGGGAATCACCAACGCGCCCAAGCCGACTCCCAGCGGTTGGGCGGTCTGCCGGATGCCCATCACCAAGCCGCGCTGCTGTGGCGGGAACCATCCCACCACCAACCTGCCGCTCGCGGTGTTGCTGCTGGCGGCCGCCATGCCGCCGAGCAACAGAAACACCCCGACCGCGAAGAGCGACTGCACAGATGCCGCCGCGAACGCCGCACCCGCGGTCAACGCCGAACCGACCGCGAGCACGACGCGTTCACCGATCCGGTCGACGACATAGCCCCATGCGATCAGGGTCAGCACCATGCCGAAGCTGGGCAGCGAAGAGATCAAACCGGCCTTGGCGAGGTCGAGCCCGCGTTCGGTGTGCAAAGTGGGAATCAGAAAGGCCGCGCCGTTGATGAACACATTGGCGAACAGCGTCGCTGCCAGCGCGATGATCAACATCGACCAGCGGCGTACGGTTCCGATCGTGGTTGTCGCCACCCGCCCATCGTCGCACAGGCGTCCCAAATGGTTGAACCGTGGTCTCATATGATGAGAACTCGTCCGAGAGGAGTGGCTTCCGACGGGCACCGTGGCGCGCACTAGGCTGGGTGAATGCGTCTAGGCCGTATCGCCAGCCCCGACGGGGTTGCCTTCGTCACCATCGATGGATCACCCGATGACCCGGCAGCGGTGGTCAGGGAGATCGCCGAGCACCCGTTCGGCAACCCGACCTTCACCGGACGGCAGTGGCCGCTCGCCGATGTCCGCTTGCTGGCGCCGATATTGGCCAGCAAGGTGGTCTGCATCGGCAAGAACTATGCGGCGCACATCGCGGAGATGGCCGCGCAGACGGGCGGCGGGCCACCGGCAGATTTCGCCGACCCGATCATCTTCATGAAGCCCAACACCGCGATCGTCGGCCCGAACATCCCGATCCAATTGCCCGCCGACGCCCATCCGGTGCACTTCGAGGGCGAGTTGGCTGCGGTCATCGGCCGACCGTGCAAGGACGTTCCCGCCTCCAGGGTCGCCGAGAACATCTTGGGCTACACGATCGCCAACGACGTGTCGGCGCGCGACCAACAGAAGAAGGACGTGCAGTGGACTCGCGCCAAGGGTCACGACACGTTCTGCCCTGTCGGTCCGTGGATCGTCACCGACGTCGACCCGGCCGATCTCGCGATCCGTACGGAAGTCAACGGCGAGGTGAAGCAGGACAGTCGGACATCGAACATGATTCACGATGTCGGCGCAATCGTGGAATGGATCTCAGCGGTGATGACCCTGCTGCCCGGTGATCTGATCCTGACCGGAACGCCAGAAGGTGTCGGTCCGATCGAAAACGGGGACACCGTGAGCATCACGATCGAAGGTATCGGCACCCTCACCAATCCCGTTGTGCGCAAGGGAAAACCATGACGCGGACACCAGGAGTGCAGAAGTGACCGGCGACCGGGTGCGGGTCAGATTCTGTCCGTCGCCGACCGGCACACCGCACGTCGGGCTTGTCCGTACCGCATTGTTCAACTGGGCGTACGCGAGGCATACCGGCGGCGACTTCGTGTTCCGGCTGGAGGACACCGACGCCCAACGCGACAGCGAGGAGAGCTATCTGGCGATCCTGGACGCGTTGAACTGGCTCGGCTTGAACTACGACGAGGGCCCCGAGGTGGGTGGTCCTTACGGCCCCTATCGCCAGTCCGAGCGGCGTGAGGTGTACCGCGACGTGTTGGCCGAACTCGTCGCAGCGGGAGAGGTGTACGAGGCGTTCTCGACGCCCGAGGAGGTGGAAGCGCGACACGTCGCCGCGGGCCGAAACCCGAAGCTGGGTTACGACAACTTCGATCGCGATCTCACCGCCGAACGACGCGAAGCGTATCGTGCCGAAGGCCGCAGGCCGGTGTTGCGGCTTCGGATGCCCGACGAGCCGATCACCTGGACCGACCTCGTGCGCGGCGAAACGACCTTCGCGCCGGGTTCGGTGCCCGACTACGCGCTGACCCGCGCGAGCGGAGACCCGCTGTACCCCTTGGTCAACCCGGTCGACGACGCGCTCATGAAGATCACCCACGTGCTGCGCGGAGAGGACCTGCTGTCGTCGACGCCGCGGCAGATCGCGCTGTACCGGGCGCTCATCCGCATCGGCGTCGCCGAGCGCGTCCCGGAGTTCGGGCACCTGCCCGCCGTGCTCGGCGAGGGCACCAAGAAGCTGAGCAAACGCGATCCGCAGTCCAACCTCTTCCTGCACCGAGACCGCGGCTTCATTCCCGAGGGACTGCTCAATTACCTGGCGCTGCTCGGCTGGTCGATCGCAGACGACCGTGACGTGTTCAGCCTCGACGAGATGGTCGCCGCGTTCGACGTGACCGACGTCAACTCCAACCCGGCCAGGTTCGACCAGAAGAAGGCCGACGCGCTCAACGCCGATCACATCCGGCTGCTGACCGAGGACGACTTCACGCAACGGCTGCGGGCCTATTTCGACACCCACGGCCACGACACCGGTCTCGACGAAGAGCGCTTCGCCGAGGCCGCGCGGCTCGTTCAGACCCGCATCGTCGTCCTCTCCGACGCGTGGGGGCTGTTGAAGTTCCTCGACGACGGCGCGTTCGCCCTCGACGAAAAGGCCGCCGCGAAGGAGTTGCGCGCCGAAGCCGTGCCCGTGCTCGATGCGTCCCTGCGCGCCCTCCGGGAAGTCGAGGGGTGGCGGACCGATGCGATCGAGGCCGCGCTCAAAGGCGCTCTGCTCGACGGGCTGGAACTCAAACCGCGCAAGGCGTTCGGCCCGATCCGGGTGGCGGTGACGGGATCGACGATCAGCCCGCCGCTGTTCGAGTCGCTCGACCTGCTCGGCCGCGACCGCAGCCTGGCGCGGCTGGCCGCAGGCCGTGACCACGCGGCGACCGCCGTCACCGGCGCGTGAAAAGTCGGCGCGAGATCTTTGGTAATCTGCACGTCGGCCCGACATCACCGGCGGTTGGCCCGCCAGCTGGTGTTCAGGTCGAAAAGAGCCGGTGACCAGCGGTTACCGGCAGCCGATGGGGTATGGTGTAATTGGCAACACAGCTGATTCTGGTTCAGCCATTCTAGGTTCGAGTCCTGGTACCCCAGCGACTGAGGTGATTAGGTCGGTACTCGCACCTGAGATATGCTGACCCACCGAAGAACAGTTCTGGCCCCCGTCGTCTAGCGGCCTAGGACGCCGCCCTCTCACGGCGGTAGCGTGGGTTCGAATCCCATCGGGGGTACTTCTGTCCAGCCAGACTCCAGCCAGACCGCGCAATCGCGCGGATCTGCGATCTCACCGCAGTGCCGACGCTCAAAGCCGCCGCGTCAGCGCGTCTGCGGCCGCCAGCAGATCTGCGGCCCATCGCGCGCCTGGCCGCCGCCCCATTCGGTCGATCGGTCCCGAGACCGATACCGCCGCGATCACCTGACCCCGCCCGTCGCGGACCGGCGCCGACACGCTGGCCACCCCCGGTTCGCGTTCGGCAACGCTTTGCGCCCAGCCGCGCTTGCGCACCTCGGCCAAAGTGCGGTCGGTGAACGTGGCCGCAGGCAGCACCGCCTGCTGTGTGGCCGAGTCGCTGTAAGCCAACAGAATCTTCGCTCCTGAGCCGGCCGTCATCGGCAGGCGAGTGCCTACCGGAACCGTATCCCTCAGTCCCGCAGGCGGTTCCAGGGCGGCAATGCAGATCCGTGAGGTGCCCTCGCGCCGGTAGAGCTGCACGCTTTCCCCGGTGATCTCTCGCAACCTCGGCAGCACTGTCGCGCCCGCGGCCAGGAGCGGGTCGTTGACCTGGCCGGCCAGTTCGACAAGGGCGGGGCCGAGCCGCCATCGCCCGTCGTTGTCTCTGGCCAGCAATCGGTGTACCTCCAGTCCGGCGGCCAGCCGATGCGCGGTGGCCCGTGGCAGGCCGGTGCGTTCACACAACTCGGCAAGGCCGCAGGGTGACTCGGAAATCGTGTGCAGCAGTCCCACCGCTTTGTCCAGCACGCCGATACCGCTATCCTGTCTCACAAGGAGATACTAGCGTTCCAGAATGTGAGATAGTCAAATATGACCAACGACACGCGGCCGCGCACCTTGGCGGAAAAGGTATGGGACGACCACGTCGTCGCGCTCGGCGGCGGCACCGGTGATGCCAGGGAACCCGATCTGATCTACATCGATCTGCACCTCGTCCATGAGGTGACCAGTCCGCAGGCGTTCGACGGGTTGCGCTTGGCCGGCCGCGGCGTGCGCCGGCCCGAGCTCACCATCGCAACCGAAGACCACAACGTGCCGACCGTCGACATCGACAAGCCGATCGCCGACCCGGTTTCGCGCACCCAGGTCGAGACACTGCGACGCAATTGTGACGAGTTCGGTATCCGACTGCATCCGATGGGCGACGCGGAGCAGGGCATCGTCCACATCATCGGGCCACAGCTCGGCCTCACCCAACCCGGGATGACAGTCGTCTGCGGAGACAGCCACACGTCCACTCACGGTGCATTCGGTGCGCTCGCAATGGGCATCGGCACATCGGAGGTCGAGCACGTGCTCGCCACGCAGACTCTGCCGCTGCGACCGTTCAAGACGATGGCGGTCAATGTCGACGGACAGCTGCCAGCGGGTGTCAGCGCGAAGGACATCATCCTTGCGGTGATCGCGAAGATCGGCACCGGCGGCGGCCAGGGCCACGTCATCGAATACCGCGGCAGCGCCATCGAGGCGCTTTCGATGGAAGGTCGGATGACGATCTGAAACATGAGCATCGAGGCGGGCGCGCGTGCAGGCATGGTTGCGCCCGACGAGACGACGTATGAGTTCCTGCGCGGACGTCCGCACGCTCCGAAGGGCGCCGATTGGGATGCCGCCCTGGCGGCGTGGGACCGGTTGCGAACCGACGAGGGCGCGGAGTTCGACACCGAGGTCTACATCGACGCGACGACACTGAGCCCGTTCGTGACGTGGGGCACCAACCCGGGCCAAGGCGTCCCGCTGTCGGCGTCGGTGCCCGATCCGGAGCTGATGCTCGACGAGGGTGAACGGCAGTCGGCCGAGAAAGCGTTGGCCTACATGGATCTCCGGCCGGGAACGGCCATGCGCGATATCGCCGTCGACACCGTCTTCGTCGGCTCGTGCACCAACGGGCGGATCGAAGATCTGCGTGTGGTGGCCGACGTGCTGCGCGGTCGCAGGGTCGCCGACGGCGTGCGGATGCTGGTCGTACCCGGCTCGATGCGGGTGCGGGCGCAAGCCGAATCCGAGGGACTGGGCGACATCTTCACCGCGGCGGGCGCGGAGTGGCGACAGGCGGGCTGCTCGATGTGCCTCGGCATGAACCCCGATCAGCTGTCGCCCGGGCAACGGTGTGCATCAACGTCCAACCGAAATTTCGAGGGCAGGCAGGGCAAGGGCGGCCGCACACATCTGGTGTCGCCCGCCGTCGCCGTCGCCACCGCAGTGCGCGGCACGTTGTCCTCGCCTGCAGACCTGAACAGCTAGAGGAGACGAAATGGAACCGTTTCGCACGCATACGGGCATCGGCGTGCCGCTGCGCCGGTCGAATGTCGACACCGATCAGATCATCCCTGCGGTGTATCTGAAGCGGGTCACCCGAACAGGTTTCGAGGACGGACTCTTCGCGTCGTGGCGCAGTGATCCGTCCTTTGTGCTCAATCTCAGCCCGTTCGACAAAGGCTCCGTGTTGGTGGCGGGTCCGGATTTCGGCACCGGTTCGTCGCGCGAACACGCGGTGTGGGCGCTGATGGACTACGGCTTCCGGGTCGTGATCTCGTCTCGGTTCGCGGATATTTTTCGCGGGAATGCGGGCAAGGCGGGCCTGCTGGCGGCAGAAGTTTCTCAAGACGATGTGGAACTGCTGTGGAAGCTCATCGAGCAGCAGCCGGGACTGGAAATCACTGTAAACCTTCAAGATCGGAACGTGGCCGCAGGAACGGTGCTGCTGCCGTTCAAGATTGACGATTACACGGCTTGGCGATTGCTCGAGGGACTCGACGATATAGGCCTTACGCTGCGGAAACTCGACGAAATCGAATCCTATGAATCCAACCGCCCGGGCTGGAAACCGCGGACGTTACCTGCCGCCGGATAGCGGCTGAAGCAACCGAAATTGGGGTCGTCGAAACGGCTCATCTGACCCCCTCGCCAGCGACCATGCGCGGCAACCGGATTCCGGAAATTTGCGCCAGCAACGCTTGAAATTGCGCGTGGCTCTTGGAAATCAGTGGTAACTCGTATTACCGTGTCCTTCTAGTTGGTCCAAGGTGGATCACTGGTGTGGAGGTTTTGCATGAACAAAGCAGAGCTGATCGACGTACTCACGAAGAAGCTCGACACGGATCGAAGGACCGCAACCGAAGCGGTCGAGAACGTCGTCGACACAATCGTGCGTGCAGTGCATAAGGGTGACAGCGTCACCATTACCGGTTTCGGCGTCTTCGAACAGCGCCGTCGTGCAGCCCGGGTCGCGCGCAATCCGCGTACCGGGGAGACAGTGAAAGTGAAGCCAACGTCCGTGCCGGCATTCCGGCCCGGCGCTCAATTCAAAGCGGTTGTCTCTGGCGCACAGCGCCTCCCGGCGGAAGGACCTGCAGTGAAGCGTGGAAGTGGTACCGGTGGAGCCCGCAAGGCGGCCAAGAAGTCGGCCGCCAAGAAGGCGACGAAGCGCGCTCCTGCCAAGAAGGCGACAAAGAGCACCGCTGCCAAGAAGGCGACCAAGCGCACCGCTGCCAAGAAGACAGTGAAGCGGGCCGCTGCCAAGAAGGCGACGAAGCGCGCTCCCGCCAAGAAGGCGACAAAGAGCACCGCCGCCAAGAAGGCAACCAAGCGCACCGCCGCCAAGAAGACGGTGAAGCGTGCCGCTGCCAAGAAGGCGACGAAGCGCACCGCTGCCAAGAAGACCGCGAAGAGGGCCCCCGCCAAAAAGGGTCGTCGGTAACGTTCAGACAGATACGCCGTGGGTCATCGCGACCCACGGCGTATCTGTGTGTCGGCCTCCAGTCAGGCGGCGACGGCCTCGACGATCGAAGCAGGTCCTACGGTCGGCACGGTGCGTGTGAAGCGGAAACCCGCCTGCCGCAACAATTCGGCGTACTCGGCCTCGGTGCGTTCTCTGCCGTTCGCGGCGACCAGCATTTCCAGATCGAGCAGTTTCGACAGATGCTCGCGCTTGTCGTCGGGCACCACGGCTTCGACGATCAACACTTTCGCGTCGGGGTTCATCGCTGCGCGGATGTTGCGCAGGATCTGCACCGACTTCTCGTCGTCCCAGTCATGGATGATGTGCTTGAGCACGTACGCGTCTCCGCCGCCTGGTACCGAGTCGAAGAACGATCCACCGACGGCGGTGCACCGGTCGGCGACACCGGCTGGCTCGAGAACAGATGGCGCGCCCTCGACCACCGAGTCGGAATCGAAGAGGATGCCCTTGCTGTCCTTGGCCTGACGCAGGATCGCGGCAAGTAGGAGACCGTGACCGCCACCGACGTCCACGATCGTGCGGAACGCGGAGAAGTCATACGAGGCCACCACCACTGGAGTCTCCATCTTCGAGATGCTCGTCATCCCGTCGTTGAAGACCGCGGCCAGTTCCGGAACATCTTCGAACCATTCGAATGTCGGCTTACCTCTGAGTTCCTCGATCGCACAGCGTCCGCTGCGCACCGACTGCGACAGCTGACCCCAATGTTCCCAATGCAGTGGGTCTCCCCAGAACAACACGATGCCGCGCATCGATTCGGGCGCGTCGGCAAGCAACGCCTCGCCTCGACGTCCCAGTGAGAATCGCCGATCGCGATGCTGGTCGAAGATGTCGTGACTGGCGAGCAACCGCATGAGTCGGTACACCGCGTCGGGACTCGCGCCGACAGTCTGGGCGACCTCATCGGCCGACCGCGGTCCGTCGCGCAGAGCCTCGACGATTCCGAGCTTGGTCACGGTGTACACACCCTGGGCGACCCACGCCGATGACAGCAGATCGAGCACTGAGGCGCTCGGCGGCTGCAACCTGCGCTCGAATCGGCGCAGTCGAAGTCGTAGCGACTCAACCGCGCGCGCGAGCCGAACCGGTGGGAGTCTGGGTGGCGCGTCGGCGGGCATGGGGTCCTTTCGGGCTCAGCCGGCGTGTGCACCGGCTATTACTTTGTGGCGAGCGGACTACCGATGTGGTCGGCCGCCACCAAATGGCCCTGCCATGATGACATCACCCATGTGCTGCCCTTGCGATTGCGTGACTTGTCGGGCCTGACCCCGTCGCGTGCGCACCACCAGGCGATGAGATCGGGGATCACCTTCCCCTGCGTGCAGATCACCGGTGTGCCGCCCGCGGCTGCGATCTCGAGTATCCGGTGCCGCGCTGCCTTGTGGTCATCGGCGTACGCCTCCTCGGTCAACAGCGGCTCGTCGCGGATGTCGACCCCGAGTTCTTCGGCCAACGGCTCGATGGTCTGACGGCACCGGGTGCGGTCTGCCGCATAGAGGGTGTCCGCGCCGAACGCGAGCAGTTGACCGACCAGCGATTCGGCTTGCGCGCGCCCGCGCTTGTCGAGCGGGCGCAGCCGATCGTCGCCCTTGTACCGTGACTTGCTGCCCGCTGTGCCGTGCCTGACGATCAAGACGGTCTTCGTGTCGGCGGGAAGCTTGGCGAACCGGCGCAACACCTTCCGGTCGTGCGGGTACTGGAGCTGTTTGATCGCCGCCGAGACGGGCAGCCACTTCAACTCGTCGACTTCGTCGTTCGGCACGAAGTCACCGTCGACGACGCGGGCCGCCCAGTACCGCACCTTCTTCTTGCCCTGCTTTTCGACCGGATAGCTCACCGACGGCAGCCGCCGCCCGAGATGGCTGCGGTAACCGGTCTCCTCGCGCACTTCGCGCACGGCTGTCAGCGGCTCGCTCTCGCCCGCATCGACCTTGCCCTTGGGTAGGGACCAGTCGTCGTAGCGCGGCCGGTGGACCAACGCGACTTCCGGCTCGCCGCCGTCGTCGCTCGGCCGCCACAACACCGCGCCCGCCGCAAGAACCGACGTGTTCGTGGGCACGGCATCGGTGGGGGAGGATTCCTTCGACACCTCAACTCCTGCAGGTCATCGACAACCGCGGGATCCCTCAGGGATGGCGGTGGCGTTCCATGAGCCACACCTGGTGATCGCGCACGGTCTCGCCCTCCCGCGGCGATGCGATCCAATTACCGTCGGCGGTCAGCTCCCAGCACCTGGTGGCCGGATTCATCGCCGACTCGAACACCTCGTCCAGTTGCGCCTTCAATCTCGGATCCTTCACCTGCGCCATCACTTCGACCCGGCGGTCGAGATTACGATGCATCATGTCCGCGCTGCCGATCCAGAATTCGTCGATGCCGCGGAAGTGAATGATTCGTGAATGTTCGAGGAACCGGCCCAGAATCGAGCGGACCACGATGTTCTCGGAGAAGCCGTCGGCGCCGGGCCGCAGCGCGCAGATACCGCGAACCACGACCTCGACCCGCACACCCGCCTGCGACGCGCGATAGAGCGCATCGATCACCTGCTCGTCGACCAACGCGTTCGCCTTCAACCGGATCCGGCCCTCGGCGCCGTCGCGGGTGGCGGCGACTTCGCGTTCGATGCGCTCGATGATGCCTCTTCGCACCCCCTGCGGGGCGACGAGCAGGTTTCGATAGGAATCCTTGCGTGAGTACCCGGTCAGCGAGTTGAACAAGTCGGTGAGGTCTGCGCCGATGTCGGGGGCGGCGGTGAGCAGCCCGACATCCTCATAGAGCCGAGCGGTTTTCGGGTTGTAATTGCCTGTGCCGATGTGGCAGTAGCGCCGGATGGCCGAACCCTCCCTTCGCACCACCAGTGCCGTCTTGCAGTGCGTCTTGAGGCCGATGAGACCGTAAACGACATGCACACCGGCCTGTTCGAGTGCTCGCGCCCACTTGATGTTCGCCTGCTCGTCGAAGCGCGCCTTGATCTCGACGAGCGCAACGACCTGCTTACCCGCCGACGCCGCGTCGATCAACGCATTCACGATCGGCGAGTCACCCGACGTCCGGTACAGGGTCTGCTTGATGGCCAACACATTCGGGTCGGCGGCAGCCTGCTCGATGAACCGTTGCACCGTGGTGGAGAAGGAGTCATACGGGTGATGCACCAGCACGTCACCGTCGCGCAGCGTCGCGAAGATGCTCTTCGGGGTCTCCCGCTCACCGAACGCAGGCGGGGTGGCGGGCACGAACGGCGGATCCTTCAGCTCCGGACGGTCGACGCCGTAGATCTGCCACAGCGACGAGAGATCCAGCAGGCCGGGCACTTCGATGACGTCTCCCGGATTCACGTCGAGTTCGCGCAACAGCAACTCGAGCATGTTCTCGGTCATGTCGTCGGCGACCTCGAGCCGCACCGGCGACCCGAATCGCCTTCGGGCCAGTTCCCGTTCGAGGGCCTGCAGCAGATCCTCGTCACGGTCCTCTTCGACCTCGAAATCCGCGTTGCGGGTGATCCGGAAGGCATGGTGCTCCACGATCTCCAGGCCGGGGAACAACACCGTGAGGAAAGCCGAGATCAGTTCTTCCATCGGAAGGAATCGCAGTTCGCCGTCGCGGCTGTCGAGTTCGACGAAGCGGTCGACGTTGTCGGGCACCTTGATCCGGGCGAAGTGCTGGCCGCCGTCGTCGGGATGCTTGACGGTGATCGCCAGGTTGAGGCTCAACCCGCTGACGAACGGGAACGGGTGCGCGGGATCCACGGCCAGCGGCGTGAGTACCGGGAAGACCTGCTCGTGGAAATAGGCCGACAACCGGTCGCGCTCGGCATCGTCGAGTTCGGCCCACGTCACGATGACGATGCCCTTCTCGGCGAGGGCCGGGCGTACCGCTTCGGAGAACACATGCGCATGCCTGCTGGCGATCTGCTGGGTGCGTTCGCTGATCCGGCGTAACTGTTCGCGGGGAGACAGCCCGTCTGCCGAGCGCACCGACAGACCCATCTCGTCGCGACGTTTCAGACCCGCCACCCGCACCATGTAGAACTCGTCGAGGTTGGAGGCGAAGATCGCGAGGAACTTCGCGCGTTCGAGCAACGGCAGCGACGGATCGGCGGCCAGCGCCAGCACCCGGGCATTGAAATCGAGCCAGCTCAGCTCACGGTTGAGGTAGCGGTCCTCGGGCAGGGCGTTGTCGACGGCCGGCGCCGTCGCCGCGGGCGGTGCCTCGGGATTTCTGCCATCGCTGTCGCGGTGAGACGCCGAACCACCCGTCACCGTGGTCGTGCCGTCCTGTCGAACTCGAGTCTCGGCTTCGGTCATCCACCCGATCATTCCTCATGGCAGAGCCGAACGGCCACGGACGGCCGATATCCTCAATTGCTGTTCATCTCGGCCTGCCGATGGCGTGTGCGGTCGCTGAGCCGACGCCGAGCCGCCGCGCCACCATCAGGTCGTCGGGGGTGTCGATATCGCAGCGAAGGCCCGGCCACGCGCCGGTCAGTTCGATCGCCCCCGAGTGCTGATGCCGTCGGGCTGAATCGGATCCGAACGCGGGCTGAAGCGGCACGCCGAACGCAAACAGCGCGGAGGTGCCCGTGCCGTGCCGGTCACCGACGAAACTGCGGGGGTATCCGCGCGCGGCGGCGATCGCCTCGGCCAGTTCCTGCGGTTGCAGGGCGGGAAGATCGCCCTGCAGCGCAACGACGTTGACCGTCGATTCGCGAATCGCCGCCTCCGCCGCGGAGATTGCGTTGTTGAGGGGATTGCGATGACCCTCTGGTGTCGGGTCCGACAGCACCTGCGCGCCCAGTTCCAGTGCGGCCTCGGCGGCAACCTGGTCGGGGGTGACGACGGTGACCGACTTCAGCGCAGGCACCGCCAACGCGGCCTTGATGGTGTCGACCATCATGGCCAGTACGACGCTTTCCCTGGTCGCGGCCGAGAACACCGGCGCCAGCCGCGTCTTGGCCGCGGCGAGCCGCTTGACGGCGATCACCAATCCGACGTCTGCGGGCGCGCCGGTCTGCGTGCCGCTCATGGGAATCCATCCTGCCAGCTGACGCCAGCTAGGGTTGAGCCGTGGTGGAGGCGGCGGTGATGGGTGCCGGGGCGTGGGGTACTGCGCTGGCCAAGGTGCTTGCCGACGCGGGCAACAACGTCGCGCTCTGGGCCCGCCGCGACGATCTGGCGGTCGAGATCAACAAAACGCACCGCAATCCCGAATACCTCGGCGACACCGAACTGCCCGCGTCCATCCGCGCCACCAGCGATCCCGCCGACGCGCTGACCGGTGCGTGCACCGTGTTTCTGGCGGTGCCGTCGCAGACGCTGCGGGCGAACCTGACCGGGTGGACCGATCTACTGGACGACGACGCGACGCTGGTCAGCCTCGCCAAGGGCATCGAGTTGGACACCTTGATGCGGATGAGCCAGGTGATCATGCAGGTGACCGGCGCCGACGCAGCGCGCGTGGCCGTGGTGACCGGCCCCAACCTGGCCAGCGAAATCGCCGAGGAGCAACCCGCCGCCACGGTGGTCGCCTGCGCCGACTCCGGGCGTGCGGTCACGTTGCAGCGCGCATTGGCCACCGGGTACTTCCGCCCGTACACCAACGCCGACGTCATCGGCGCCGAGGTGGGTGGCGCATGCAAGAACGTCATAGCGCTGGCCTGCGGAATGGCCGCAGGCCTCGGCATGGGCGAGAACTCGGTGGCGGCGATCATCACCCGCGGCCTCGCCGAGATCATGCGGCTGGGAATCGCGTTGGGCGCCAGGCCCGCCACGCTGGCCGGGTTGGCCGGCGTCGGCGACCTGGTGGCGACGTGCACATCCCCGCATTCGCGCAACCGGACCTTCGGATCGCGATTGGGCAAAGGTGAGTCGCTCGAGGCGGCGAAACTCGCCGGGGGCGGCCACGTCGCCGAGGGTGTCACATCGTGTGAGTCCGTGCTGGCGCTGGCCAACAGCTACGACGTCGAGTTGCCGTTGACCGACGCGGTTCACCGAGTGTGCCACAAGGGACTGTCGGTACCCGAGGCGGTCGCTCTGCTGCTGGGTCGCAGCACCAAACCGGAATAGCCACATGTCGAACTTGTACGGCGATTCCACCAGGAGCGTCAAAGCGATTGGCCCAGAGGCGATTCCGGGATCGCCCGTCGCCCAGCCGCCGGTGTTTGCCGCTGCCTATCACATCCCGTCCAGTGAAGACGACTCGCTCGACAGCTACGGGCGCTACCACAATCCCACGTGGCGCCAACTGGAATCGGCGCTCGCCGAGTTGGAGGGCGCTACCACGGCACTGTCGTTCGCCTCGGGGATGGCGGCGATCACGTCGACGCTGAGGGCCCTCGTCAAGCCGAATTCGACGCTGGTCGTTCCGGCGGACGGCTACTACCAGGTGCGCCGCTATGCGACCGAATACCTTGCCCCGCGAGGCGTCACCGTGATCGAAGCGGGATGCGCCGACATCATCGACGCGGCGTCGAACGCCGACGTGGTCCTCGCGGAGACGCCGTCGAACCCCGTCCTCGACGTGGTCGATCTGCACGCACTGGCGATGACGTGCCGCAATCGCGGCGCGATACTCGTCCTGGACAACACCACCGCGACGCCCTTCGGGCAGCAACCGCTGTCGCTCGGCGCCGACCTGGTGGTGGCCAGCGCAACCAAGGCGCTGTCGGGTCATCACGACCTGCTCGCGGGCTACGTCGCAGGCAGTCACCCGGATCAGATGGCGGCGATCGAGCACGAGCGTCGGCTCGCGGGCGCGATCCTTGGGGCGTTCGAGGCTTGGCTGGCGCTGCGCAGTATGGGCACCGCCGGCCTGCGGTTCGAGCGGCAGTGCCAGAACGCGCTCGCGATGGCGTTGACGCTGCGGTCGCATCCCGCGGTGCGGTCGGTGCGTTACCCCGGGCTCCCCGACGACCCGTCGCACGCGGTGGCGAACCGGCAGATGAATCGCTTCGGCGGAGTCGTGGCGGTCGAGTTCGCCGACGCCGCCGCCGTGCATGCGCTGGTGCGCAACAGCAGCCTGTTGATCTCGTCGACCAGCTTCGGCGGCATCCACAGTTCGGTGGACCGCCGCGCACGCTGGGGCGACCCCGGCGGGGCGGGCTTTGCCCGCATGTCCGCAGGTATCGAGGACACCGACGACCTGGTCGCCGACATCGGACAAGCGCTGGGCGGATGACGGCGATCAGCGCTGATCATGCGCGCGCAGCCGGGAGCGGTAGCCTCTCTAGGTTGTGAACGCCCGTCACCAGCCGGATTCAGCCGGCCGCGTCCGTGTCGCCGTCGTGTACGGCGGGCGCAGCTCAGAGCACGCGATCTCGTGCGTTTCCGCAGGTAGCATTCTCCGTCACCTCGATCCCGAGCGATTCGAGGTGGTCGCGGTCGGCATCACGCCCGACGGGTCGTGGGTGCTGACCAACGCCGAGCCGGACGCCCTTGCCATCACCGACGGCCAACTGCCCGAGGTTCGTGGTTCGTCCGGGACGGCGCTGGCTCTTCCCGCCGACCCCAGCCGCGGCGGTCAGCTGCTGTCACTGGGGCAGGGTGCTGCAGGGGAGCTGCTGGCCTCCGTCGACGTGGTGTTTCCGGTGTTGCACGGCCCGTACGGGGAGGACGGCACGATCCAGGGACTGCTCGAACTGGCGGGCGTGCCGTACGTCGGGGCGGGAGTGCTCGCGAGCGCGGCGGGGATGGACAAGGAATTCACCAAGAAACTGCTCGCCGTCGAGGGCCTGCCCATCGGGGACCACGTGGTGGTGCGCCCCCACACCGAGACGCTGGAACTCGAGGAGTGCGAACGCCTCGGGCTGCCGGTCTTCGTCAAGCCGGCCCGTGGCGGCTCGTCGATCGGGGTCAACCGGGTGACGTCGTGGGGCGAACTGCCCGCCGCGATCGCCGATGCGCGCAAGCACGACCCCAAGGTCATCGTCGAGGCGGCGGTGCCCGGGCGCGAACTCGAATGCGGGGTGCTGGAATTCCCCGACGGCCGCATCGAGGCGAGTACCGTCGGCGAGATCCGGGTGGCCGGTGTCCGCGGCCGTGAGGACGGGTTCTACGACTTCGCCACCAAGTACCTCGAGGACGCCGCCGAGCTCGACGTGCCCGCCAAGGTCGACGACGACGTCGCCGACGAAGTGCGGAGGCTGGCCATCCAAGCGTTTCGCGCGATCGACTGTCAGGGGCTGGCTCGCGTCGACTTCTTCCTGACCGACGACGGCCCTGTCGTCAACGAGATCAACACGATGCCGGG
>JAEZKH010000514.1 GCA_023415515.1 Actinomycetes bacterium
TCCTTACCCACGGCGCTGGTCAGATAGACCGAGAAGACGAAGGTGACGACGATCGCGTTCACGCCGGTCGCGCCGACGTCCCACAACCCCCAGGACAGCACCTGCGACGGCCGTGCGGTTTGCCCCGACGGCCGCGTTTCGCTCACGATCGCCCACGATATAGTCCGGCCCATGCCAGTACCCGCACCCAGCCAGGATGCTCGCGCAGTCGTCACCGGTGCCTCGCAGAACATCGGCGAGGCGCTTGCCATCGAACTGGCTGCCCGAGGACATCACCTGATCATCACGGCGCGACGCGAAGAGGTGCTCACGGCGCTGGCCGGCCGCATCAGCGAGAAGTACGGCGTCGTCGTCGAAGTGCGGCCCGTCGACCTCGCCGATCCCGCCGAGCGCGGCAAGCTGGCCGACGAATTGGCCGGCCGCAACATCTCGATCCTGTGCGCGAACGCCGGGACGGCGACGTTCGGGCCGGTGGCCAGGCTCGATCCGGCCGAGGAGAAGGCACAGGTTCAGCTCAACGTGCTCGGTGTGCACGACCTCGTGCTCGCCGTGTTGCCGGGGATGGTCCGACGCGGCGCAGGCGGAATCCTGATATCCGGTTCGGCAGCGGGTAATTCACCGATCCCGAACAACGCGACCTATGCGGCGACCAAGGCGTTCGTCAACACGTTCAGCGAGTCGCTGCGCGGTGAGCTCAAGCGTGCAGGCGTGAACGTGACGGTGCTGGCGCCTGGGCCGGTGCGCGAAACACTGCCCGCCGAGCACGAGCAGTCGCTGGTGGAGAAGTTGATTCCGGATTTCCTGTGGATCTCGACCGAATACACCGCGAAGTTATCGCTGGATGCGTTGGAGCGCAACAAGATGCGGGTGGTGCCGGGAGTGACGTCGAAGGCGATGTCGGTGGCCAGCGGCTACGCGCCCCGCGCGATCGTCAGCCCGATCGTCGGCGCGGTCTACAAGAAGCTGGGCGGCGACTAGTCCCCCACTCGCGAAACGACATTCCGGTACGCGTCTACTCGCACTTTCGGTACTGGAATGTCGTTTCGCGGCGAGTTTACCGGCGACGGCGGCCAGTGCCGAAGATGCTGCGGGTGATCTCGCGGCCGATGACCGTGCCCGCCGAGCGCATCGCGCTCTTGAACGCGGGGCTGTTCATCATCTTGTCGAGCATGCCCGGTTCGACGGCCTTCCTCGCGGTGCTCGTTCCCTGCGCCTCGGCGGGCGCGGGCGGGACGTAAACCGGCGGCGGCAGCGACGGGTCAATGCCTGCGGGCGCCTGCTGTGCCGGAGGCGGCGCGAGTCGCGCGTTGAGTCGCTCGTAGGCGGATTCGCGGTCGACGGTCTGGCCGTACTCGGCCTGCAGCGGACTGGCCTGCGCGGCGGCCTCGATCGCGTCGGGACCGATGGTGTCCATCAGCGAACGCGGGGCCCGCATACGCGTCCACGCGACCGGCGTCGGCGCGCCCTTCTCCGACAGCACGGTGATGATCGCCTCGCCGATGCCCAGCGACGTCAACGCCGACTCGAGGTCGTAGACAGTGGTTTTCGGGTAGGTGCGGACGGTCTTGGACAGCGCCTTCTGGTCGTCGGGGGTGAATGCGCGCAGCGCGTGCTGGATGCGCGCGCCCAGTTGGCTGAGCACATCGTTGGGCACGTCGGTGGGCAACTGCGTGCAGAAGAACACGCCGACGCCCTTCGACCGGATCAACTTGACGGTCTGCTCGACCTGCTCGAGGAACGCCTTGGACGCGTCGGTGAAGAGCAGATGCGCCTCGTCGAAGAAGAACACGAGCTTCGGCTTGTCGACGTCACCGACCTCGGGCAGCGTGGTGAACAGGTCGGCGAGGACCCACATCAGAAACGTCGAGAACATCACCGGCCTGGCGGCCTGATTACCCAGCTCGAGCAGGCTGATGATGCCCCGGCCCTGCGGGTCGACGCGCAACAGGTCCTTGGGCTCCAGCTCGGGCTCGCCGAAGAACGTGTCGGCGCCCTCGGCTTCGAGGTTGACCAGGGCGCGCAGGATCACGCCCGCCGTCGTCGACGACACCGCACCGAGCGCCTTCAGCTCGGGCTTGCCCTCGTCACTGGTGAGGTAACCGATGACGGCCCGCAAATCCTTCAAGTCGAGCAGCGACAAACCCTTCTGATCGGCCCAGTGGAAGATCAGGCCAAGCGTCGACTCCTGAGTGGCGTTGAGTCCCAGAACCTTCGACAAAAGGATCGGGCCGAAGCTGGATATGGTCGCGCGCACCGGCACGCCGATGCCCGATGTGCCCAGCGACAGGAACTCCACCGGGAAGGCGGTCGGTGCCCAATCGTCACCGGTGTCGGTGGCGCGCTGCTGGGTTTTGTCACTCGGCTCGCCCTGGCGCGACAGGCCGGACAGGTCGCCCTTGACGTCGGCCATCAATACCGGGACACCCGCAGCGGAGAGCTGCTCGGCGAGGACCTGCAGCGACTTCGTCTTGCCGGTGCCGGTCGCACCGGCGACCAGGCCGTGCCGGTTGACCGTCGCAAGCGGAATGCGCACCTGCGCAGCAGGATCTACCACGCCGTCGACGACAACGCTGCCCAGTTCGAGAGCCTGGCCTTCGACGGCGTATCCGGCGGCGATCTGCTGGGCGGGGGTGGCTGTCGACTCGGGCGTCATGGGTCGAACATTACTGCGCCGGCGCTGCCCGCAGCGGGTGTGTGGGGGCCTTGACGTGGTATAGGCCTACTGTTAGTCGCTGTGCGCGACGAATTGGTGTGGATCGACTGCGAGATGACGGGGTTGGACCTGAAATCCGACCGGCTCATCGAGATCGCGGCCCTGGTGACCGATGCCGACCTCAACATCCTCGGCGAGGGCATCGACGTCGTCATCCACGCTCCCGAGGACTCGCTGACCGGCATGATCGAGGTCGTCGCGCAGATGCACGGCAAGTCCGGGCTCACCGAAGAGGTGCGCGCCTCGACGATCGACGTGCCCGCCGCCGAGCAGATGGTGCTCGACTACATCCGCGGCCACGTCAAACAGGCCAAGACCGCTCCCCTCGCGGGCAACTCGATCGCCACCGACCGGGGCTTCATCGCCCGCGACATGCCTGCGCTCGACGACTTCCTGCACTACCGGATGATCGACGTCAGCTCGATCAAGGAGCTGTGCAGACGCTGGTATCCGCGGATCTACTTCGGTCAGCCGGAGAAAGGTCTGGCGCACCGTGCCCTGGCCGACATTCACGAGTCGATCCGCGAATTGCAGTACTACCGGCGGACGGCGTTCGTCGCCCCGCCAGGGCCGTCGACCAGCGATATCGCGGCGATTTCTGCCGCGTTGGGCCCCGAGTCGGACAACGCCGAGGGAATCGATTCGGCTGCCGAGGGCACCAGCGGCTAGTATCGACGGGCCGCATATGCGGCGATGGTGGCTGTAGTTCAGTTGGTAGAGCACCAGGTTGTGATCCTGGCTGTCGCGGGTTCGAGTCCCGTCACTCACCCCGAGGAAACGCCCACCCGCCCCGCCGGCGGGGGGTTTTCGTATGCCCACCCGGGTGCACAACCACCCGCGCCCCCCCCCC
>JAEZKH010000018.1 GCA_023415515.1 Actinomycetes bacterium
GGGAAGGGCCAGAGTCGATCCCTGGGGTCGGCCGACTCCTCGTAAGCGTTCCACAGCCCGAGAGCCGTTCGCATGTGAGCGAACCCCGCGCCAGGGCCGTCGATGATCCGGCTTGTCATGCCGCTCAACAGATAGTCCACCGGTCGACTGAGTTCGGCCAGTCGGGCGATCGATGCGCGGCCTGCATTGGCGACGTCTGTCAGCAGTCTCGGCTCGGCGAGCCTGCCCGCGTACATGGCGGCAGCCAGCGACTCCAGGTGGGTCTGCCGCGCAAGATCGTCGTCGAGTCCGTCCAGTTCCCTTGCCGCGCTGGACAATTTGGCCGCCGCCTCGCCGATCTTCCCCGCGCCGGGTGCGCCGGCACGGCTGCGGACGAACTCCATCTGGGCACGCATCCGGGAGATCTGCGCCCGCTGCAGCGGCGTGAGGGGAGCCCGCTCGGCGATCGCCAACAGCTCGTACGCCGCCTCGGGGGCCGCGGCCTCGCGTTTGGCCCCCGCTGCCGCGATCGCGCGGGCGCCGCGCAGCGTCGGATCCGCGGTGAGAGTCGCTGCGCGCTCGAGAAACGCCGCAGCCGCAGCCACTCCGCCCCTGCTCTGCGCCCGACTCGCCGATGCCTCGAGTTCCGCGGCAACCGACTCGTCGGGACCCGACGCGGCATTGGCGGCGTGCCAGGCTTTCCGGTCCGGGTCGGACTGCGGGTCGCTCACCGCGGCGAGCGCGCGGTGCACCTCCCGGCGATCGCTGAGATCCGCAGCGCGGTAGGCGGCCGAGCGCATCAACGGGTGGGTGAAGCGCATCCGCGGGCCGAACTCGATCAGACCTGCGGCCTCGGCTGGGGCAAGGGCATCAACGGGTATGCCCAAATGCCCTGCAGCGCCGAGGAACAGAGCGGCATCGCCGACCGGCTCCGCGGCGGCGACGAGTAACAGTCGCTGAGCCTGTTCGGGGAGCGCCTTGATGCGACGGACGAACTGCTGCTCGATGGCCTGCGTCGACGAGCGCTTTCCGGAGATCCAGAACCCGCCCGCCAACTCGGTCGCGGTGATGCTGCGCGGCACCTCCAGGATGGCCAGCGGGATGCCGCGCGTCTCGGCGACGATGCGGTCCCGGACCAGTGGGTCGATCCCGCCGAGCATCACCGATTCCAGCAGTTCGCGTGAGGCGTCGTCGGAGAGCCCCTTGACGACCGTCTCCGGCAGATCGGCCAAGGCCTCTGCACCGCTTTCACGGGCCGCGAACACCATGGCGACGGGTTCGGCCAACAGGCGTCGGGCCACGAACGCAAGGGTCTGCAGCGATACCTGATCGAGCCACTGCGCATCGTCGACCACGCACAGCAGCGGTTGGTCAGCAGCGGCCGCGGCGATCAGACTCAACACGGCCAACCCGACCAGGAACCGGTCTGGGGTGGTTCCGCCCGCGCGCCCGAACGCCACGTTCAACGCCTCCCGCTGGGGTTCGGGAAGCTCATCGAGGTGGTGCAGGATCGGTGCGAGGAGTTGGTGCAGGCCTGCGAATGCGAGTTCCATGTCGGATTCGACACCCACCACGTCCAGGCATCGGAAGCCAGAAGCATGCCCCCCGAGGTATTCGAGCAGTGCCGTCTTGCCGACGCCTGCCTCTCCTCGAAGCACCAGCACCTGCGAGCCATCGGACCGGACGGTCGAGACCAGATTCCTCAGCATCTCGCACTCGCCCGCACGGCCGCGCAACGCCGCGGCCTCGGTCGACATGAGGGAATCGTATCGACCGAGGCGTCACTGCAGCTATGCCGTGGCGGTCGCCTCGAGCAGCCAGTCCGAGAACCGGCTGTCGAAAAGGGTTGCACCATCGCCCGGCACGAGGGTGTCCTCGTCGATCCGCACACCCCAGTACGTCGCGCCCGGATCGACGACCACCTCGCGAGTGTCGCCGCGGGCGGTCAGCGCGGTGCGGATGAGATCGGGCATACGGAACCGCTGCGGCCCCCCGACCTCGGCTATCCCGTTCACCGGATCGTTGACGGCGGCGATGGCAACGGCCTCGGCGACATCGGCGGAGGCCATCGGCTGGATGAACGCGTTGGGCAGGCGCACGGCGCCCTCCACCGTCGCCGAGTCCGCGATCGTGCCGACGAACTCGAAGAACTGGGTGGCGTGCACGATGGTGTAGGGCAGCGGTCCGGCGCCGATCAACTCTTCCTGGATCTGTTTGCCCTCGAAATATTCGCTTTCCTTGGCCATCCGGTGGGTGCCGACCACCGAAAGCGCCACATGGTGGGTGACGCCCGCCTCGGCCTCGGCGTCGAGCAGGTTGGTCGTCGCGGTCCGGAAGAACTGCCGTGCCGCGCCGTCCAACGTGGGTGAGTTGGACACGTCGATGACCGCGTTCGCGCCTCTGAGCACCTCGGCGAGGCCCTCCCCGGTGAGCGTGTTCACGCCGGTCGACGGGGCCGCTGCGACCGCGTCATGACCGTGTTCGGTCATGCCCTTGACCACTTTCGAGCCGATCAGGCCCGTTCCTCCGATGACGACGATGCGCATGATGTGCCTCTCTGTGATGTGCCATTGGTTCCCGTTGCCAGAACGGATGCGAGTTCAGCCATTCATCCCGAGGCCACCGACCACGCTGGGCATAGGATGGTTGCGACACCAGGCGTGCCAGAGATGGGGATCAGTACCATGGCGGTTTTTCAGGCTCAGATCCGACGGCTCCTGCTGGCTGCAGGAGTCGGGTTGGCGGTCGTGGGCGGTCCCGCGTTGGCCGCCATGCCCGGCGCGACTGTCTCGACGCCGCTCGCGGCGTGCACCGGTGGTGAGGAGGAGGACGTCTACACGACGACCTGCGTCCCCTTCATGGTGCCCAACTCGCCCGATGACAGCGGATTCACCACCAACGCCGCCAATCCCGACATCCCGGAGATCGACGGCATTCCGTGCACCGGGCGCGATGCAGGCGCCTGCATCGGCCTTGCCGAGGAACAAGAGGCGATGGGACCGCAACCTGTTCCGCGTTCGACCATCAGCTCCAGCCCGTAGTCGTAAGAGCCCGTGAGCGGGTAGGAATCACCCGGCCGTTGGCGGGGTCGCATTCACCTGGCGCGGGTATTGCAGTAGCGCACTACTGAGAGCGGGCGGTCGGACAACCGCGACGATCGCCCTATGACCGATCAGGCCGTGGCCCGTTCGCGCGAATCACCATCGCCGACCGGCGTGGGCCCGCCACGAGTGCGCCTTCCCAGGCTCGTGCAGGGTGTCGCATTGACGATGTGCCGCCGCGGGGCGATGCGGGCCTGGGTGAAGCGGTACGGGCAGATCTTCGAGTTCCACGTCCCTTTCTTCGGCCGCTGCGTCGCCGTTTCCGACCCCGACCTGGTGCGGTCGTTGTGCACCGCGGGCCCCGATGTCCTCGCCAACTACCAGCCGAACCTGAGCACGTGCTTCGGGCCGGGATCGATCTTCGCGCTCGACGGCGCGACGCATCACACTCGGCGGCGGCTCATCGCACCGGCGTTCCACGGTCGGAGCCTGAAAGGCCACGACGCGGTCATCGTCGAGGAGGTGCTGCGGGAATCTGCGAGTTGGCCACAGGGTAGGGAGTTCGAGACCTTCGAGCCGATGAACAGGATCACCTTGAACGTGATCCTGCGGACGATTTTCGGCGCCGAAGGGACCGATCTCGCGCAGTTGCGTGACATCGTGCCGCGGTACGCGAAATACGGGTCGGCGATGGTCAAGTACATGCCTGTGCCGAAGCTGCGGGCCGTGCGCGGCAGCCCCTGGCATCGGATGGACGACGTTCGACGTTCCTTCGACCACATCATTCTCCGGTTGATGGACCGTGCCGAGGCGGATCCGCGGCTGACGGAGCGCACCGACGTCCTGGCTCTGCTGCTGCGCAGCAGCGACAACGATCGACAGGCAATGTCGCGTCAGGACATCTGCGACGAGTTGGTGACCCTCATCGGTGCGGGTCACGAGACCACGACGTCGGCACTGAGTTGGACGTTCGAACGACTGCGGCGCCACCCCGACGTGCTGGCCCGACTGGTCGATGAAGTCGACGGCGGGGGAGCCGATTTCCGTCGAGCCACGATCATGGAGGTGTTGCGCGTCCGACCCGTGATCGACCTGCCCGGCCGTCGGGTCACCGTGACGCACTTCGACCTCGGTAGGTGGCGGATTCCGCGCAACCACAACCTGTTTCTGAGCCTCGCCGACCTCCAGGAGAACCCCGACACGTTCGCTCGCCCCGAGCGCTTCGACCCTGACCGCTTCCTCGGTCCGCAGCATCCCGCACCGGGATGGTTGGCATTTGGCTACGGCGCGCGCCGCTGCATGGGTGCCGACTTCGCGGTGAACGAGATCGATGTCGTGCTACGGACTGTGCTGCAGCACTTCGAAATCCATACCGACTCCGCCCCTGACGAGAGGCGGCACTTCCGTGGCGTCACCTTTGCGCCGAAACGCGGTGGCCGCATCGTCGTGACCCGCCGACAGTAGCCGACCATGTCTACCGAGACGATCCGGCCCGCACGCGGGCAGAGACTCGAGATCCGTTGCACTGTCGTCGATGTCGTGCTGTCCAACATCGCCAACCACCTGGTGTTCTTCTTTCCGCGGCGGCTCGACCCGACGGCACTGGCAGAAGCGTTGTCCGAAGCGCTCGCAGTCCTGCCGATCTACGCAGCGCGCGCGACGATGCGCGGCGGTACGCTGCGCATCCGGTGCCGAGGACAGGGCGTGCCGTTCACGTCCGCGTCGTCGGATCGGACTCTCCGCGAGGCGATCCGGTCGACGGCCGACGGCGGCGGCGACTGGCTCGTCGATTGCGTGAACGGCGTGGCAGCGCGGTGGGGAGTCGGTCCGCTGTTCACGGTGCGGGTCACACGTCTTGCTGACGATGCGACGGCGATCGGAGTGTCGTTCAGCCATGTGGTCGGTGACATGCAGACGCTGATGCACCTGATGAACACCTGGTCGGCCGCCGCTTCCGGCGCGCCGCTACCCGAACCGGTGATCGTCGAGGATCGGGTGGCCTACCTCGACGAGCACCTGCCCGCCGACGGTGCACGCGAACCAGGAGTGCGTTGTCTGGGACCGGTGGAGGCGGCGCGCAGCCTGGTGGGCCTGGCCAGAGTGGGACGCAGGCTGCGGACACTGAGCATGTACTTCGGTGACGAAGAGATCGGCCGTATGCGTGCGGCATACGGAGACCGGATCCGGTTGTCCGCCAACGACGCTCTGTGCGGGCACGTGTGCGCCGCGCTGATGACAGCCGATCCCGGTGTGCAACACCGCACCGTCGCGTTGCCGGTGAACCTGCGGCGTCGCTGTGGACTCGATCCGATGCTGACCGGAAACATCCTCACGGCGTTGAACATCGACATGTGGCGGGCGGAGTCCGCGCGTTCGATCGCTGAACGCATCCGTCACGGCATCGACCAGTTCACCGACCAACACTGCGATGCCCGGTTGAATCAGCGGTATCTGGACTCGGTCGGCACGTGGCGGGGCGCCCGATGCGTCGCCACCGGGTTCGACCCGGTGGTGTGGAATCCACTCATCACGAATGTGAGCGGTTTCGGTGTGTACGGGATCGAATTCGAGGAGAGTTCGGTCACCTACTGCTCGGTGCTGCAAGTACCCGTCGCCGGACACGGCGCCGTGGTCGAGGGAATCGACGGAGAAGGGCTGGTATTCCGAATCATGCTGCCGCCGAGAGAGTTCGACTGGATGCTGCGCCAGGATACCCAAGAGTATCTACGCATGTTCCGCAGAGCCGACGACGACATCCCGACCCTGCACCGCGAAGTTCACGCCTAGCCGGTGCCTTCAGCTGGTTCGCAGCACGTCGACCGTTTCAAGCCGTCGCGCATGGATGACCGGGTACACCGCGGCCGCCAGCACGAGGATGAACACGGCCGCGACGCCGGTTTGTAACGCGGCGGGCAATGCGCCCCACTCGATTTTGATGCCGTAGTACACAGGAGAGCCGAGCGACCACAGGTAGGTGATGCCCAGTCCGCCGAGCACGGCGAGGCAAGCGACCAGTACGCCGAGCATTCCGGCGTTTGCGAGGATCACCGCCTGTTCCTGGCCTGCGGTCATTCCGATGGCGCGCAGCGCGGCCCGTTCGCGCTTGCGCTGCACGAGACCGAGTATGAATACGTTCAGCAGGCTCAGGCCCGCGGCCACCATCACGACGTAGCCCGCGATCGTGAACGGTTCGAGGAACCGGGTCATCCCGGTGACGGCCACCGTGCGCCACCGCTGGTTGTCGTAGACGGTCAACCCGGTGCCGACCGCCGAGAAGTCATCACGGTGAGCGGTGGCTTCGGCGGCAGCTGAATACTCCACCGCCACCTGGTCGCGGACGGCCGCCCAATCAGAGCGTGCGAGTCGCTCGGAGACCAGCACGATGTCTCCGACCGCGGCATCGTTGATGATCTGCGGCGCAAAGGTTCCCGCGACGCGGTACGTGCGCGGTCCGTTGACCGTCGCAAGCTCCACGGTGTCACCGGCGACGACACCGAGCCGGCTCGCCGCGATCTCCGACAAACCGATCTCACCGTCGCGCAGACGCTGCCAGAACGGGTCGGCTGGGCTGGTGGGCTCGTACAGTGCCCGGCTGAACCAGTCACCCGGTATGACCCCTGTGACGATGCGCGACAGCGTTCCCGACGAGATCGTGGCCCGCCATCGCGACGAAACGCTGCGACCGTCGGCGGCACCGGACACCGACTCGAACACCGCGTCGGAAAGCCAGCCGTCGCGCTGATCGAGCACCGACTGCGGGGTGATCACCAGTGCCGCGGGCAGTCTGTCCGCCTTCTGCGCGGCGATCTGCTCGGTGCCGAGAAGCTGCATGCTGTGCGAGCCGATGGCGCCGCTGGTGCCCTCCGTGAGGAGTGCCGCCGACAGCGCGAAGAGCAGTGTGTAGCGGCGGAAGTCGGCACCCAGCGGCCGGCCGATGGTCGGGCGGGCCGCGGTCATCAGTCCGACTGCGAGCGAAGCGACGGGCGGTGCGACCCACGCTGTCACGAGCACCACGCCCACCAGGCCCAGCGCCATTCCGTTGATGCCCGCGTCGAGCGGGAGGGATCCGTGTTCGAAGACTTTCAGCACGACGACAGCGCCTGCAAGCGATGCGATTCCGGCGGCCAACGGCCACCCGGGGATCCTTCTCGCGCGCTGGACCCCGCCGATGCTCGCCATCGACGTCAACGGCCCGTCGCGGAGCAGGCGAACGGCGGGCCCTGCCATCGCGAGCAGTCCGGCGACCGTTCCGGCCGCTGCCCCGACCGCGATCAGGGAGGACGTGAAATGCGGGGTGATCGTGCCGCCGGACCCTGCGAGCATGGCCTGCCCGAACCGGTCGACCAGGTACTTGCCGAGCAGATATCCACTCGGCACCCCGGCCAGTCCGCCGAGCAGACCCACCACGGCGCCCTCGGCGAGCATCCCACCGAACAGACCAAGCGGTCGTGCGCCGATCGCGCCGACGGTCCCCATGACCGCTCGACGGTCCTCGACAGCCAACAGGATGGTGTTCAGGGCGACCAGGAAGCCGATCAAGATGCCGGCAAGCACATTGAGGTTGAAGCTCTGGGTCGCGTTCTCGAAGACGGCGGGCAGGTGTGGCCGCGGCGGGCCCGCGGTGGCAACGCCCGCGATGACGCGGTCGACGTCCTGACCGATGTGGGCGCCGGACTTGGGTATGACGAACGCGGCTGTGACGTAACCTGGCGAGCCGAGCAGGTTCGCGGCGATCTCCGCCGACGGCGCCAACAGCACATGGCCGTCGTTGACGCCCGCCACTCGATCGAATTCGTCGAACGTCCAGCCCAGATGCGCCGACCCGGCAGGCAGACCCGGAATGCCCACCTCGTCACCCAGCCGCAGACCGAGCCGTTGGGCGACGACGGACGGAATCTGCAACGGCACACCAGGACCCGCGACAGCCGGTTGGCCGTGTGCGCGCCGCTCGCAATCGAACGAGCCGACGAGTCGCTCGATCTGGCATGTGCCCCCGAGCAGGAAGAACCCGTGAGAGCCGCCTGCGATGTCGGCGGGTGTCAACCCGGCCACCACCGGGACGACCGCGTCAGCGCCTGGCACCTCCGAGCGCAACCGATCGACGGTCGCGACCGCCAGTCGGCCGCTGACGTCAGGGGTCACCTCGAGGACCCCCGCGTCGGCGGCGTGGGTCAGCGAAGGCCCGAACGAGTCGAATGGGCTGGACAGTTCGGACTTCAGCACGACGACGCCGAGCACCACCGTGACCCCCAGCGCGACGCCGGTCACGCTGAGCAGCGTGCGACGCCAGTCGGCGATCAGCGCGGCCAGGTGGACGCGCCGGAACGAGGCCAAGCCGGTGCGCAGCATCACCGCTCACCCGCGGGCGCGGCGACGTCGTCGGCACCGACGCGCCCGTCGATGAGGTGCACCTGCCGCGTGCCGTAGCGCGCCGCGGCCTGGTCGTGGGTCACCATTACCACTGCCGCACCGTCTTCGTCGGACAGGGACCGCAGCAGTCCGAGCACCTCCGACGACGAATGGCTGTCCAGGTTTCCTGTCGGCTCGTCGGCCAGAACAAGCGACGGCCGAGCGACCAAAGCGCGCGCGACAGCCACCCGTTGCATCTGCCCGCCGGACAACTCGGCGGGCCGGTGCCCCGCGCGGTCCGCGAGCCCGACCCGCTCCAGCAGGTCGACGGCGCGTGCATCGGCGACCCGCGCCGCGATTCCGTCGAGAACCAGCGGCAACGAGACGTTCTGCACCGCGGTCAGCGTCGGAACCAGGTTGAAGAACTGGAACACGAAACCCAGGTTGCGCCGCCGGAACGCCGCCCGCGCGCCCGGTCTCATCGACCACACGTCGGTGCCGTTGACCGACACCGTGCCCCTGTCGGGAGCGTCCAGACCGCCCGCGATGTGCAGCAGTGTCGACTTGCCCGCACCTGATGGCCCGGTGACGACGACGAATTCGCCTGCGGTCAGTTCGAAGTCGAAGTCGACGAGCACGTCGGTTTGCTCATCGCCTCTGCGGTAGGTCTTGTCGACGCCCGCCAAACGCAGTGTCTGCTCCACACTGCCGATCGTCGGCCGCGCGGGGAGCGACGGCCGCAGTAACGCGCTACTGCACTTCGTTCGATGGGGACTCGGCCGGCGCCTCGACCAACAGCGACATGCCGTGATGCGCGGGCATCTCGACCGAAAAGCTGTGGAGGTCGTCGACGGTGGTCAAAGCCTTGCCGGTGAACATGTCGGAGACGGCGCTGCCGGGCGGGAGCTTCGTGCTGCGCACGGTTCCCGCGACCTCGTCGTCGGCGAAGTTCAGCACGGTGAGCTGGTAGCGCCCTTCGTCGGCGAGCGCGTGCACCAGCACGAGCATTCCGCGATGCGACACCTCGGGGATGTCGATCTGTCGGCTGGTCGCGATCCCGTAGTGTGAGCGCACCTTCAGGATCGCCTGCAGCTGGCGCAGGAAGCTCGTGTCGTCGTCGAGCTGGTCGGGGATGGAGCCGTAAAGACTCCTGCCTCTTGGCATTCCGGCCATCGACCGGGTGGCCGAGGGGTTCACCCCCATGAGGTCGTGCGCGGCGCGGTGGATCCATCGGGTGTCGCCTCCGCGAAGCAGCGTGGAGACATCGGCCGGATCGAGGGGAAGCATTCCGCAGATATCCCAACCCGACAGCGCGAAGACACCGGGCTGCAGGGCATTGAACATCGCCAGCAGAAGGTGTGCCTTGCGGATGCGGTCGACGTCGTCGATTGCGTCGAGATCGGTGTAGCCGAGCGTCGCGGCAATCACCGACGCCGTCGTGCAGGCGATCCCGTTGGTGGTGAAAACCAGGTTGTAGGGGGCATTTTCACCGGTGAGCTGTCTGGTCAGATCGGAGCGGACGATCTCGCCGAGTACCTCGCCGGTGACCTCCTCACCTTTGTAGATGTAGACATCGTCGCGATGGCCCGTCGACCAGTGCACGAGTTCGTAGGTCAGCTCGTCGTGGTTCTGCAGCGCGTGCACCAGCGATGCCGGGTCGACCCCGAGTTCCAAGGTCGTGCGCAGGGTCAGTCGCAGGAACTCGGTATCCGCGGTGGCGAGTGCGTGGTGATAGGCCGGACGGTTGATGAAGTCGTACGACAGGTCCGCACCCGCCTGGCCGATCTGGCGGATGTCGTCGATGGTGAGGTTGAGTTCCTGGAACGTGAAGCCGCCGACCTTGCGAACCATGCTGGCGATGAGATGGTTGGCCGCCTCCGACAGCGGATGGCCCTCCGACCATGCGGCGCGGTCCTCTGCGGTCGTCTTCTCAGCGCCGAGAAAGCCGTTGGCGTCCAGGCGAAGTCCGCCCGTACCCAGGTCGGTGAGCGAATGAAGGGCGTCGCCGATGACGAGGCGCATGCCCGCGAAGGACGGGTCCAGCCAGTTGATCGACGGCTGCCCGTCCTTGAAGTAGTGCAGATACACCCAGCGCCGCTCCACTCCGTCGACGCCGACGACCGGTCTGGTGACACTCCAGTTGGTCTCCTTGACGCCCTCGGCGTAGAAGATGACGCGCTGCAGCTTGCCGATGATGTAGCCGGCCTTGTCGAGCCACTCCTCGGTCGCCACGTCGATGTTCACCGAATCCTCACCCGCAGGCACGTCCGGCAGGTGCTCCCAGTCGCGAGGATCGATCTCGACCATGTGATAGATGCCCGGGTAGTCGGCGTACTTCATCTCGGCGAGTCGGAAGTCAGCACCCTTGCCGGTGTGCCCGGGCACGATGTCGTCGATGATCGTGCCGCCGTACCAGCCCGCGGTTCCGCACATGCTGCGGAATTCGTCCTCGGTGCCGAACGCGGGGTCGATCTGGGTGCTGATGCGGTCGAAGTGACCGTCGACGCTGGGCGTCTGCTCCCAGCCGGACAGGCCGCCCGCGCGCTTGACCGGTCCGGTGTGGATGCCGTCGATCCCGATTTCGGCGAACGCCTTCCACATGTCCTCGTCGGCCATGGCCTTGAGGAAGGACTCGTCTGTGCGGGTGATCAGCGACAGCGGATAGGCGGTGAACCATACCGACGCGGTCTCCACCGCACCGCGCGGACTCGGCGTCGCATACGGGTTCTGCCACATCGAGCCCTGGCCGGAGAACTGCTGGCTGATCACGTTGGCATCGGCCAACATCGACTGGCTCAACAGCCACGAGACGTAGGCCGGGTTGTCTCCGGTCGGCGATCCGTCCCGGCTCAGCGAGCGGCGCGTGAACGGCGTCCGCACCCGCGGACGAAACCGCAACTGCCGGGGACGCGCCGGGTGCAGATGCTCGTCGAACGTGAGCTCAGCCGGTTCGTTGGTCTGGTCCTCGGACTGCGACTCCGCCGCCTGAGACATGTCTTCCCTTCACGAGGCTGCCGTCGATCGTGTGTCAGGGCAGTATTGCCTGCCTCGTGCGGGTTCGAAACTCCTGCAGATTGTCGGGCGGTCCCCGCCTCCGGCACCACCGGACTCGCGCCCACCGGCAAGGCGCGTCGCCGGGTTGGAGCCTCCTATCGGATTTGAACCGATGACATTTGCTTTACAAGAGCAACGCTCTACCACTGAGCTAAGGAGGCCTGCGGGGCCTGAGTCTATCCGGTCACTCGTCGGCTTCGATGACCCGCTGCGAGCGCACCGGTGTCGACGACGACCGGCGCGGACGCCTGCCCGGGAACGGGATGCGGTCGGCGATGTTGCTCAGCGGGTTGACCACCTGGCTGAGCACGATGACGGCCTCGCGCAGCGCCTCGATCGTCGGCTCGAGCGCTTCGAGCCCCGGCGCGAGCCGGTTGAGAGTGTCGGCGACGTCGGCCAACTGCTCCAGCGGTCCGTGCCGTGCTGTCAGCTTGTCGACGAGGCCGTCCGGGGCGAGCAGCCGGTCGGCGAGGCCGTCCTCGGCGAGCAGCCGCTCGACCAGACCGTCCTCGTCGAGGAGTTGGTCGACGAGGCCACTGGGCTCGATCGACCGCATCAGGCCGCCGTCCTCCTGGGTCAGCCGGTCCAGCACCCCGCCTTCCATCGTCAGCTTGTCGACCACACCGCCGGGGGCCAGCAGCCGGTCGATGGGTCCGCCCGGCATCAGCGCCCGGCCCAGCGGCTGGTCCTCGTCCATCAGCCTGGCGAGCCGGTTGGCCCGCTCCACGGCCTCGTCGATGCCGAGCATCTGGGCGACGGAGCCTGAACCGGCTCTGGCTCCCGCGTTCGCCTGACCGACGGCGCGCTGCGCGAGGGTCACCGCGCCGTTCGCGACGTCCAGGCCCGCCTCGGCCGCGGCGAGCCCGAGACGAGCGGGCGCGACGGCCAGATCGACCAGGTTTTTGGCCAGGTTCATGGCCTCAGTCTATGGGTTGGGGTACGGGTCGAGGTATGGGTCGAGGTATGGGTCGAGCACTGCACTACCGCCGGAGCTGCGGAAAGAGGACAATGTGAACTCACAGGAAGTTGACAGGTGCCCTGCAGCTTCATTGCCAGGAACTTGGGAGACATTGGGGCGATGGCCATGGCTGCTGCACTTCCAGAATCCGTCCCGGAGGCCCGCGTACTCGTCGTCGACGATGAAACCAACATCGTCGAGTTGCTGTCGGTGAGCCTCAAGTTCCAGGGCTTCGAGGTCCACACCGCCTCCAACGGCCCGGCCGCCCTCGACAAGGCCCGCGAGGTACGTCCCGACGCGGTCATCCTCGACGTGATGATGCCGGGGATGGATGGCTTCGGCGTCCTGCGTCGCCTGCGCGCCGACGGGATCGACTCCCCGGCGCTGTTCCTCACCGCCCGCGACACCCTGCAGGACAAGATCGCGGGCCTGACGCTCGGCGGGGACGACTACGTCACCAAGCCGTTCAGCCTGGAAGAAGTCGTCGCGCGACTGCGGGTGATCCTGCGCCGGTCCGGTAAGGGCGTCGAGGAGCCGCGAAGCGCTCGGCTGACCTTCGCCGACATCGAACTCGACGAGGACACCCACGAGGTGTGGAAGGCAGGCGAGCCCGTCTCGCTGTCGCCTACCGAGTTCACCCTGCTGCGCTACTTCATCATCAATGCGGGCACCGTGCTCTCCAAGCCGAAGATCCTCGACCACGTCTGGCGCTACGACTTCGGCGGCGACGTCAATGTCGTCGAGTCCTACGTCTCCTACCTGCGCAGAAAGATCGACACCGGCGAGAAGCGGCTGCTGCATACGCTGCGCGGAGTCGGGTACGTCCTTCGTGAGCCGCGGTGATGTGGGGGTACCACCCGCGTGCGGGCGACCGTGCGCGCAGAGCATCGAGGACGAGCGCTCGCATGAAGAGCCGAGAGCGTAGCTGATTTCCGGCGACAATAGGGGAATGGCTGGTCTGCGCAGGGGCGTGCCACTGCGGGTCGGGCTGGTGGCCGCGACCCTGGTGCTGGTGGCGTGCGGTCTGTTGGCGTCCGGCATCGCCGTCACCTCGATCCTCCGACACAGTCTGACCAATCGCGTCGACGAGACGCTGCTCGATGCCTCCCGCAGTTGGGCACAGGCGCCTCGCCGCACTCCGGTCCCTCCGATGGAACCGAACCCGGCGCGCCCGCCGTCGAATTTCTATGTGCGCGGGGTCGACGTCGACGGGCGGATCTGGATGGCCGTCAACGACCGCGCCGCCGAACCGCTGCTTCCCGCCAACAACGATGTCGGACCGGAGCCTGTCACCGTCGGCTCCATCGACAATTCGCACGTGCAGTGGCGGGCGATGTCGGTACACGGCCCGCACGACGAGATAACCACGGTCGCCATCGACCT
The DNA here is from genome assembly GCA_023415515.1 of Actinomycetes bacterium. Lineage (GTDB taxonomy): Bacteria > Actinomycetota > Actinomycetes > Mycobacteriales > Mycobacteriaceae > Mycobacterium. Next base: position 13,765 of record JAEZKH010000018.1, read on the forward strand.
GTCGGACGTTCAATCGACGGTGCGCGCGCTGATCTGGTCGCAGGCAGGCATCGGCGCGGCCGTGCTGCTGGTTCTCGGCATCGCCGGCTTCTGGGTGGTGCACCGCAGCCTGCGGCCACTGGCCGAAGTCGAACAGACCGCCGCCGACATCGCTGCCGGGCAGTTGGATCGACGTGTCCCGCAACGGGATCCGCGCACCGAAGTGGGGCGATTGTCGTTGGCGCTCAACGGCATGCTCGCCCAGATCCAGCGTGCGGTCGCGTCGTCTGAGTCGTCGGCCGAACAGGCCCGCCGCTCCGAGGAGCGGATGCGCCGCTTCATCACCGACGCCAGCCATGAGCTGCGCACACCGTTGACCACGATCCGCGGCTTCGCCGAGCTGTACCGGCAGGGCGCGGCCCGCGATGTCGAGATGCTGATGTCGCGCATCGAGAGCGAATCCCGTCGGATGGGGTTACTGGTGGAGGATCTCCTTCTGCTGGCCCGCCTCGACGCCCAGCGGCCGCTGGATCGGCATCGTGTCGACCTGCTGGTGCTGGCCACCGACTCGGTCCACGATGCACAGTCGATCGCCCCGAAGCGCACGATCACCATCGAGATCATCGACGGTCCGGGCACCCCGGAGGTGCTCGGCGACGAGGCGCGACTCCGTCAGGTGCTCGGCAATCTTGTCGCCAATGCGCTGCAGCACACGCCCGAAACCGCGCGTATCACCGTGCGGGTCGGCACCGACGACCGCAACGCCATCCTCGAGGTCGCCGACGAGGGCCCCGGCATGAGCGCCGACGACGCCCATCGTGTCTTCGAACGCTTCTATCGCACCGACTCATCGCGCGACCGGGCCAGCGGCGGAACCGGCCTCGGCTTGTCGATCGTCGACTCACTGGTCTACGCCCATGGCGGCGAGGTCACCGTCACCACCGCCCCTGGACGAGGTTCCAGTTTCACGGTCAAGCTGCCCCGCATCGCCGATGTGCCACCGCACGAGGATGTTCCCGACGACGGCGCCGTCGCCCATGACGACGCGGAGCAGCCGTCACCGGTCAAGACAGGTCGGCCAGCGCAGCCTTGATCTTGGACTGCGCCTCGTCGAGCGACTCAGGCGACGGGTTCTGGTCGACGTTGGCGAAGCCGAAGTCGGTGAGGTTGTAGGCGGGGAACACGTGCACGTGCAGGTGCGGAACCTCGAGACCGGCGATGATCATGCCTGCGCGCTCGGCGCCGAACGCCTTGCACACGGCCTTGCCGATCAGCTGGGAGACCCGCTGAATCCTGGCGAAGACCTCCGGATCGACGTCCTGCCACTGGTCGATCTCGGCGCGCGGCACGACGAGTGTGTGCCCCTGCGTCATCGGCTGAATCGTCAGGAACGCCACGACTTCGTCGTCTTCGTAGACGAATCGGCCCGGCAGGTCGCCGTTGATGATCTGGGTGAAGACGGTTGCCATGGCACCGAGCATTCCAGACGAGTGGGAACACGTCACCGGGTTCGGGTGCCATTGGAGATTTTCGATGACACTACGGGTGTGGCGTTTTCGCTCTGCAGCAAATGGTTACCCTGCAGAACGACGATGTCTGAAATGTGCATTGACGAAAGCACTTTGAATGAACGAGCAGCCCACCGGTGGCGACGGTCCGTATGTAGATCATCCCGTGCTGGCTGATCTTCCGCGCGGGGTCCGGCAGCGGATCGCCGAGCAGGTCGCGCTGAACAGGAAGATCGGGGCGATCAAGACGCTGCGTGACCACCGGGATATGAGCCTGACGGACGCGAAAGACGTCATCGACGGACTTTCTCCGCCAGGTCCGACCCGATCCGCGCACCCAGGGACACAAGCGCGGGCGGCGACGCTGGCGAGCGGGAAGATCGACAAAGCCGGGACGACGCTGACGCTCTACCGAGACGGCACCTTCACGACCCGCGGCATGATCTTCACCAGCAATCCCGACCGCCTGGTCGCGTTCACCACCGAGGTCGACTCGATGCGCCGAAAGTCGGTGACAGGCCGGGGTGCCGCCGCGCTCGCGACGGGCGGAATGTCCCTGCTCGCAGGCAACAATCGGGGGGTCGTCTACGTGACGATCACCGGCGCGTGGTCAGGTACCAAGACATACACGTCCAGAAATCCGGACGACAGAACCTTGTCGTCGATCAGGTCGCTGCAGGCGGCGGCCGAAAGTCTGTTGGCGGCGCCGTCCGCTGTCGACTCGGCCGCCGGCGAGAGTGCCGCCATGACAAAGCGGCAAGACACCGATATCGCAACACAGTTGAAAACGCTCGCCGATCTGCACAACACTGGCGCGCTATCGGATGACGAGTTCGCAGCCGCCAAAGCCCGGCTGTTGTCCTGACCGCCTTCCTCCCGGACGCAGCGTCTGTCACCGGACCTGATCGGCTATCTCCTCGACCGACCACGGCGGCGAATCCGTGTGGTCGCGGAAGGCGATGGTGGCGGGTGTCTGCCGCGCGAACTCGCCGAGGAAACCTCCTGCGGCGATGAAGATTCGGCCCGTCACGTCCTTGGCGAGGTCGCTTGCGAGGTAGCCGTAGATCGGCGCCGCATACGCCGGAGGAGGTGCGTCGAGAGCGGTCTGCGCGCTGATGTCGTCGAGCATGCCCCTGCTGTTCAACGCCGCGATATGGGCCTCGTACTCCGTACCGGTCGACAGTCGGGTCTTCGCGCCGGGACACACCACGTTCGCGCGGATCCCGTACTCCTTGAGTTCGGCGGCAAGCGCCATCGTCAGCCCGTTGACAGCGCCCTTGCCCGCCGGGTAGCCGGTGCCGCCGTAGTCGCCGAGATAGGCGAACGAGCTGGTGTTGATGATCGTGCCGCCGCCCTGCGCGACCATCTTCGGCGCGGCCGCCCGGCATGTTTCGAATGTCGTGACGAGGTGGGCGTCGATCAGCTCGTGGAACTGTGCGCTCGTGACTTCGAGGATCGACTCGCCGGCCAGGCCGGCGGTACCCGCGCAGTTCACCAGGACGTCGATGCGGCCGAAGCGTGTTGTGCAGGTGTCGATCAGCGCTTCGGCGACGGCCGGGTCAGCCGGCGAACCCGGGTGGGCGACAGCGCGGTCGATGCGTTCGGCCGCCGCGGCCGCCGTCTCGGGGTCGCGACCGTTGACGACGACACCGGCGCCCTTTGCGGCGAGAAGGGCGGCGACCTCGTACCCGATACCTCGGGACCCGCCGACGACGACGGCGCCACGCCCGGCCAGTGAAGCGCTAATCGCCGCCGTCCGCTACGGGCTTCATCATGTCCATGTTCCAGTAGCCGCGCAGGTTGGTCAGCAGGCCTTCGTCGTTGACCTTGTAAGTGAAGACGCCCCGCACGCCGCTTGCCGCCCCGTTGTCAAAGGTGAAGCGCAGCGCCAGGATATGGGCGATCTCGTTGGGGGAACTCGACGGGAATGTCTCCTCGCACGTTATGGTGATCGTGGCGAGGCCGACGCTTTTCTCCCACCATTCGGAGACACCGCCCTTGCCGACGACGCCGCCGCCGCCGGGGTTGGTGTATGCGGGGCCGATGGGGTCCTCGATCACGACGTCGTCGGCCATCAGAGCCAGCCAGCCCTCTTTGTCCTTGGCCATGACGGCGCGCCAGGACGCCTGCGAGGCGGCGAGGGCAGGCGACTGCTCGATCGTTCCCTGCGACACCGGGCTTACCGGTCGTCGTCGGTGTAGCGGATGACGCCGCGGATGTTCTTGCCCTCCAACATGTCCTGGTAGCCCTCGTTGATCTGCTCCAGCTTGTACTGCCGGGTGATCATGTCGTCGAGGTTCAGCTTGCCCGCCTTGTACATCGACAGCAGTTGCGGAATGTCGAAGTGCGGGTTGCCGCCGCCGAAGATGGTGCCCTGCACGTTCTTCTGCATCAACGTCAGCATTGCGAGGTTGAGGGTGACCTGGGTGTCGAGCATGCTGCCGATCGCGGTCAGCACGGTGGTGCCGCCCTTCGACGTCAGGTTGACGTAGTTGTCGACGTCGGCGCCGTGGAGTTCGCCGACGGTGACGATGACCTTCTTGGCCATCAGTCCGGCGGTGGCCTCCGCCACTCCGGCAAAGGCGGTCTCCAGATCCGGATAGACATGTGTGGCACCGAATTTCAGCGCCGCGTCGCGCTTCCACTCGACCGGCTCGACGACGAAGATGTGGCGCGCGCCCGCGGCGACCGCACCCTGAAGCGCGGACATGCCGACGCCGCCGACGCCGATCACCGCGACGTCGTCACCGGGGCGGATGTCGCCGCTGCGCACGGCCGAGCCGTAACCGGTCGTCACGCCGCAGCCGACCAGGCAGGCCACCTCGAACGGGATGGACGGATCGATCTTCACCACCGAACTCTTGTGCACCACCATGTACGGGCTGAAGGTGCCGAGCAGTGTCATCGGGAAGACCGGCTCGCCCTTGGCCGTGATGCGGAACGTCCCGTCGGCCACCGCGGCGCCGTTGAGCAGGTGCATGCCGAGGTCGCAGAGGTTGCGCATGCCCGCCTGACAGGACGGACACGAACCGCACGACGGGATGAACGACAGCACGACGTGGTCGCCGGGTGCCAGGCCCTCGACACCGGGACCGACCTCGGTGACGACGCCCGCACCCTCATGTCCCCCGAGCACCGGGAACCCACCCATCGGGATGCCGCCGGTGACCAGGTGATGGTCGGAATGGCACATCCCCGACGCTTCCATCCGGATCTTCACCTCGTCGCGGACGGGGTCACCGATCTCGATCTCCTCGATCGACCACGGCTGATTGAACTCCCAGATGAGAGCACCTTTTGTCTTCATCGGCATGTGCCTTCCGCTAGAGCTATCCAGGCCAGACTAGAACCAGTAGTCAGATCGATCACACCCACCCCCAAGCAACCGCTTGGCCGGGAGTCACCAGATCGGCACCGGAGCCTCCCCCAACGGGTAGTAACCAGGCAGTTTCTCTCCCGCAAACGACCGCTCGATCCGCTTCTGCATGCCCTCGGACAGGTCGCCGGAGCCGATGAGCTTGCCGAACATGTGCGACACGTGGCCGAAGTCGAAGAAGTCTCGCTGCCACTCGATCTTGAGGTTGTCGTCGAGGCGGAACCAGCTGCCGCCGATGCCGTAGATCTCGTCGCGGGTACCGTCGGCCTTGTTGACGATCTGCTTCCAGAAGCCGACGATCTCGTTCTGCTTCTCGTCGACGAGCACCTTCTGGTATTCGTAGTTCCAGTTCTCCAGGCCTTCCATCTCCAGGCCCAGCGCGACGTCGCGGATCTCGTCTTTACCGACGCACATGACGTCTTCCTTCGGCCCGATGTTCCAGCCGTAGGTGGCGTCGTCGGTGTAGAAGTCGGCAAGCGGCTTCCAGTCGCCGTTGCGTTCACACACCCGGTTGGCTTCCAGCCAGTCGGAGACCCACTTGTCGAGCTCTTCACGTGACGCCATTGGCTTCAGACCCTTTCCAGTCCTCGTCTTTGATGGACAGTGCTTGCGTGGGACACGCCCACACGGCTTGTTCGACCTCGGCCCGATCCCCTTCCGGGGCGGTGTCTTCGAGGATCTGGACCTGTCCGCGCTTGGGCACCTTGAAATAGTCGGGCGCCTCCAGCTGGCACATCGCGTGGCCCTGGCACAGGTCCATGTCGACTTCGATCCTGATGCCCATTTCCTTGCCGCTCCTATTTCCGCCTGCGGTAGCGCGCCTTGGCCGGCCGGGCCAGCTGGACCACCATCTTCGAGTGGTCGTTGCGGTAGGTGTCGGCCGGCTGCGCCATCTCGAACTCGTACTCGCGCAACAGGACCGAGAAGATCGCTTTGATCTGCATCTGGGCGAACGCCGCACCGACACACCGGTGCCTGCCCGCACCGAACGGAATCCAGGTCCACCGGTTGACGATGTCGGCCTGTTCGGGCTTGTTGTACCGGTCCGGCTTGAACGCATCGGGGTCGGGAAAGTCCTCGGCGATCCGGTTGCTGATGGCGGGCGAGGCCGCCACGAAGTCACCCGCGTGGATCGGGAAGCCCGCAACCTCGAACTCGCCCTTCGCCACCCTCATCAGGATGATCAGCGGTGGATGCAACCGCAGGGTTTCCTTGACGACGTTGTCCAGCTGCGGAATCTGGCGCAGCGCATGGAAACTGACTTCCTGGCCGTCGGCGTAGAGCTCGTCGAGCTCGGCCTGCACATCGGCGTAGACGTCAGGGTGTCGGATGAGCTCGATCAGTGTCCACGCCGATGTGCCCGAGCTGGTGTGATGCCCGGCGAACATCAGCGAGATGAACATGCCGGTGACCTCGTCGGCCGAGAAGCGCGGGCTGCCGTCCTCGTCCTTGATGGACACCAGCACGTCGAGCATGTCGCGGTCGGCCTTGTCCTTCGGCGGGTTGGCCAGCCGGTGGTTCATGATCTCGCCCACCAGCGCAACGAGTTTCACCCGCGCCTCGTCGCGGCGCCGGAAGCTTTCGATCGGCAGGTACGGGTCGACGTAGCACAACGGGTCGGTGCCGCGTTCCAGGTCGTGGTAGTACTCGGCGAAGCGATGGTCGAGTTCGTTGCGGAACTTCAGCCCGATCAGACACGCCGTCGAGGTGTAGATCGTCAGCTCGGCGAAGAAGTCGAGCAGTTCGATCTCGCCTTCGTCGCCCCAGTCGGCGATCATCCTCTTCACTTCGCCTTCGATGGTGGCCGCATGGCCTTTCATCTGCTCGCCGCGCAGCGCCGAGTTGTGCAGCATCTCCTTGCGCCGCTCGGGGCTGGCGTCGAACACCACACCCTGGCCGAAGATCGGCGTCATGAACGGATATGCCTCGGCCTGGTCGAGATCCTCGTCGGCCGAACGGAAGAAGAACTCGTTGGCCTCGGCGCCCGACAACAGGATCACGTGCTTGTCGACCAACTGGAACCAGCCGACATCGCCGCACTCCTCGCGGACACGCTGCATCAATCCGATCGGGTCGGTGCGGAACTCCTCGAGATGGCCGTGCTCCTCCTCGCCGCCCGAGACCCGGGGCACCATTGCTGTGGTCATCGATTCAGGTTCTCCTCGTCGAGCTTCAGCTGTTGGCGTTCTTTCGGCGCAGTCGTCAACGGCGCTTCCGGCTGAAGCTCCATGTTCGCTATGTAGCCGCCGCGCGGCGTCTCGGCGACGAAGGCGATCGCGCGCGCCAGATCGGCTGCGCGCAAGAAGTAATCGTGGCGGGCCTGACCCCATCTGGCCCAGTCTTCGAGTGCGGGCCCGATCTTGTCTGCGGGAAGGCTCCAGCCCATACCTGTCTTGGTCGGGCCGGGATGCACGATCGATGCCCGCACACCGGTGCCTTCGAGTTCCATCTGGTAGTTCGTCACCATGGCGATGAGCCCGGCCTTGGCCGCGCCGTAGGCGCCCATGTGTGGGCGCTGACGCAGCGACACATCCGAGCCGATGAAGATGAGATCACCGCGTCGACGCGCCAGCATGCCGGGTAACACCGCCGACGCCAGCCGGTTGGCCCCTACCAGGTGGATCTGCAGTTGCGAGTTGAACTCGTCGGGGGTGATCTCGTCGAGCTTGCCGAAGAACGTGTCACCGGCGCCCGCGACGAGCACCTCGATATCACCGAGGGCCGCACTCGACTGTGAAACAAAGGATTTCACCGAGTCCGGATCAGTGACATCGAGGTGGAAGCCGACCGCCTCGCCGCCGTCGGCGGTGATTTTGCCGACCAGATCGGTGAGCTTCTCGACACGGCGGGCACCCAGTGCCACCGGAAACCCGCGAGCGGCGAGCTCGATGGCGGTGGCTTCACCGATGCCCGACGACGCACCCGCGACGATGACAGGTCTGCGGTCGGGTAGGGGATCGAAGCGCGGCATGTTGTCTCACCTTCAAGTGAATTGGAGAGTCATCGGTAGGTGGGCGAATCCGCGGACGCTGCTGGAGTGCACGCGCACGGCGTTGGCCTCGTCGACCTCGAAGCCGCGTATTCGGGAGAACAGCTCAGAAAGAGCCACTCGCGCTTCCATCCGGGCCAGGTGCGCACCGAGGCAGAAGTGGGCGCCGCTGCCGAAACTCAAAAGATTGGAGCCGATCTCGCGTCCGATCACGAAGTCGTCGGGATCGTCGAAGACCCGCTCGTCGCGGTGCGCCGAACCGGGGAGCAGCAGCAGGATGTCGCCGTCGGGAATCGTGGTGTCGTACAGGGTCAGTTCGCCCGCGACGACCCTCGCCAAGAGTTGACTGGAGGTGTCGTAGCGCAGCGTCTCCTCGACCCACAGCGGAATCCTGTCGAGGTCGTCGTAAAGCGGCGCTATTTGATCTGGATTCCGATGTCCCCAGAATGCCGCGTTGGCCAGGAGTTTCGTCGTCGTCTCGTTGCCCGCGATCACCATCAGGAAGAGGAATCCCAGTACTTCGTCGTCCGTCAGCCGGTCGCCGTCGATCTCAGCTTCCAGCAGCGCGGTGGTCAGGTCGTCGGCCGGCGTCCTGCGCCGGTCGGCGATCATCTGCTGGTAGTAGACCATCAGGTTGATCGAGGCCTCGATGGCCGACTGCGGCACATCGGTGACCCCGTCCTCGCGGTGCATGACGCCGTCGGCCATGCCACGGATGCGATCACGGTCCTCGAGCGGTACGCCCATCAGCTCCGAAATGACGTCCATCGGCAGCTTACCTGCGAATTCCGCTACGTAGTCCACGATTTCGCCGGAACGGGCCCGCTCCAGCATCGCGTCGAGATGGGCAACGGCGAGTTCGGTGACACGCGGTTCAAGTTCGCGGATGCGGCGCGGGGTGAAGCCCTTCGACACCAGCGTGCGCAGGCGTAGATGGGCCGGATCGTCCATCGCGAGGAACGACATCGTCTTGCTGGCATGCGGTCCGCGGGAGATCGGGTCGAGTGACACGCCGTCGCGGTTGGACAGAGTGGTGCTGTTGCGGAAACCGTCGCGCACATCGCGATGTCGCGACAGTGCCCAGAACCCGAGCGCTTCGTTGTGGTAGAGCGGCGCCTCGTCGCGCAACCGCTTGTAGTACGGGTACGGATCCTCGTGAAAGTCATAGTCGTAGGGGTCGAGGATCACAGTCGAGGCGGTCACTGCTTGTCTCCCAGGATCAGTCCGACGACGTAGCTCAGGCGATCGGCGATCTCGCGGTAGCTGACGTAGCCGCTGCCTGCGTGGACCAGCGCACCGAAGTAGGTCATCTCGAGTGCAGAGACGGTGCGGGGGTCGGCGGCCGGGCCCATCGCCGAACGGATACGACGGTGGATCTCGGCACCGATCCGATCGCGCACACTTGTCACGGCGGCGTCGTTGCTGCTGAGCAGTGCGGTCGTGCAGGCGGCGGCCACCTCCGGCTCGTCGGCGATCATCAACGTCATTGCGCGCAGCGCCTTCTCGACCCTCTCAGGGGTGCTGTCGTTGACGTCGGTGAAGTACGGCACCTGGCGCACCAGATCCAGGTAGACCTCGGCGATGAGATGGTTCTTCGACGAGAAGTAGGTGTAGGCGGTCGCCGGGGCGACCTTGGCCCGTGCCGCGACCGCGCGCACCGTCAGGTCGGCGTAGGAGGACTCCCGCAGCATCTCCACGCCCGCGGTGAGAACCTTGCGGAACGTCTCCTCCTGACGCCGGTTGCGCGGCGTCTCCCCGCTCTGGTCGGCGGCGGCGACCACGGCATCGCTGGACACATGTCCAAGTTATCGGAACGGTGCGTCGGCAAGCAAGTGCAAGGCGCAAAGTTGCACTACGACGCTGATTTTGAACCCAAGACGGGCAAGGGCCGGCGGCTGTCCTTGCTTCTGCGACCGCTCTGCGATTATCGTTTTCATGAACTTAGCCGGACAGTTGTCCAGCTATGGAAACAGGAGTCGGTATGGGTCTGCTGGTCGATCGCCGGAGTCAATTGCTCATCGACGGGAATCTCGAGGCCGGTAGCGGAGGCACATTCCCGACGGTGAACCCGGCCACTGAGGAGGTGCTCGGCGTCGCCGCCGACGCGACGGCCGATGACATGGGCCGTGCCATAGAAGCCGCGCGCCGCGCGTTCGACGACACCGACTGGTCCACGAACACCGAATTGCGGGTGCGCAGCATCAGGCAGCTGCAAACGGTGCTGACCCGGCATGTCGAGGAACTTCGCGAGATCACCGTCGCTGAGGTCGGCGCGCCGGTGATGCTGACCTCCATGGCCCAGCTCGAGGGGCCGATCGCCGACCTCAGCTTCTGCGCGGACACCGCGGAGTCCTATCAGTGGCGCACCGACGCGGGCGTAGCCACCCCGATGGGCATCAAGACGCGGCGCACGATTGCCAGGGAGGCGGTCGGCGTCGTCGGTGCCATCACACCGTGGAACTTCCCGCACCAGATCAACCTCGCCAAACTCGGCCCAGCACTGGCCGCGGGCAATACCGTCGTACTGAAGCCCGCACCCGACACCCCGTGGTGTGCCGCAGCGATCGCCCAGCTCATCGCCGAAGAGACCGACATCCCACCCGGTGTCGTCAACATCGTCACCTCGAGCGACCATGGCGTCGGTGCGTTGCTGTCGAAAGACCCACGCGTGGACATGGTTTCGTTCACCGGATCGACGAACACCGGCCGCGCGGTGATGTCGGACGGCTCCGCGACGCTGAAGAAGGTGTTCCTGGAACTCGGCGGCAAATCGGCGTTTCTCGTACTCGACGACGCCGACCTGGCCGGCGCGTGCTCGATGTCGGCGTTCACCGCCTCGATGCACGCGGGCCAAGGATGTGCGATCACCACCCGGCTGGTGGTCCCGCGCGCCCGCTACGACGAGGCCGTCGAAGCCGCGGCCGCGACCATGGGCGGTCTGAAGCCGGGAGACCCGACGGACGCGGGAACCGTTTGCGGGCCGGTGATCTCGGCTCGTCAGCGCGAGCGCATCGAGGGATATCTAGAGTCCGCGACAGCCGAGGGCGGCACGTTCGCGTGCGGCGGTGGACGTCCCGCCGATCGCGACACCGGTTTCTTCATCGAACCCACAGTGATCGCCGGCCTCGACAACAACGCCACGGTGGCGCGAGAAGAGATCTTCGGTCCGGTTCTGACGGTGATCGCCCACGACGGCGACGACGACGCCGTGCGGATCGCCAACGACTCGGCCTACGGGCTTTCTGGCACCGTGTTCAGTTCCGACCCCGACCGGGCCGCCGGCATTGCGGCGCGCATGCGGGTGGGCACCGTCAACGTCAACGGCGGTGTCTGGTACTCCGCCGACATGCCGTTCGGCGGCTACAAACAGTCCGGCATCGGTCGGGAGATGGGGCTCGCCGGTTTCGAGGAGTACCTCGAGACCAAAGCCATTGCCACAGCGGTCAACTAAAGGAGCAAGCCAGGTGGGACTTTACGGAGATCAGTTCGCCGAGAAGGTGGCGATCGTCACCGGCGCGGGCGGTGGTATCGGCCAGGCCTACGCCGAGACGCTGGCCCGCGAGGGTGCGGCCGTCGTCGTCGCCGACATCAACGTCGAAGGCGCCCAGAAAGTCGCCGACGGGATCAAGGGCGAAGGCGGTAACGCGCTCGCCGCACGGGTCGATGTCTCCGATCCCGATTCCGCCAAAGACATGGCCGCGCAGGCCCTCGGCGAGTTCGGCGGCATCGACTATCTCGTCAACAACGCGGCGATCTTCGGCGGCATGAAACTCGACTTCCTGATCACCGTCGACTGGGATTACTACAAGAAGTTCATGAGCGTCAACCTCGACGGCGCCTTGATCTGTACCAGGGCGGTGTACCGCAAGATGGCCAAACGCGGCGGCGGCGCGATCGTGAACCAGTCATCGACCGCGGCGTGGTTGTACTCGAACTTCTACGGCCTGGCGAAGGTGGGGATCAACGGCCTCACTCAACAGTTGGCCACCGAACTGGGCGGCCAGAACATCCGCGTCAACGCGATAGCGCCGGGTCCGATCGACACCGAAGCGAATCGAACGACGACCCCCAAGGAGATGGTCGACGACATCGTGAAGCGGATCCCGTTGTCGCGGATGGGCGAGCCGGAGGATCTGGTCGGTATGTGTCTGTTCCTGCTGTCGGATCAGGCGAAGTGGATCACCGGCCAGATCTTCAACGTCGACGGCGGGCAGATCATCCGCTCATGACTGTCAAACTGGGATATATCGGACTCGGTAATCAGGGCAAGCCGATGGCCGTCCGACTGAGCGACTGGCCCGGGGGCCTGGTCGTGTTCGATGTCCGGCCCGAAGCGATGACGAGTTTCGGTGAGCGGGGCGTGGAGTGCGCCAAGGACATCGCGCAGGTTGCGGAGGCCGACGTGATCAGCGTCACCGTGCTCAACGACGACCAGGTGCGCGACGTGGTGGGGCAGATCGCAGAGCACGCCAAACCGGGCACCGTGATCGCGATCCATTCGACGATCGGCCACAAGACCGCGCTGCAGCTGGCAGAGCAACTGCAGCAAAAAGGCATCCACGTCGTGGATGCACCGGTCAGCGGCGGCGACCGTGCGGCGAAGAACGGTGAACTGGCCGTGATGGTCGGCGCGAGCGACGAGGCGTTCGCCCTTGTCCAGGAGCCGTTCTCGCGGTGGGCGTCGCTGATCGTGCATGCCGGTGGGCCGGGGGCCGGCACGCGGATGAAACTCGCACGCAACATGTTGCATTTCATCTCGTTCACTGCCGCATGTGAGGCGTTGAAACTCGCGGATGCGGCAGGAATCAACCTGCAGGATCTCGGCAACGTCGTGCGCCACAGCGATGCACAGAGCGGCGGCGCAGGCATGGTGATGTGGCGCGACGACGCGAAACCACTTGCGCAGGACCACTTCCTCTATGCGCCTTTCCGGCACACCAGCGCGCTCGGGGAGAAGGATCTGGGACTGGCGTTGGCACTCGGCGAAGAGCTCGGCGTCGACCTGCCGCTGGCGGAATACGCCTTGCGAAACCTCGCCGAGGGCCTCGGTGTACCGAGCCCGAATTCCGATGACAAGGAGTGACCATGAATGAGCTCCGCAAGAGGGGCCTCGAGAAGATGAACGAGGTCTACGGCTGGGAAATGCCGAACGTCGAGGGCGATGCGTACTTCGACCTGACCGCAGACCATCTGTTCGGGTCGATCTGGACACGGCCGGGTCTGTCCATGCGCGAGAAGCGCATGATGACGTTGACGGTGGTGACCGCTCTGGGAATCTCGGAACTGGCCGAGATACAGGTCAACGCAGCACTTCGCAACGAGGAGCTCACGGTCGGCGAGCTCAAGGAAATGGCGATCTTCCTGACCCACTATCTCGGGTTCCCGTTGGGATCCAAGCTCGACGGTGCGGTGACCAAGGTGGCCAAGCAACGCAAGAAGGCGGCCGAGAAGGGCGAAGGGGAGGACAAGAAGGCGAACGTCGACGCGGCGTTGAAGATGCACTCGGGAAGCCGGCTCGATGACAAGTAGGTATGCGGACCTCTCACGCGAACAACTCGCAATTCTGATACCTGAGCTGTTGTTGATCGGCCAGCTGATCGATCGGTCCGGAATGGGCTGGTGCATCAAGCCGTTCGGTCACTCAGGGATGGTCGAGATCGCAATCGAGGAGTGGATGGGCGCGAGCCCCATCTACACCAAACGCATGCAGAGGGCGCTGGGATACGAGGGTGATGACGTCATCACCATCTTCAAGGGGCTGCAGCTCGACATCGGTGCACCGCCACAGTTCATGGATTTCCGGTACACCGTCCACGACCGCTGGCATGGCGAGTTCCACCTCGACCATTGCGGCGCGCTGTTGGACGTCGAGCCGATGGGCGAGGACTACGTGCGCGGGATGTGCCACGACATCGAGGACCCGACATTCGACGCCACCGCCGTCGCGACCAACCGACGGGCGCAGATCCGCCCCATCCACCGTCCGCCGCGCACCCCCGCGGACCGGCATCCGCACTGCGCGTGGACGGTGATCATCGACGACTCGCACCCGGAGATCGACGACCATCCGGTGATCGACGTCATGCGCCGAACGCGCGCCGCCACAGCCGAACTCGACCCTATCGTCGCCGGCGACGAAGGCCTGTCCGACTACTCGGGCGAGTTGGTGTCCGACGTCGACTTCGGCGAGTTCTCGCACTCCGCCCTGGTCCGTATCGCCGACGAGGTCTGCCTGCAGATGCACCTGCTGAACCTGTCGTTTGTCATCGCGGTCGGCAAGCGCGCGGGCACCGACATCGAACTCGCCACCAAGATCTGCACCAACCAACTGACCGGCATCGCCGGCATCGCCGCAGAGCGCATCCACCGTGCGCTCGGCCTGCCCGGCGGCGTCGAGGGAGCGGTCCGCACGCTCGAACTGCACCCGCTGTTCAACCCAGCCGCCTATGTGGCGGCCGAGTTCGGCCCGGACACCGTGACGGCGCGGAGGTCACCCGCGCATGAGGACGGCGCCTGGATCTCGCTCGTCGGCCCGTCGTCGAGACGGCCACTTCAGGCCGCCGTCGCCGCGGTCGACAGCCATCTCGACGTGGAGGTCACCGGAGGCGATTCCGAGTGGACAGCCCGGATCGTGGAGACCGACAGCGCCGCAGAGGAACTGGTCGAGGTTTCGGTGGTCCGCGTCAGCGGCGGCGCGTCGTGGGTGTTCGCGCCGAGGAAGTCGCTGCCGCTGACAGTTGTCTGACGGTCGGCTAGCGGCGCACCGCCGAGCCGACCCAGCGTCGCAGGTAATCGCGCAACTCCACCCCGGTTCGTGGGGGTCGACCGGGATCGGTGACGAACGACTGGATGATCCGAAGCAGATGCTCGGCCAGTTGGTCGATGTCCTTGTCGGTGTATCCGAGCCGGTCCCAGTCGACGTCGAACCGGCGGACCACGGAGTGGCCGAAGTCGAGCGCGACATCGCCGGTGACCGACCCGGTGTGCGGGTCGGGTCTGCCCGGCACGATCAGCAGGCCGAGATGCTTGTCCTTCGGCAGCCATTCCAATGCGGTCGCGATTCCCTCGGTGACGGCTTCGACCGGGTCGGTGATGCCGCGCAGGTGCGCCTCGATCCGGTCCGCGAAGTCGTCGGCCGCACGCACGGCGGCGGCCACCAGCAGGGCGTCGGTACTGGGGAAGTACCGGTAGACCGTCTGACGCGTCACGCCGAGCGTGCGGGCGACGTCGGCGATGGAGAAGTCGGCGCCGTGCGCGTCGATGACCTTGTTCGCGGCATCGAGGATGCGCGCAATGGCTTCGTCATCACTGGCGGGCGCGGCGCCAGACCAGCCGTGGGTTCGCACTCGGGAATACTACTGCCAGCCCCGGTAGGACACCTGCAGGTCCTTGACGCCGTTCAGCCAGCCAGACCGAAGCCGTTGCGGCTCATCGAGTTTCGTGATATCGGGGATCTGGTCGGCGATCTCGTTGAAGATCAGTTTGATCTCCATGCGGGCCAGGTTCGCGCCGATGCAGTAGTGCGCGCCGTGACCGCCGAACCCGAGATGCGGGTTGGGGTCGCGCAGGATGTTGAACTCGAAGGGTCGGTCGAACACCGACTCGTCGTAGTTCGCCGAACTGTAGAACATGCCGACGCGCTGACCTTCCTTGATGGTCACGCCGCCGAGTTCGGTGTCCGCGGTCGCGGTGCGCTGAAAGCAGTGCACGGGCGTGGCCCACCGAACGATCTCGTCGGCGGTGGTCTCAGGGCGGTCCCGTTTGAACAACTCCCACTGCCTCGGGTTGTCGAAGAACGCGTTCATGCCGTGCGTCATCGCGTTGCGGGTCGTCTCGTTGCCCGCCACCGCGAGCAGGATCACGAAGAAGGCGAACTCGACGTCCTCCATCCACTCGCCGTCGACATCGGCCTGCACCAACTTGGTCACGATGTCGTCGGCCGGACAGCGCCTGCGCTCCTCGGCCATGGCGTACGCGTAGCCCATCAACTCGGCGTTGGCCGCGACGTAATCCGACGCGAAGTCAGGATCGTCGGTGTTCATGATCGAGTTCGTCCATCCGAAGAGCTTCTCGCGGTCGACCTCGGGAACGCCGAGCATATCGGCTATGGCCAACAGCGGCAGGCGCATTGCGATGTCGTCGACGAAGTTACCGCTCTCTTTGAGCTTGGCGTCGGCGACGATCTGGTTGGCCGCCACGGCCAGCTTCTCCTCGAGCCCGGCGACGGCTCGCGGCGTGAACAGCCGCGACACCAGCTTGCGCAGCCGGGTGTGCTCCGGGGCGTCGTGGTTGATCAGCATCGCCTTCGTCAGCTCCAGCTGATCGGGTTCGGTGCCGTCGGGCAAGCGCATCACGACACCCTTGCGGTTGGTCGACCACAGGTCGCCGTCGCGGGAGATGGCCTTGATGTCCTCGTGCCTGCTGATGACCCAGTAGCCGCCGTCGTCGAAGATCGACTCGGGCTGCTCGTTCCACCACACCGGCGCGGTCTTGCGGAGTTCGGCGAACTCGGCGACCGGTATGCCTCTTTGCAGGATGTCCGGATCGGTGAAGTCATAGCCGGCGCCGAACGGACATGTGTTCTGGGTCATACCTTGACCATACACCGATTTGTCAAGTGTATGGCCGAGGGTTATGCGGCCGACGCGTTAGGGTTGGCAGTTGTGCGAGTCCTGGTGATCGGATCCGGCGCCCGTGAACATGCGCTGCTGCTGGCGCTGCGAAAAGACCCCGAGGTGGACGGGTTGGCCATCGCGCCGGGCAATGCCGGCACCGCAGCCATCGCCGACCAGTACGAGGTCGACATCACCTCGGGCGAAGCCGTCACGGCCCTGGCGCAGAAGATCGGCGCCGATCTCGTCGTCGTCGGCCCGGAGGTGCCCCTGGTGGTCGGCGTCGCCGATGCGGTTCGGGCCGCGGGCATCGCCTGCTTCGGGCCGCCCAGAGCCGCCGCCCGCATCGAGGGCTCGAAGTCTTTCGCCAAGGACGTGATGTCGGCGGCCGGGGTCAGAACCGCGAGAAGCGAGATCGTAGACAACCCCGCGCACCTCGACGCGGCGCTGGACCGCTTCGGGCCGAGCGGCGGCGATGCGGCGTGGGTGGTCAAGGACGACGGACTCGCCGCGGGCAAGGGTGTGGTGGTGACGGCCGACAGGGACGCCGCGCGCGCCCATGCCGCCGGCCTGCTCGACGCCGGACATCCGGTACTGCTCGAATCGTTCCTCGACGGGCCCGAGGTGTCGCTGTTCTGCGTGGTCGACGGCGAGACCGTGGTGCCGCTGCTCGCTGCGCAGGACTTCAAACGGGTGGGCGACGGTGACACCGGGCCCAACACCGGCGGCATGGGTGCCTACGCCCCGCTGGCGTGGTTGTCCGACGACGTGACCAGCCAGATCGTCGAGGGCATCGTGAAACCCGTTGCCGCGGAACTGGTCAGGCGTGACAGTTCGTTCTCCGGCCTCCTGTATGCCGGACTGGCGATCACGTCGAGTGGACCCGCCGTCGTCGAATTCAACTGCCGCTTCGGCGATCCGGAAACCCAGTCGGTGCTGGCCCTGCTCGAA
This sequence comes from Actinomycetes bacterium, assembly GCA_023415515.1. Taxonomy (GTDB): domain Bacteria; phylum Actinomycetota; class Actinomycetes; order Mycobacteriales; family Mycobacteriaceae; genus Mycobacterium. The sequence goes on from JAEZKH010000018.1 coordinate 31,180, forward strand.
TCGCCACTCGGCCAACTGCTACGCGCCGCGGCGACAGGAAACCTCGCCGAGGCGCCTCCGCTTCGGTGGCGCGACGGCTCGGCGGTCACCGTGGTGCTGGCCGCGGAGAACTATCCAGGTCGACCGAGAGTCGGCGACGTGGTCGTCGGCGCGGAAACCGATGGAGTGCTGCACGCGGGCACGGCGCGCCGCGACGACGGTGCCGTCGTGTCCTCCGGTGGGCGGGTGCTGTCGGTCGTCGGCACCGGACCCGATCTGACTGCCGCCCGCGCCGAAGCCTACCGGTTGATCAACTCGATCAAGTTGCCCGGCAGCCACTTTCGCAGCGACATCGGGCTGGCGGCGGCCGAGGGCCGGATCACGGTCTAGTCCGCTACGCCGTCAGCAGCGGGGCGATCCACTCCAGTTCCGCGGGCAGCTGCGAACTCCAGAACGCGCCGTCGTGCCCGCCCGGGGAGAAACCGCCTGCGGGCGGGGTGGGCAACTGAGCGATGAACTGCTTCGTCGCCGAGTAGAAGGGGTCGCTGTCACCGCAGTCGACCCGGATCGGTATCGAGCCCAGCGCGGGCAGACCCCACACGCTGTTGGCCTCGTAGTCGGCGGCACCGTCGAAGGCACCGGGTGCGGCAGCACCTGGCGATGTCCAGAGCGCGGGGCTGACCGCGCAGATCGCGGCCGTGGGCGCCCCGCCGCGGCCCCCCCCCCGCGCCACCCCCCCCGGCCCCCCCCCC
>JAEZKH010000130.1 GCA_023415515.1 Actinomycetes bacterium
GCGGCCTATACGGTGGCGCTCGCACCGCAGAGGCCGGCGTCGTGACGTCGACCGAACCGGCGCCGGCGAGCCCGGCGCGGCCGCCGGACGCCGACGCCGCGGCGTTGTTCGACGCCGTGGCCGCCGAGCACGGCGTCATCTACGGCTACGGCCTGGTGTCGGCGCACTCCACCCCCGACGAGAACGATCTCGTCGCGGCGGCGATGCGGGAACACCGGTTGCGCCGCGAGGCCGCGTTGGAGATGCTCGCGGCGCGTGGGGTGGACCCGCCGCTGCCCGCCGCCGGCTATCAGCTGCCGATGCAGGTCGACAACCCCACCGACGCGGCGAACCTCGCGGTGCGGATGGAGGAGGACTGCGCGGTGGCGTGGCGCGCGGTGTTGGAGCAGGCGACGACCACCGAGCAGCGCACGTTCGCGGTGACCGCGCTGAGCGAGACGGCCGTCACCGCGGCGCGTTGGAGCAAAGTGCTCGGCGTCTGGCCGATCACCGTCGCGTTCCCCGGCGGCAGCGAGTAACCCCACCCGTATCCCCTCCACCCTTTTGTTGCGCTTGTTGCGGCGAAGTGCGAGTAAACGCCGCAACAAGCGACACAGTTGTTGGCGCGGGTTGGCGCTATCCTCGCCAACCCGCCTCGCGAAGCTTCGTCGCAACGCGGTCGACCACCACATGCGGGCGCGCCATCAACGCGGAGCTCACACGCACGATCGACCACTTCTCCGATTCCGCGATCACGAGTCGCTCGATGTCCCAGGCCCGCTGCTGCGCATCGGTCCAGTGCTGCTCGCCGTCGTATTCGACGCCGACCTTCCACTCGGGCCAGCCCATGTCGACGCGGATGCGCACGTCGCCGAACTCGTCGTAGAAGCAGATCTGCGTCTCGGGCCTTGGCAGATTCGCGCGAACGAGCAGGAGACGCAGCCGCGACTCCTGCGGGGACTCGGCGCCGCCGTCGACGAGGTTCAGCGCGGCCCGCAGGCGTCGCCGGCCGTTGACTCCCCTGCGGTCGTCGGCAAGGGCCGCGACGTCTGCGGGCTTGATCTTCGTCGCGCGGGCAAGCGCATCGAGCACCGGTATCGAGTTGTCCGGAAGATGAAGCCGACCGATGTCGAATGCCGTGCGCTCGGGTGTCGTCACCCGAATGTCATCGATCCAGCAGACGTCTTCGGTGGGGAGGGCGTAGGTGTGCACCCTGATTCCGCGCGGATGACGCCGGTCCAGACGGCACAGCTCCGCGGCACTGCCGGCATCGATCCATTTCGTTCCGTGCAGCGCGGCGGCCGACCGGCCGATCATCGTCGCTTCGCCGCCACACCACAGCCAGGCGGCTCGCGCGCGCAGGGCCGCAGTCAAGACAGATGATTTCGACATGTAGACGTTGCGATAGACCGCCCGGTAGTGCCTGCGAAGTTCCCAAGCCGACAATTCGCCGCGTGCCACCGCCTCGTTGCCGAGAAACGGCGACGTCCCGTCGATCATGTCGATAACGACGGCCCGCGATCGCGGCTGGTTCCATTTGTTGCGCTTGTTGCGGGAAAGTGCGAGTAGACGCCGCAACAGAAGTGGACGCGTTGATACGGGTGGAGGTGCTCGCGTCCGCTCGCGTCTACTAGGCGAGCGCCGCAGCGATCTCGGCGGCCGCGCCGTCCACCGCCACCTCGCGGGTCTCGCCGCTGAACCGGTTACGCAGTTCGACGGTGCCGTCGGCCCAGCCGCGGCCGCCGACCACGATCCACGGCACGCCGAGCAGTTCGGCGTCCTTGAACTTCACCCCCGGCGAGGACTTCCGGTCGTCGAGCAGCACCTCGACGCCACGCCGGTCCAGCTCGGCGGCCAGTTCGTCGGCACCGGCACGCGCGGCTTCGTCCTTGTTGGCGATGACGACGTGGGCGTCGAACGGCGACACCGACGACGGCCAGCGCAGCCCCAACCCGTCATGATGCTGCTCGGCGATGACGGCGACCAGCCGGGACACCCCGATGCCGTAGGAGCCCATCGTCGGACGCACCGGCTTGCCGTCCTCGCCGAGGACGTCGACGGCGAACGCGTCGGTGTACTTGCGCCCGAGCTGGAAGATGTGACCGATCTCGATGCCGCGCGCCGACACCAGCGCGCCCGCACCGTCGGGTGACGGGTCGCCGTCGCGCACCTCGGCGGCTTCGATCGTGCCGTCGGCGGTGAAGTCGCGTCCCATCACCAGGCCGACGACGTGCTTGTTGGGCGCGTCCGCGCCGGTGATCCACGACGTTCCAGCCACGATGCGCGGGTCGACCAGATAACGAACTCCGTTCTCCCGCAATGCCTTCGGACCCACATACCCCTTGACCAGGAACGGATTCCTGGCGAAGTCGGCGTCGTCGAGCAGCGCATATTCGGCAGGATCGAGCGCCGCGCCGAGACGCTTCTCGTCGACCTCGCGGTCACCTGGCACACCCACCGCGAGCAACTCCCAGTCGCCACCGGGCGTGCGGGTCTTGAGCAGGACGTTCTTCAGGGTGTCGGCTGCGGTGATCGGCCGCCCGAGGTCAGCGGTGTTGGCCCAGTCGACCAGTGTGGCGATCGTCGGGGTGTCCGGCGTGTCGTACACCTTCGCCTCGGGCAGCCCGTCGATGGGCAGCGACTCGGGGGCCCGCGTCACGACGGCCTCGACGTTGGCGGCGTAGCCGGACTCCGGGCACCGCACGAAGGTGTCCTCGCCGATCTCGCTCTCCGCGAGGAACTCCTCCGACGCGCTGCCGCCCATCGCCCCCGACACCGCCGACACGATCACGTAGCGAACGCCCAAAGTGTCGAATATTCGCTGATAGGCGTCGCGGTGCCGGTGGTAGGCCGCCGCGAGGCCGTCGTCGTCGATGTCGAAGGAGTACGAGTCTTTCATCACGAACTCGCGGCCGCGCAGGATGCCCGCCCGTGGCCGCGCCTCGTCGCGGTACTTGGTCTGGATCTGGTACAGCAGTACCGGGAAGTCCTTGTAGCTGCTGTACTCGCCCTTGACCGTCAGCGCGAACAGTTCCTCGTGGGTGGGCCCCAACAGGTAATCGTTCTCGCGGCGGTCCTTCAGCCGGAACACGCCGTCGCCGTACTCCGTCCAGCGGTTCGTCGTCTCATACGGCGCGCGGGGAAGGAGTGCGGGAAAGAGGATCTCCTGCCCGCCGATCGCGTTCATCTCCTCGCGCACGACGCGTTCGACGTTGCGCAGCACCCGCAGACCCAGCGGCAGCCAGCTGTACAGCCCGGGCCCGATCGGCCGGACGTAGCCCGCGCGGATCAGCAACTTGTGACTGGGGACCTCGGCGTCGGCGGGGTCATCGCGCAACGTGCGCAGGAACAACTCGGACATGCGGGTGATCACAGCCCGCTAGCTTAGTGAGCGCGTCAGGCGATCTTTACCCGGAACACCTCGGTGTCCTCGGGCAGCCCCTTGAGGCGATGGTTGCCCAGAGCTTCGAAGACGAGCCCGGACCCGACGGACAGGTCACGAACGGTGCGGCTGGTCAGCACCTCCCCTGCGCCTGCCATCGCGCCGATGCGGGCGCCGACGTGCACGGCCATCCCACTCCACTCGTCGCCGCGCTTCTCGCATTCGCCGATGTGCACGCCTGCCCGGATGGGGATGCCGTGGGTCGCCAGCATGGGCACCAGGTCGAGCCCGCAGCGGGCGGCTTTGGTCGGGCCGTCGAACAGCGCGAAGACACCGTCACCGGTGTGTTTGGCGCGCCGGCCGCCGTACCGCGCGAGCACTGCGTCGACGAGCCTGTCGTGCTCGTCGAGCCGTCGGCGCCAATGATCGTCGCCGCGGGCGGCAAGCATCTCCGTCGATCCGACGATGTCGGTGAACAGCACGGTGCTCAGCACGCGTTCGGCAGGTGCCGCATCTGCTTGCTGCCCAACGAATTCCAGCGTTATGCGGGGCAGCAGGTCGACCAAGTCGGCCGCATAGTGCTCGCCGGGCGGAAGTTCCCGCAGTTGCGCGTTGGGGATGCGCTCGGCGAGTTCGCGCGCCGACTCGACGGGCGCGATGCGGTCGCCCTGCCGTCCGAGAACCAGTGTCGGCGTTCGCACGCTCTCCAGCACATCGCGGACGTCGATCTCGGCGACGGCCTGCCACATCAACCGCGCCATCATCGGGCTGGCCGACGCACGCTGCTCCTTACCCCACATCTCCCGGACGCCCGGGATGGCGGCGACCTCGGGTCCGAAGAAGAGATCCGCCAAAGCGCCATCGCCCCAATTGTTCTCGAGATCGTCGAAGCCGGCCTTGATCTGCTCCGGCGTCAGCCCCCATGGCCGGTCGGGCAGATCCTGGGAGAACCGGGCCGTCGTTCCGACGAGCAGCAGCGATCGCACCCGCTCCGGGTAGGTCGCGGCGAACAGGATGCTCATCGGGCCGCCCTCGGAGACGCCGACGAACGCGGGGTATTCGACGTCGGCGGCGTCCAGAACTGCCCGCAGGTCATCCATCCGCTCGTCGATCGGCGGCACGTGCGACACCGGATCGGACAGGCCGGTTCCGCGCTTGTCCCACACGATCATCCGCGCGTGGCGGGCGATCCCCTCGGAGATGCCCGCATAGAGCGTCGTCGGGTCGTCATAGAGATCGACGTTGCTGACCCAGCCGGGTACCAGCACGATGGGGATGTCGCCCTCGCCGAGTTCGCGATATGCGAGTCGGACGTCGCCGTTCCGCGCGTATTTCACGCGACCGATCCTCACGCCGAAAGTGTGTCATCAGCCGTCGCGCGGCGGCTGCAATTCTTCCGGCTCGTCCGCTTCGAGTTCGTCCAGTTCACCCGCTTCGAATGCTTCACGGTTGTGTTGTGCAGCGGCGATCTGCTTGGCGCTGAAACCGATCCCGAGCGCGGCGGCGCCGACGACGACCGCGATACCGGCCACCCAGAGCAGCGAGTAGGTGTAGCCGGCGTCCAGAGCGTCCAACTGGCTGTCCGTCATGCCTGCCACCGGTCCCGTCGTGCCGCCCAGATAGAGGGTGCGCGACGTCTGCACGGCCTGGATCACCACAAGCACGAGCGGTCCGCCGAGGTTGTAGACCATCAGCTGGATCGCCGACACCGGTCCGATCTCGCGGGGGCCGACATCGGCGACCGCGCACAGCGGGAGGATCACCGAGATCACGCCGATCCCGAAGCCGCCGACCACGATCAGCACGACGAAGTCGGGGAAGTACGAAATCGAGCGGTCCAGCGTAGAGCCGTACAGCATGGCCGCAAGCACCAGGGCGCCGCAGCCGATGATGAGCCAGCGCGGCGCGATCAGCGGCGCGGTCCGCGTCGCCAGCAGAGTGCCGAGCCCGAATGCCGCCGCGAACGGCAGAAAGGCAACGCCCGCCCGCAACGCGGAGTAGCCCATCACGTCCTGGACGTAGAGCCCGATGATGACCGTCGCAGTCAGCATCACCCCGCCCGCCATGAACAGCGAGACGAACGTCATGACGCGGCTGCGGTTGTCGAACACTGAGAACGGGATGATCGGATGCTCGGCGGTTCTCTCGACGAACAGGAATGCCACGAAGAACGCGGCAGCGGCGATGCCCGCGCCGAACACGAACGGGTCGACCCAGCCGCGCGGCGGGCCCTGCGTGAACACCAGCACGGCCGACGTGCACGCCAGCGTGGCCAGCGACGCGCCCGCGACGTCGAGCTTGAGCCGTTCGTGGTTCGTCTCGACCAGGCGGGTCACCGCGACCCAGATGATGACGATCCCGATCGGCACGTTGATCAGGAACGCGAGCCGCCACGAGATCACCGTCAGGGCGCCGCCGAGCACCAGCCCCAGCACCGATCCCGACGCCTGCATGGCCGCCGACACCGCGAACGCGCGGTTACGCGCCTGTCCGACGGCGTAGGTCGTCGCGATCAGCGCAAGGCCGGTGGGTGCCGCGATCGCCGCTCCGGTGCCCTGCACCGCCCTGGCGATGATCAGCGTGATGCCGTCGGTCGCCAGGCCGCACACCAGCGACGCGATCGTGAAAACCCCGACGCCCGAGAGGAACGCCCGCTTGTGTCCGATGGCGTCGCCGACACGGCCGCCGATCAGCAGCAACCCGCCGAAGGTCAGCACGTAGGCGGTGATGACCCAGCTCTTGCCTGCATCGGAGAGGCCCAGTTCGGCCTGCAGCCGTGGCAGCGCGACGATGGCGATGGTGCCGTCGAGCGTCGACATCAACTGCATGCCGGTGATCGCGAAGATCGCGATACCTAATACGTGCGTTGTCAGATGCGCCGCGGAGTGGTCGGACGACTCGCTCGAACCACCCGGCGCAGACATGGATTGCCAGCCTACCCAGACGCGATTTCGGCGCGCTCAGTCACCGTCAGCGTGACCGGGCGCGCCGAAATCGCTAGAGCTCGCCCTGGTCGATCGCGTCCTTGACCTCCTGGGCGTGGGCGACCTGCTCGGCGGTGTAGCCGATGAACAGTGCGACGGCGCCCACGATGACCGCGACTGCGGCGACCCACAGCAGCCCGTAGGTGTAGCCCTGATCGAGCGCATGCAACTGCACGGAGTCCATGTTCTTCACCGGACCCGTCGTGCCGCCGAGATACAGCGTCCGCGACGTGATGACGGCCTGGACGACGGCGAGCACCAGCGGGCCGCCGAGGTTCTGCAGCATCAGCGCGATCGCCGAAACGGGGCCGATCTGGTCGAAGCCGACTCCCGCGATCGCCGAGAGCGTCAGGGGAACGACGATGGTGCCGATCCCGATGCCGCCGACCACGATGGGCACGACGAGGTTCGGGAAGTACGGGATGTTGGCGTTGAGCGTCGAGCCGTAGATCATGGCGCCGAGCACAAGCACGCCGCCCGCGATCGTCAGCACGCGCGGCGAGAACACCGACACCAGCTGGGAGGACACCCCGAGACCGACCCCCATCGCGATGACGAAGGGGATGAAGCCGACGCCGGCGCGCAGCGCGCTGTAGCCCAGGATGTCCTGCACGTAGAGGCCGATCAGCACGGTGAGCGAGAACAGCACACCGCCGGCGAGGAAGATCGCGATGAAGGTGGCCAGCCGGTTGCGATCCTTGAACAGGTTGAACGGTACGACGGGGTTCTCCGCTGTGCGCTCGGCGATGATGAACGCGATGAAGAAGACGCCCGCCGCGGCGACCGAACCGAGGGTGACCGGCGACAGCCAGCCCTGCTCGGGTCCCATCGAGAAGCCGAACACCGCTGCGGTGCAGCCGAGCGTGGCGAGGATGGCGCCGGTCGCGTCGAGCTTCATCCGCTCCTTGTGCGTCTCGCGCAGGCTGGTGCGGGCCAGATAGATCATCACGATGCCGACGGGCACGTTGACCAGGAACGCCCAGCGCCACGACACCTCGGTCAGCGCGCCGCCGACGACGAGGCCCATCACCGAGCCGATGGCGGTCATCGCGCCGAACACCGCCGTCGCGGCGTTACGGGCGGGCCCCTTCGGGAAGGTCGTGGCGACCAGCGCAAGGCCGGTCGGCGAGGCGATGGCCGATCCGACGCCCTGCAGCAGCCTCGCGATCACCAGCGTCGTCTCGTCCCACGCGATGCCGCACAGGATCGACGCAATCGTGAACAGCGCGACGCCGACGATGAAGGTGCGTTTGCGGCCGATGGTGTCGCCGAGACGTCCGCCGAGCAGCATCAGGCCGCCGAAGGTCAAAACGTAGGCCGTGATGACCCAGCTGCGACCCGCGTCGGACAGGCTCAGCTCGTCCTGGATCTTAGGAAGCGCGACGATCGCGACGGTGCTGTCCATCGTTGCCAGCAGCTGCATGCCACCGATCGCGACGACCGCGGCGATGAAGCGCCTCGAGGGCAGCCAAGCCGGGTACCTGCCGGTTCTCGCGACAGCAGCGGAATTCGCCCGGTCGGGCTGCGGCCGGGCGGCGGCGCTGCGAGCGTCACGTCGGATGGCGGCGCGCTCTGCGTCATTGAGAGCCGTCATAGGTGGTTACCTTACAGTAATCTTAAGATCCCTTTAACCGCCGAAGCCCGCCACCGGCCCGATCACGATGATCGCGGGGGGTCGAATGCCCTCCGAGCGGATGGCTTCTGGCGCCTCACCGAGCGTCGTCCGCAACGTTCGTTGCGCGGACGTCGTGCCGTGCTGAACCACCATCACCGGCGTATCCGCAGGTCGGCCGCCTGCCAGCAGCACCTTTGCGAATTGTTCGATGCGCTCGACGGCCATCAGCAACACGATGGTCCCCGACATCGCGGCCAGTGCATCCCAATTGACTAACGATTCGGGATGCCCCGGCGCAACATGGCCGCTGACCACCACGAATTCGTGCGTTATCGCCCGGTGGGTGACCGGAACACCCGCCATCGCCGGAACTGCTATGGCACTGGTCACACCCGGCACGACGGTCACCGGGACACCGGCTTCGGCGCACGCGATCACTTCCTCGTATCCGCGTGCGAAGACGAACGGGTCGCCGCCCTTGAGTCGGACGACGAACTTGCCCGCCCTGGCCCGGTCGACGAGCACGGAGTTGATCGCGTCCTGCGCCATGGCGCGGCCGTAGGGGATTTTCGCCGCGTCGATCACCTCGACGTGCGGGGGCAGTTCGGCAAGCAGTTCGGCAGGCGCGAGCCGATCGGCGACGACGACGTCGGCGTGGGCCAGCAGACGCCTGCCGCGCACCGTGATGAGTTCCGGGTCCCCAGGGCCGCCGCCGACCAGGGCGACACCCCCGCGCACGACGCCGGGCGCGTCGCCTGCGATGAGACCTTGCTGGAACGCCTCGTGAATAGCCGACCGGATGGCCGCCGAGCGCCGGTGCTCCCCGCCCGCCAGCACACCGACCGCCAGGCCCTCGTACTCGAACGTCGCCGGTGTCACGGCGCTGCCCTCGCTTCCGGCATCGGCTCGGACACAGAAGATCCGGCGACGCTCGGCTTCGTCGACCACCGCCGCGTTGACGGCCGGATCGTCGGTGGCGGCGATCACATACCATGCGCCATCGAGGTCTCCCGATCGAAAGGGGCGCAAGGTCAACGTGATTCCGCCCATCGCCTCGACGGCCGGTGTCGCGGACCTCGAGATGACGTGGACATCCGCTCCGGTGGAGACCAGCAGCGGCAGGCGACGTTGTGCGACCGAGCCACCGCCGACGACCACGACCTTTCTGCCGGCCAGTCGCAGGCCGACGAGGTAGGCGTTATCGGTTGTCACCCGGCGAGCCTAGATGTTGCCGCTGCCTCGACGAAGCGCGATATCGCCTGCGGTCGCGCCGCCGGATGGGTGTGCAGGTAGCTCGCGTGCACCCCGCCGTGCACGGCGCCGTCGCGAACGGCCGCCACCTCGCGACCGCGGTAGACCCAGGCGGGCTGGTAGCTGTCGGTGAATGTGACTGCCGTGCGGTGGAATTCGTGACCGATGGCACGTTCGCCCGCGGCATACAGCGCGGAGTCGGCGGCGGCGGCGGCGTTCCGATAGGCCAGCGTCAGCCGGTCGGTGAAGCGCGCCGACCCCGCGAGCACACCACACATCGGATGACCGTCGAGTTCGTCGACGAGATAGGTCAGCCCCGCGCACTCCGCGTGCACGGGCCCACCGCGCGCCGCCAGCGCCGCGATCTGTTGGCGAACAACCTCGTTGGCGGACAACTCGGTTCCGAACTCCTCGGGGAATCCGCCGGGAAGAACGAGGGCCGCGGTTTCCCCGGGCAACTGCTCGGTCAGCGGGTCGAACTCGGCGACGTCGGCACCTGCGGCGGCAAGCAGTTCGCAATGCTCTGCGTAGCCGAAACTGAACGCCTTTCCCGCGGCGACTGCGACGGTGACGGGCGCACTGCTCGTGCCGACGGCGTCGTCGGGGCGCCACGGCTGTGCGGTGACGTGGGCGCCCGCGGCGGCGGCGACGCCGGCCAGATCGACATGGTCGGCGACCAACGCGGTCATGGCGTCGACGGCGGCGCGGGCGCGGCTACCGTGCTCCACGGCGGTGACGAGCCCGAGATGTCGTGCCGGGACGTTCAACTCGGGCAGTCGCGGGACGGCGCCGAACACCGGGATACCGGCGTACTCGCACGCCTGTCGGAGTACGTCCTCGTGCCGTTGTGAGCCGACGCGGTTGAGGATCACCCCCGCGATGCGGGTGGCTTCGTCGAACGTCGAGAATCCGTGCAACAGCGCAGCCATGCTGTGGCTCTGCCCTTTGGCGTCGACGACCAGGATCACCGGCGCGCCGAGCAGGGCCGCGACGTGCGCGGTCGAACCGGTTGCCCGGCCGGTGATCGCGGCGTCGATACGGCCGTCGAACAATCCCATGACGCCCTCGACGACGGCGATGTCACATCCGTTGCTGCCGTGTCGGTACAGCGGACCGATCAGGTCCTCGCCGACCAACACCGGGTCCAGGTTGCGGCCGGGTCTGCCCGCCGCCAACGAGTGGTAGCCCGGGTCGATGTAGTCGGGACCGACCTTGAAGGGCGCGACGCGCCTGCCTGCCTGCCGCAGCGCACCCATCAAACCCGTTGCCACCGTTGTCTTCCCGCTGCCCGATGCGGGCGCGGCGATCACCACGGCTGGGCAGCCCCCGCTCATCCCGCACCCCACCCGCCCGGCGAGCCGTGGGCACCTCCGACCCACGGCGAGCGTGCGTGTCTGCGCACTACACGCCGTGGAAAGTCGTGACTCTGCGCACAGTCGTGGCGGATCGAGCGTGCGCAAATGCTGCAAGAGCCGCGGCGTTTCGCCTGCAGACACGCACCGTCGCGGTGCGAGGTCACCATTCGATGCCCCTTTGGCCCTTGCGACCCGCATCCATCGGGTGCTTTATCTTCGTCATCTCGGTGACGAGGTCGGCTGCGTCGAGCAGCGATTGCGGAGCGTCGCGGCCGGTGATGACGACATGCTGGGTGCCGGGCCGCGCCGCGAGCGTGGCAATCACCTCGTCGGTGTCCACCCAGCCCCACTTCAACGGATAGGTGAACTCGTCGAGCACATAGAAGTCGTGGCGCTCGTCGGCCAACCGCCTGCTGATCTCCGCCCAACCGTCGGCCGCCGCGGCGGCATGGTCGACCTCGGTGCCCGCCTTGCGCGACCACGACCATCCTGAACCCATCTTGTGCCATTCGACCGGCCCGCCGACGCCGTGTTCCTCGTGCAGCCTGCCGAGTTGCCGAAATGCGGCCTCCTCGCCGACTTTCCACTTGGCGCTCTTGACGAATTGGAACACCGCGGTGTCGAAGCCCTGGTTCCAGGCGCGCAACGCCATCCCGAAGGCGGCAGTCGACTTCCCCTTCCCGGTGCCCGTGTGCACGGCCAGCAGCGGCGCATTGCGGCGGGCGCGCGTTGTCAGGCCGTCATCGGGGACGGTCAGCGGTTGACCCTGCGGCATGTCACGCTCTCCTCACGCGGCCGTGCGGACCACGGCGGTGAGGTTGTCGGCCCGCAACTGCGCCAACCGCACCGACGGCGCACCGAGGTGGCGCGCCAGCTCGTCGGCCAACCCGAGTCGCACGAAGGATGTTTCGCAGTCGACGACGACTGCCGCCGCCCCCTCGGCGACCAGCCGGGCGGCGGCGACACGTGCCCGCCCCAGCGGATCGGGACCACCGGTCGCGCGCCCGTCGGTGAGAACGACCGCGAGGCATCGCCGCGCACGGTCGCGCGCCTTTTCCCGCACGACGATGTCACGGGCAGCCAGAAGGCCTTGCGCCAGAGGCGTTTTACCGCCGGTGGCGAACCGCGCCAGCCTGCGCCCGGCGATGTGAACCGACGACGTCGGCGGCAACAACACCGTCGCGTCCGCGCCCCGAAACGTGATCACCGCGACCTTGTCCCGGCGCTGGTAGGCATCGCGCAGCAGCGACATGGTGGCACCGCTGACCGCCGCCATCCGGTCGCGCGCCGCCATCGAACCCGAGGCGTCGACGACGAATATCACCAGATTCCCTTCGCGGCCTTCGCGTATCGCGCGGCGCACGTCGTCGGGTTCCGGCCGCGGTCGCCCCGGTCCCTGCTGTCGGCGCGCGGACGCCAACAGCGTCGCGAAGATGTGCACGCCGTGCCCTTGATCGGTCTCCGGTGTCGACGACACGGGGGTCCCCGTGCGGTTGCGCGCGCGGGACCGTCGGCCCGGCGCACCCTCCCCCACGCCCGGCACAACCAACGTCCTCGTCCGGAAGACGCCGGACGGCGCGGCGCTCGGACGCGTCGTCGTCGACGAATTGCCCTGCGGCGAAGACTGATCCGGCTCAGGAGCCGATGCGCCCCCGCCACCGGGCGGATCCGGATGCGGCTCGGTGTCGGCGTCATCGCCGTGCTGCTGCGTCTGCGCCATCACGTCATCGAGTTGCTGCGGGTCGAGGCCGGGATCGTCGAACGGGTCGCGCCTGCGCCGGTGCGGCAGCGCCAGTTCCGCGGCAACCCGGATGTCCTCTTCACCGACCGTTCCCGCCCCGCGCCACGCGGCGTGCGCGACGGCCGTGCGTGCCACCACCAGATCCGCGCGCATCCCGTCGACGTCGAACGCCGCGCACAGCGCCGCGATGCGCCGTAGTTCGTTGTCCGGCAACTCCACATCGCCGACAGATTTCCTGGCCGCGGCGATGCGCCGCGCCAGCTCGGCATCCTGATCGGCATGGGCGGCGGCGAAGCCGGCGGGATCGGCTTCGAACGCCATGCGCGCCCGGATGACGTCGGCACGGGTGTCGACGTCGCGCGACGCGTGCACGTCGACCGTCAGGCCGAACCGGTCGAGCAACTGCGGGCGCAGCTCACCCTCCTCGGGGTTCATCGTCCCGACCAACATGAACCGCGCGTCGTGGCTGTGCGAGACCCCGTCGCGTTCGATGTGGACCCGACCCATCGCGGCCGCGTCGAGCAACACGTCGACCAGATGGTCGTGCAACAGGTTGACCTCGTCGACGTACAGGACGCCGCCGTGCGCGCGGGCCAGCAGGCCCGGCGAGAAAGCGTGTTCACCGTCGCGCAGTACCCGTTGCAGATCCAGCGAGCCGACAACCCGGTCCTCGGTGGCCCCGATCGGCAACTCGACCAGCGTGGAATCGGGGTCGACCGCCTCCAGCACATGCGCGAGGCCGCGCACCGCGGTGGATTTCGCGGTGCCCTTCTCGCCGCGGATCAGCACTCCGCCGATCTCGGGCCGCACCGCGCACAGCACCAACGCCAATCTCAGCCGGTCGTGGCCGACGATGGCGCTGAACGGATACCGCGGCGTCACGGTTGCTCGCTTCCACTGCGCAGCATCGGCACGTGCGGGATCCCGTCGTCGAGGAACTCCTCGCCGTCGCGGACGAAGCCGTGGTGTCTGTACATGTCTTCCAGGTATGTCTGGGCGTTGATGCGGCACGCGTAGTCTCCCACCTCGGCCAGCGCCGCCTGCAGCAACCGATTGGCGTGACCGTGCCCCCGCGCGGCGCGCTTGGTGCACACCCGCCCGATCCGGAAGCCCTTCTCGCCGCCTGCGTGCTCTTCCATCAACCGCAGCGTGCAGATCACGTCGCCGTCGTCGCCTTCCAACCAGAAGTGCCGCGTCTCGGCGGCCAGATCGCGTCCGTCGAGTTCCGGGTAGGGCGTCGCCTGCTCGACGACGAACACCTCGACCCGCAGCTTGAGCAGCTCATAGAGGGTGGCGGTGTCGAGGTCCTTGGCCCAGGCGCGGCGCAGCGAGACGCTCATCGACCGGGCTCCGAGACACACACGATCCCCAGGTTATCCCGCGGGCGTCGGCCCGAACCGGCCCACCTCGACGCGGTTAAGGTAGCTGACGTGACCGCCTGGGAGCCCGATGTTCTGCCCGGCTACTGGCAGCAGACGCTCGCACTGGGACCCGACCCCGACGGAGAAGGCGATCTGGTGGCCACAGTCGTCCGCGCCGGTGACCGCGCCGAGCACGCGGCGAACGCCGTCCTGCTGGTGCACGGGTTCACCGATTACTTCTTCCACACCGAGGTCGCGGACGCCTTCATCGCCCGGGGGTTCGCCTTCTACGCCCTGGACCTGCACAAGTGCGGCCGGTCCTGGCGGGAGGGCCAGACGCCGCACTTCACCACCGACCTGTCCCGCTACGACATCGAACTGGAGCGGGCCCTCGACATCGTCGCAGCAGCCACCGGCGGAGCGAAGGTGCTGGTATACGGCCACTCGGCGGGCGGCCTCATCGTGTCGCTGTGGCTGGATCGGCTCCGGCGCCGCGGCGCCACCGCCCC
>JAEZKH010000135.1 GCA_023415515.1 Actinomycetes bacterium
CGGGGGGGGCCCCGGGCCGCGAAAGTCCGCGCCCCGGCGCGGGTCAACGCGTTAAGCTCCGGCTGTGGCCAACTACGTCACCGAGATCGGTCTGCTCATCATCGGCGGATTTCTGTTGATCCGCGGCCTGCCGGGAGTGCTGCAGTTGCTTGGGTCGCTCGGCTGGCAGCGTGTGCCCGGAGTCATGCTCGGCTCGGGAGTGGCGGGCTATCAAACCCAGGCTGGCGGTGGACATGTGGGCGCGAATGTTCAGCGCTCCGTGGTCGCCTACCAGTATCAGATGCACGGCCAGAGCTTCGTCGGGCAGCGCGCGGCGTTCGGCACTCCGCTTGGCTTCGGCATGGGGCTGGGGGGTATCGCCTCCGCGCAGGCGTCGCGCTACGCGCCCGGCCAACCCGTCGACGTCTGGGCTGATCCGAAGAATCCGATGAACTCGGTGCTGCGACGCAGCGCCCCTTCTTCTTTGGTGATGACGGCGATCGGCGTGGTCGTCCTGATCGCCGCTGCCGTCTCCCTGCTGGGCTGAGCCGTCCGCTCGGTGACACACCGGACGCGCTGATCGAGTCGAACTTGGTTCTGACAGTTGGACGTTGATGATCAGACAAGGAATTCGGCTGTCGATCGGAAGTGCCGGGGATACTGCCTACCTACGGACGATCCGCGCGTTAACCGTGCCCCATTGTCTTGTGATCCCCAATCGCTTCTGCGAACCACACCGACTCGTTCCGGACGTACCGCAGATGGGCCCCATAACTACTATCGACCCGCACGGAGTAGACGTTCGGACCGGCCTTCTTCCACTGCTTGAAGTCGAGGCTTTTCAGTGTGGTCGACCGTGCGAGATCGTTCTTTCTCATCTGCCAGAGTTGCTGGATCCGCCATCTCTGAATCTTCTGGGATGGGATCGAGGCGAAGTGCACCAGGAACTCCCTCCAATGCGCCCCGACTTCGATGTATCGACTGCGGCTTCAGAACGTAACTGCTCATAATCCAATCCAGTTGCTCAAAACTCGACCGGCCGACGTTTCCTCATCCACTGATCAGGCTCAAAGCTGCGCTTCGCGAGAGGTTCTCGTGATGCCGCGCGTTGCGGTACGACCGTAAACATCCGTAACACGACGTCTCTTCACCGCAGTCGCAATCAGTTATCCGCTTCACCGCTGCGTTCATGACCTCGCCGATGTTTCGGCGATTGTCTTCGTCGCCCCCGCGCCGCCCGGCACGGTATCGAACAAGACGATGCTGCGGCGATGGTCCGCGCTCCATGGCAGCGCACCACCGACCCGGCAATGGCACCGCCGGGGATGCACGCCGCGAGCGCTTACGCCTACGCGTTCCCGGTCGACACGCCACGAGACCAGCACGGCCATCTGAAGAACGAGATGGCCGAGGGTTCCGCGATCTACCGATCGGTATCGGAGCCCTCTTCCGTGGCGGGGCCGGCTGCCATGGCGGGCCGGGCATCACCTTCATTCCGGGCTACAACGCCGGACATCAGGTGCTCGACGACCTGAGATCACATTCTTCAGTCGCGACGCCAGTATCACGGCGATCGCGCAGGCAATGAGAGACTTCACCTCGTCGCCAATCAGCCGACGTCCGCGACTGCGCTTAATCATTCACGGGCTTTCTAGACTCTGAGGTCATCGCCGCCGCGATGACAGCACCGACGAATCCGGTGGCCAGAGTTCCAAACAACCAACCTTTGGCTGACTCCAAGGTTGCAGCTCTGCTCGAGACAACAGTTCCCTGCACAGACAGTCCCTGATGTGCTTCTGTGATGTCCCAGAAAAATGCCGCATCCGAGTGCGAGGAGAAAGGCTGGGGAACAAGCTGCTCAGCCCTTAGACCGACATCATCGCTCTCGTTGTGGTCGTCAACAAAGGCTCGATAAGTCATCACGAACTTCGCTGGAAATCCGGGCAAGCCAGGCACCAAGCCGAAATTTTTGGCGGCAGTCGGTAAGTAAACGAGTTCGAAATTGGCTGCGTCAAACCCTGCGGAAGTTGTGGCTGGAGAGTCTGACTCACAAAAGATCTCATATCGCGCGGACTGGATTCCAGTTTGCGGATCCTTCATCCCCCAAATATTAGGAGATGCGTGTACCTCGTAAACCTGATTATCGTCCGTCTCAGCGACCTTCTGAATTCGGGAGTTGAAGCCAACTCCCTTTTCGATGGTTCCGTCGGGCTTGTACGCAATCATGCTGCCCGGTACACAGTTAGATGCTGCTTTTGGCATTAGAACATAGACCGCTGGCAGTCTGCGAGCGGTTTCCTCATCCGGTACCGACACCGGCAAAACGAATCCAATTGTCCAGTGAAGATCCTCGTGCACTTCAAAGCTAAACGATGGAGCTTCCGACGTAGGGTGGATACCGTCAAAGTCTGAAGCTTCTTTTACACCAACTGATACAGCACGTTCGGGCTGCATGAAGCCAAGCGGCCTGTGCTGGCGAACGCTCGATGAATAACATGAAACTGCGAAGAGAATGATAGCGGCCGCGACGCATAGAGCCGCAATTATCCTCCATACTTTCGATATCATCCGCCGCCTTTCGTCAAAGTCGAAGAACATCCAATCAAGGGAATTTGTGGCCTGTGGGAACCGTCCGAGCGATGATATCGGCGCTCTGTCCAGCACGCAGAAGATTGTCGGCCCGCAACGGGACAGCAATTCGCTGGCTCTGGTGTTTACGCTGAGCGCCACCCGCGGCACGAGCATCCACGGAGCAGGGACGAGCAGACTGGCTCCGGAACTGGTCTGAAGTTGGCGCCAAGACGTACGTACTTCTCGACACAGAGACTGGGCTCGCCGTACTAGTCGCGCGCGTCACGTTCTCACGGCTCACCGAGCGTGAACTCACTGCGAAAAGTCGCGCGGATTCGCAGGGACCGCACGTTCGGGTCGGTCAGTCGAGCCCTTCGATGATTGCGCCGACCGCCCGCGCTGGATTCGGATCCTGCCACGCAGATGTAAGGACGCTGCTCGGCGTGTTCTTTACTCCGGCAACGGGTTCAACGAGGTGACGACGCATTGTCGCGATGCGGCGTGCCTGCTCCTCTGGATCGTCGCGCCGACGAAACCACTCAGCGTTGGCCTTCTCCCTGGCGTCGGCCTCAGACGATCCGGTGACGACCCACCCGCCGCTGGCGAACCACGCGCGCCACGACCCGTCATTGAACTGCTCAGTCTGCGGAAGGAAGCGCCACACCCATCCCATCCGCGGATCGTCATCCTCGAGTTCGATCACGCGACGCGGCGACCGTCGCACCACTTCGTCCGGATCCTCATCCGACTCGATGGCACGCTCGACGCCCCGGTCCCGGGCCTCCTGCTCAGACGCAGCGACCACCGACCAGTCGCCACCGGGGAGCGTTGCCCGCCACGAGCCGTCGGCGGTTTGCTCTGTCTCGATGATCAGCTGCCAAACTCGGGCGTCTTCGGAATTGCTCACTTATCCGACCCCCGATACATCGATGGGTGAATCGAATCCGTAGGGGCCGCCACCGACGTCATAACCTTCACACCACCAGAAGTCGGGACGAGCACTCGGATAACAGTAGATCAGATGCGGCGCTTCTGGAACCGGCGGCCATGAGCCGCTGAACCCCGCCGCCACCACGTCGAAAACATCGTCGTCAGGCTCCGTCGAGAACCGTAGAGACTTCAGGGCCTCGATGGCTTCGACGAGCTTACGGGCCACCGTCCTGTCGATGGCTGCCAATGCCTCCGCTGCGTTCCAAACACTCTTCGCATGCCTCATGCCGACCGCTTCCCGTCCGCGGGCCGACGACGAGGACAGTGTGGTGTCGACGATTGTCAGGTCGTCTTCGACATCGAATCCGTGGCTACGGGCCGCGCGTATCTTGTCCAGGGTTGCCTTCTGCGCACTGCGGATGTCAGCCGCCCCAGAACGGGCGATAGCGGCCGCTTTGTTCAATGAGTCAGCGGCAGCGAGGACTTCGCGGCGGTCACTGGTAACGCGCCGGATCGCTGCCTCTGCCGCCGCCCCGTCCCATGATTGGCCACCCGGCTGGATCACCTCGTTGACAACCGCGCGATAGGCTTTCTCCCACGCGTCCGTGCGCTCCACCCACATGTCGGCGGCCGCGTCGAGATGATCGACGCGCCAGGTATTGATCTGCGTGAGAGTCGGAAGCGAATTCGCATCCACCATTCTCATGTCACCGCCGGCTCAGACGGCAGGGCGGCGATCTCCTTTTGTGATGTTGCTTCTCGCTCGCCGAGCCACGTCGCTGTGGTGACCAATTTGTGCCCCGTTAGCCGCAGCCGAACGCTGATGAGCCCTTCGGCGCTGTCCACCACCGATGCAATCTGCTGGATCGCATTAGTCGTCGCTTGAAAACCCGGGCCTGCTGGCTGACGAACATGTCTGACAAGGAGTATGTCCGCCTCCCGAAGACATACGCTGCCCGACGCGATCAAGCCGACGACGTCAACTTTGATCGACTTCACCGCTCGACTGTAAGCCCGCGCTGGGCCCCCTCTTTGCAGTGATTTCCGTCTCCTCGGATCGATGGCCCGCTTAGTCGACCACCGTCAGCACCGGCCACCGGTCTGGCACTCCTTTCAGTTCATGACTTCCGCGGTCGAACGTGATCCGTGGCCCGAGCACCAGCGGCGGGATCGCGCCCGACACCAACACTTCCCCCGGCGTTGCGAGCGCCATGATCCGCGCCGCGATGTGCACCGCGATGCCGTTCACGTCGCCGCCGGCCGTCTCCACCTCACCCGTGTGCAGGCCCGTGCGGATCGCCAACCCCAGACCGACAGTCTGCTCATCCCACAACAGATCGATCGGAAACGTCGCGGTCGGTACGAAAGAAGGCCAGGACCCTCGCCGACCACCTGATACGCCACATGGGCATCACCGCTTTTCGCGTAAAGCGTGTCAGGTACGGCCGACATACTGCGAGCATTCCACGTCCGGCCCGTCCGTCCTACAAGTTCACCGGCAACGGATTTCCCGCCGCTATCAGGCGCTCGGCCGCGAGTAGACCACCCGCGTGCGAAATACGATGTCCTGTAGCGATCTTCGATGGCGGTCAACGATCACCCACAGCAAACCGACCGGAAACAGCACACACGCGACCGCGCGCAGGAAACCGACAGGCAGGCTCACGTGCTCCGACCGCTGTCCGATCACCCGGAGCCCCATCATCACGGCGCCTGCCGTCGATCCCGACACCGCCCAACACGCCGTCAGGTACACCACCGCCACAACAAAGGTCACCAACGCCGAGAACACGACATCCAGCGCCGGCAGACGGAAGGACGCCGGCGAATAGATCAGCCGCGCCAACACCAAACCGCCGTAGAATCCGCCCATGATCGCCAGGACCACCAGCAAGTCGATGACCGCAGCGAGTCCCCGGGTGACGATTCCCGCCGTCCGGTCAGCGTCAGGTTCCGCCACCGGTGAGGTCACCGGGTGGCCCGGTCACGCCCCAGCATGCGGTCGACGATGCCCGACACGACGTCGTCGGCTCGCTGACCCTGGGTACGAACGTCGGTCATCACCTCGGCGGTCATCGAATTCGTCGACTCGCGGATGATCGCAGGCAGGTCGACGCCGTCTATCACCCTGTCCGCGAGCGTGATCAGATCGATCCGATTGATGATCGCCTCAATATCCAGATCCGCGGCGATTGCATCGATATCGACGCGCTCCCGCACCAGCGCGTTCAGATCCATTTCATCGAGAACGCGATCGACCAACGCGACCGCCACCCGGGCAACGATTGCCTCGAGCGTTTCGGCGCTTTGCACGATCCACTGGTCACCTCGCTCAGACAGGCCAGCGACGCCACGCCGCATGACCGGGCCGAACAACGGCAGATGCTCCGCCACCCGGTACGCGGCCTTCGCGGTACCGACCGCCGTCGCGACCGCACCGGCGGCAACGGAGACCACGGGGTATTTCAGCAGCTCGACCTCCGCGCTCATGACGGCATCGTAGTTCTCCCGTGCCGGATTTCGGGCAATGGCCCGGCTTAGTCCTCGCCCACTTCGACGAGAAGAAGCACTCCGTCATGCGCGGCATGCTATGCACCCAACTTCAAGGACATCCAGATCCGGGACATCACGTTCGCGCCGTATCACATGAACACGATGTTCGGCCCGCCCGCCGGCGACTTCTGCCACGGCCTGCTGCACCCAGGCCTGATGGGTCCGAACCGGCCCGGGCCCAAAGGTTTCCGCGATCTGCCGATCGGCATCGACGGGCTCTGCCTCAGCGGAGCCGGCTGCTACGGCGGCCCCGGCATCACGTTCATGCCCGGCTAAACGCCGGCTATCAAGTGCTCGACGACCTGCGGCAGACGCAGCGCGGCCCTAAAGCTCGATCGTCGGAGCTCTCAGGTCGACATCGTCGAGCGGCACAAAAGTCGCCCGTGCATACCTGGCGATCTGGTTTATCGCTACGACGTTCACCCCCGCTCCGACCCCGCCACCGACGAGTGGCACCGCCTTCACCAGATTGATGGTGCCCTTGGTGCCGAACTTCGTCAGCAGCCGATAGCCGACCTTCTTGTTGATCTCGATCAGTACGCGCCCGGGCAGCCGCTTCAAACCGGCGACGGCGGTCTTGGTTCCCACCTCGACACCAACCTTGCCGACCACGCCGGCAGCTCCGGCTCCAAGCAACGACACCAGGACAGCGCTCTGAACCTCCTCGGAGGTGATGTCGTAGCCGCGGAGGAAGGCGATCGCCGCCGACATGCGGGCAGAGAGCATGTAGAACGTGCTGACATCGGCCGGAAGCGACACCGGTAGCGTGGCGATCCCGCCCAGTCCGCTGGCCAGTCCCGTCGAACCAACCCAGCGGCGGTGCGTGGCGACGAGGCGGTCGATCGCCTTCTCGACATCGCCGTGCGCGACGAGCGCCTCCTCGGCAACATCTGCTGCCGACTTGAAGGGACCCAACCCGTCTACACCAACCGAGAGGATCTTGTTCACCAATTCGAGCGCCGGACCGCCCGAACCGAGAGCGTTCACCGTCGCGCCGTCATGCACCACGCCCTCGCGGTCGAATTCTCCGCCCGAGGTTTCGCTCATTCCCGCCCCACTTCCTCGCACAGCGCGATCCGAGCTCTCATCGCTTTCTGGACCGGTCGCTTCTGTACCCAGCGGAGGGTAACCGAGGCGTGCGACAAACAAACTTGTCCGAGGAGTCAGCCAGCTGATCTTGAATACGTCGGTAGCCGGCCGTCCGGGCAGCGCGCGGGCGCCCTGGGCAACCGTTAGGCAGCCGACCCGTCGCAGTCGCGTTGCCGCACTGCGCCGAGCGTGAGCCCACTGCGAAGGATCGCGCAAATTTTCGCAGTGGCCGCACGTTCGCGGTGCTCCTGCAAGACGATCGAGCGCGAGGAGATCACCGGCATACGAAATACGGTGTCCTGACGCGATCTTCGACACGACCATCGAGGGCTGACCGACCTCACTCCTCGCCCACTTCGACGACATGCACCTGCACGCCCGCCGCCGCGATCAACTCCAGCTGACCACGGTCCGCCGTCGAGTCGGTCACCAGGTGGTCAATCTCACTGAGCGGCACCATCTTTGCCAACGTGACCTTACCGATCTTCGACCCGTCCACCGGCACGATCACCTGCTGCGCATTCGCCGCCATCGCCATCGCCGTCCGCGCCTCCGCCTCGTCGAACGTCGTCGCCCCCACCTCCGCCGACATCCCGTCCGCACCCAGCACCGCAGTCCCTACATTGATCACCTGAAACGCGTGCTCGCTCATCGGGCCCACTGCCTCAAGCGAATTCGCCCGCACCAGCCCTCCCGTCATGATCACCTTCATGTGCGCGTCCACCGCGCAATCCGCCGCGATCGTCAACGAGTTCGTCACGATCGTCATCTGCGGCCGGCCCTTCAGGCTCCGCGCCACCTCCCCCGTCGTCACCCCACCCGTCAACGCCACCGCCTGCGGGCCCGCCGGAACCAACGCCGCCGCATGCTGAGCGATCCGCCTCTTGATCGCCACCATCCGGTGATCCCGCAGCCGCACCGGAATCTCGCTGTCGCTCGGATCCAGCGCGCGCGCCCCGCCGTGCGTCCGCACCAGCAGCCCCTGCTCCTCCAGTTCCGCCAGGTCGCGGCGCAGCGTCGCCGCCGACACCCCCAGCTCCGCCCGCAACTTCTGCGCATCCACCTCGCCGTGCCCCCGCAGCAGCGACAGCACTTCGCGCATCCGGTCCGTCCGCCTCACCGACACGGGACACCTCCTCGAAGAAGCCTCAAACGATCAGTTTTAGTGATCGTTTGACGGCTATCCATTGCGCGCTATGAGCGAGCATTCCACGATCGACCCATGTTGCAAATGTCCGGCCAGCGCGTGAACTGGCTGGCCGACACGATCAGCCGCCACAAAGCCGGCGAGCCCGTCGGCGTCTATTCCGTCTGTTCCGCCCACCCCACCGTCGTCGAGGCCGCCATCGCCCAGGCCGCCTCCGACAACACCTACGTCCTCATCGAAGCCACCTCCAACCAGGTCGACCAGTTCGGCGGCTACACCGGCATGCGTCCGCCCGACTTCCGCGACATGGTCCTTTCCATCGCCGACACCGCCGGCTTCCCCCGTGACCGCGTCGTCCTCGGCGGCGACCACCTCGGCCCCAACCGCTGGCAGAGCGAAAGGGCCGACGCCGCAATGGACAACGCCGACGCGTTGATCGCCGCCTACGTCGAAGCCGGCTACTCCAAGATCCATCTCGACTGTTCCATGTCCTGCGCCGACGACCCCGGCGTCCTCGACGACGCGACCGTCGCCGAGCGCTCCGCGCGCCTCCTGCGCGTCGCCGAAGACGCCGCCCACAACGACGAGACCGTGTACGTGATCGGCACCGAGGTACCCGTCCCCGGGGGCGCCCACGAAAACCTCGGCGTCCTCACCCCCACCCCCGCCGACGCGGCCCGCGCGACCATCGCCGCCCACCGCGAAGCGTTCGCCAGGGAGGGCCTCGACCACGTCTGGTCCCGTGTCGCCGCCCTCGTCGTGCAACCGGGCGTCGAGTTCGACCACCTCCAGGTCATCGACTACCGGCACGACGCCACCACAGACCTCCGCCGCGTCCTCGACGACGAACCGCACCTCGTCTTCGAAGCCCACTCCACCGACTACCAGCGCCCCGCCCAACTGCGCGAACTCGTCGAAGACCACTGGGCCGTCCTCAAGGTCGGCCCCGGCCTCACCTTCGCCATGCGCGAAGCCCTCTTCGCGCTCGCCCACATCGAAGACGAACTTCTACCAAGGCCCGCCCGGTCCA
Organism: Actinomycetes bacterium; assembly: GCA_023415515.1. Classification (GTDB taxonomy): domain Bacteria; phylum Actinomycetota; class Actinomycetes; order Mycobacteriales; family Mycobacteriaceae; genus Mycobacterium. The sequence goes on from JAEZKH010000135.1 coordinate 9,300, forward strand.
ACCTCATCGAGGTCGTCGAACGCCGCATGCTCGACAACCCCGGCTACTGGCAGAACTACTACCAAGGAGATCCGCTCACCCAGCGCATGGCCCGCCGCTACAGCTACAGCGACCGGCTGCGCTACTACTGGGCCGACGACGAGGTCGACGCCGCCCGCGTCACCCTCCTGCAGAACCTCGACCGCGTCGGCATCCCGCTCCCGCTCATCAGCCAGTACCTGCCCTACCAGTACGACCGCATCCGCGCCGACGAAATCGATTCGGCCGCAAATGCTCTCGTCATCGACCGTATCCGCGACGCGATGCGCCCCTACGCCCGAGCCGTGTCTGGAGTAGCCGAATGATCGACGTTCCCGCGCAAGAAGACGGCGGCGCAACGATTCTCGAGATCGGCCAGCAGCCCGACGTCTGGCGCGAAGTCGCCGACCGCGCGGACCCGGCACTCGCCGACTTCCTCGCCGACATCACCGGCCGACCCGGCATCCGCATCATCCTCACCGGCGCAGGCAGCTCCGCGTTCATCGGCGAGATCGCCGCCGCCGCGCTGCGCCGTCACCTCGATCGCCGCGTCGACGCCATCCCCACCACCGACATCGTCGCCAACCCCCTCGACCACCTCGAACCCGAGACCCCGACGCTGATGGTGTCCTTCGGCCGCTCCGGCAACAGCCCCGAAAGCCTCGCCACCACAGCGCTTGCCGATGAACTCGTCGACGAGATCTGGCATCTCGTCCTCACCTGCGACCCCCAGGGCGAACTCGGCCGCAGGCATACCGAGAAAACCAACTCGCACGTCGTCTACATGCCCGACCGCACCAACGACAGCGGTTTCGCGATGACGTCGAGCCTCACGTCGATGCTGCTGACCTGCCTGCTGCTGCTCGGCCCCGCCACCGCCGGCCACGGCGAGCCGATCGCCGCAGCGGCGGAGCACGTCGCAAACCTACAGCCCGATATCAGAAAGCTCGCGCAGGCCAAGAAGCAGCGCTTCTTCTACCTCGGCAGCGGCGCGCTGGCCGGGCTTGCCCGCGAGTCCGCGCTGAAGATGCTCGAGCTGACCGCGGGCGAGGTCGTCACCTACTTCGACTCGCCGTTGGGCTTCCGGCACGGCCCCAAGTCCGCACTCGACGCCGATACGCTCGTCCTCGTCTACCTCTCCACCGACCCCTACACCCGCCGCTACGACCTCGACATCGTCGCCGAGATCCGCACGCAGCTCGGCCAGGACGCCGTCGTCGTCCTCGGCACCGAGCCCATCCCCGACAGCCACGGTCCCGCCATCGTGCTGCCCGGCCTCGACGGTCTCGGCGACGCCCTCGTCGCGCTGCCGTACCTGACCTTCGCGCAGTACCTCGCGCTGTTCACCTCGCTCGAGCACGGCAAGACCCCCGACAACCCCTTCCCGTCGGGCGAGGTCAACCGCGTCGTGCAGGGCGTCACCATCTACCCGATGAACGGAGCGTGACATGGCCCATTACCTCGGGGTCGACGGCGGCGGGTCGAAGACCGCGCTTGCGCTCATCGACGATGCCGGACACGTCATCGCCCGCGCCACCGCGCCGACGTCGTATTACTTCAACGACGGGTTCGAGATCGTCGAAAAGACGCTCACACAGGGTGTTACAGATATCTGCTCGCAGGCAGGCATCACCCCGGACGACATCGACGCCGCGTTCTTCGGCCTGCCCGGCTACGGCGAGGCCAGCGGCGACATCGAGGCTCTGAACACGGTCCCGAGAGGCGTGCTCGGCCACGACCGCTACAGCTGCGACAACGACATGGTGTGCGGCTGGGCCGGCTCGCTGGCCGGCGAAGACGGCATCAACGTCATCAGCGGCACCGGATCGATGACCTACGGCGAACGCCAAGGTGTCGGGCACCGCGTCGGCGGCTGGGGCGAGCTGTTCGGGGACGAAGGCTCCGCGTATTGGATTGGCGCACAGGGCCTCAACGCATTCTCCCGGATGAGCGACGGCAGGTTGGCGCGCGGGCCGCTGCACCAGCGGCTCAGGGAACGCCTGGAGGTCGGCGGCGACCTCGACGTCGTCAGCCTGGTGATCGACACGTGGAAGGGCAACCGCAGCAAGATCGCCGCGCTCGCCACCACCGTCACCGAGGCCGCCGACGCCGGCGACGACGTCTGCAAGCGGATCCTGTCGGCGGCTGTCGACGAGCTCGTTCTGCTGATCGAGACGACCCGCACGCTGATCGAGTTCACCGACGACGAGACCGTGCCGGTGTCCTACTCGGGCGGCATGTTCAACCACGACGGCTACCTTCAGCTGTTCGTCGCCGCGATGGGCAGCGCCGCCGCCAACTACGACCTGCGGCAGCCGCGGCTCGACCCAGCAGTGGGCGCCGCGCTGTACGCGGCCAAACACAGTGGACATCCGCTCAGCCCCGATGCGGTGCACCACCTTTCCGCCAACGACTCGACGAGGTAACACGATGACTGACACCACCACAGGCACGAAGACCCGCAGCTGGATCTTCTACGCCGCCCTGCTCATCCTGTTCTGGGGCGTCTGGGGCGCGTTCTCCGCGCTGCCCGCCACCAACTACGACTATCCCGACGAGATGATCTACAGCATCTGGGCGTTGACGATGATCATCCCGGCCGCGTTCATCCTGCGCGGCCAGAGGTGGGACAGGCGTCCGGCCGCGACGATCTACGGCCTGCTGATCGGCCTCACCGGCGCAGGTGGTCAGCTGATCCTGTTCCAGGCGCTGACCATGGGCCCGGCCTACCTGATCTTCCCGATCATCTCGATCTCACCCGCGATCACCGTGATCATGGCGATGGTGCTTCTGCGCGAACGGCTTTCGCTGCTGGCGACCCTCGGCCTGATCATGGCCCTTGCCGCGATCGTGCTGTTCACCATCACCGGCGGTGACGACTCGGAGTCCTCGGGCCCGTGGCTGCTGCTCGCGATCCTCATCTGCGTGGCCTGGGGCGTGCAGGCGTACTTCATGCGCAAGACCGCGACCATCGGTGTCAACGAGGCCACCACGTTCGGCTGGATGACGATCAGCGGGCTGGCCCTCATCCCCGTCGCGCTGATCATGATGGGCGGGCTGCCGCTCGACTTTCCCTGGCAGGCACCGGCATTGACGGCGGGCACACAGGTGCTCAACGCGATCGGCGCACTGTTCCTGGTGATGGCCCTGGCCCGCGGCAAGGCGTCGATCGTCGCGCCGACGACGAACGCGCTGGCGCCCGCGCTGACCGTGATCATCTCGCTGATCGCCTACCAGACGCTGCCCACGCCCTACGGCGCGATCGGCATCGTGCTGGCGCTCGTCGGCTCGACGCTGATGGTCTACGCCGACGAGAAGCGCGGCGAGGACCTCACCGAAGCCGTCGTCGCCGACGCGCCCGCCACCACGGAACGGCGCTGACGTGAAGCCCACCGTCGTCATCGTCGGCGCAGGCAGCGTCGAGTTCACCCGGGAACTGCTCGGCGACATCCTGTCGTTCCCCGCGCTGAGCGCGACTCGGGTGGTGTTGCACGACATCGACGCTGAGCGCCTGGAGACGGCCGAGGCGATCGCCCGGGCCACCGCCCACGGCGCCGGTGCCTCGCCCGAGATCATCGCGTCGGCTGATCGGCGTCGCGCGCTCGACGGCGCCGACTACGTCATCAACGTCATCGCGGTCGGCGTGCACGAGGCGACGGTGCGCGACTTCGAGATCCCGGCGCGCTACGGACTCAACCAGACCATCGCCGACACCATCGGCATCGGCGGGATCTTCCGCGGCCTGCGCACCTTTCCGGTGCTGGCCGACATCGCCCGCGACATGGCCGAGGTGTGCCCCGACGCCTGGCTGCTCAACTACACCAACCCGATGGCGATGAACATCAGCTACCTGCACGCGGTCGCGCCGCGGCTCAAGGTGCTCGGGCTGTGCCACTCGGTGTACTGGACGATGGTCGGTCTGTGTGAGCTCATCGACGTGCCCTACGACGACGTGTCCTACTGGTCGGCGGGCGTCAATCACCAGGGCTGGATACTGCGCTGGGAGCGCGACGGCGAGAACCTCTATCCGCTGCTCGACGAGCGCATCGCGGCCGACCCCGAACTGCGCAGGCGGGTACGAGTCGACATGTACCGGCGCCTGGGCTACTACCCCACCGAAACCAGCGAGCACAGCAGCGAATACGTGCCGTGGTACCTGCACAACCCCGCCGAGATCGAGCGGCTGCGCATCAACGTCGGCGAGTACGTGTCGATCAGCGAGGCCAACGTCGCCGAGTATCACCGCGTGCGAGCCGAACTGGCCGGCGCGCACGAATTGCCGATCGACACGTCATCGACGGAGTACGCGCCGCAGGTGGTCCACTCGCTGGAAACCGGCGCGCCGCGCGTCATCTCGGCCAACATCGCCAATGCCGGGCTGATCACCAACCTGCCCGCCGGTGTCGCCGTCGAAGTGCCGGCACTTCTGGACTCGCTCGGCGCGCATCCCATGAAAGTCGGCGACCTGCCGCCTCAGTGCGCGGCGCTGAACCGGAACTTCCTCGGCCCGGTCGACCTCACCGTGCGCGCAGCCGTCGAGGGCGACCCGCGCCTGGTGCGCGCGGCCGCCATGGTCGACCCGAACACCGCCGCATCCTTGACCGTCGACCAGATCTGGGATCTGTGCGACGAGTTGACCGCCGCGCACGGCGACCTGCTGCCCGAAGCCCTTCGCCAACCCGTCACCCAATAAAGGAGTCACCGTGATTCGACGTCGGTTGTGGATCGCCCTGGTCGCCGTCCTTGCGCTCGTCCTCGCCGCATGCGGTGGCGGCGGTGGGGGTGACAACGAGTCCTCGGGCCCCACCGAGATCCAGGTGTGGCACGGCTACCAGGACACCGAGGGCGACGCGTTCAAAGGTCTGGTCGACCAGTACAACAAAGACCACCCCGATGTCAAAGTCTCGGAGCTGTATTCCTCCAACGACCTTGTGCTGCAGAAGGTTTTGACCGCCGTTCGCGGCAACAGCGCGCCCGACGTGGCGTACATGTTCGGCTCGTGGGCGCCGAACATCGCCAAGATCTCCTCGTTGGTCGACATGACCGAGGAGGTGGCGAAGCCGGACTGGCAGTGGGACGACTTCTACGAGGCCGAACGCAAGGCCGCGACCGTCGATGACAAGGTCGTCGGGGTGCCCGCGCTGGTCGACAACCTGGCGATCGTCTACAACAAGAAGCTGTTCGCCGATGCCGGTGTCGCACCTCCGACGCCGGAGTGGACGTGGGACGACTTCCGTGCCGCCGCGAAGAAGCTGACCGACTCCTCCAAGGGTCAGTACGGCTGGCTGATTCCCGCCGACGGCAGCGAAGACACCGTGTGGCACTGGCTTCCGATGCTGTGGGAGGCCGGCGGCAACATCCTCAACTCCGACAACACCAAGGCCGAGTTCAACTCCGAGGCCGGGGTCAAGGCGTTGACGACGCTGCAGCAGATGGCCGTCGACGACAAGTCGCTCTACCTCGACACCACCAACGAGAACGGGCCCAAGCTGATGAACAGCGGCAAGGTCGCGATGCTCGTCACCGGCCCGTGGGATCTCAGCTCGCTCACCGACATCGAGTACGGCGTGCAGATCATGCCCACCTACGCCGGTTCTGCCGGTGGACATCAGACCATCGCCGGGCCCGACAACTGGGTGATCTTCGACAACGGTGACAAGCGCAGGCAGGCCGCGATCGACTTCGTGAAGTGGCTGTCGGCACCCGAGCAGGTGAAGGCGTTCTCGCTGCAGACCGGCGATCTTCCGATCCGGCAGTCGGTCGGCGACGACAAGGCCGTGCTCGACGAGCTCAACAAGAACGTTCCCGGCACCGCCGAATTCGTCGAGAACCTGAAGAACGTGCACACGGTGCGGCCGCAGGTCGAGCAGTATCCGGCGATCTCGGAAGCGCTCGGCCAGGCGATCGTCTCTGTCATGCTCGGCAAGGAACAGCCGAAGGCCGCGCTGGACGGTGCGGCCCAGGCAGCGGACGCCAAGCTGGCCGAGAAGTAGGGAGTCGATGCCCGCACTGCTTCGGCGGCTGAGCCGCACCGACACCATATCGGGATGGGCGCTGGTCACTCCGGCGGCCATCCTGATCGGCATCTTCGGTCTGCTGCCGGTGCTGATGTCGCTGCAGTTGTCGTTCCAGAAGTCCGATCTGCTCAGCAGCAAGACGCCGTGGGTCGGGTTCGACAACTACCGCAAGCTGGCCGACGACCCGGTGTTCCTCGAGGCGGTCAAGCACACCATCATCTACACGGCGCTGTTCGTGCCCGGCACGATGATCGTCGGGCTGTTCATCGCCGCCGCGTTGAACCGCTCGGTGCGCTTCATCTCGGTCTACCGGACCGCGGCGTACATCACGATGGCGGTGTCGACGATCTCGCAGGGCATCATCTTCCTGTGGCTGACCGACCGCGACTACGGCCTGGTCAACGCGGCGTTGAACACGGTGGGTTTGCCGTCGCAGGAGTTCCTCGCGTCGCCGTCGCAGGCGCTGTATGTGATCGTGGCGATGACGATCTGGGGTTGGACCGGCTTCTCGGTGATCGTGTACCTGGCGGCGCTGCAGGGCGTTCCGGCTGAATTGCACGAGGCGGCCGCGATCGACGGGGCGTCGGCGTTCACGCGATTCCGCACGATCACGGTTCCGCTGCTCGGACCCGCGAACCTGTTCCTGCTGGTGTGGTTGACGATCAACGCACTGCAGTTGTTCGACGAGGTGTACGTCACGACGCGCGGCGGACCGCTGCGCGCGACCACCGTCATCGTCTACTACCTGTGGGACCGGGCGTTCGTGCAGTTCGACGCCGGGTATGCCGCGGCGATGGCGTACGCGTTGTTCGTCGTCATTCTGATCGTCACCGCCGTACAGTTCCGGATCGCGCGTCGGAGTGTGCACTCATGACGACGACCGCTGTTCCGCCTGTCGAAACCGCTGAGCTGCCTTCTGATTCGCCTGAGCCGCGCTCGCGGTGGCGGTTGCCGTTCAGCCCGTGGCACCTGGTGCTCATCCCGCTGACGTTCATCCTGATCGTGCCCCTGCTGTGGATGCTGATCACATCGCTGGAGACCGAGGGCGAGGCGAACCACTTCCCGCCGGTGCTGTGGCCGGAGTCGCCGCAGTGGGGTAATTACTCCGAGGCGTGGGCGGAGGCGCCGTTCGGACACTTCTTCGTCAACAGCATCGTGGTGACTTTGGTCGTCTTGGTGGGCAACCTGGTGGTGTGCAGCCTGGCCGGGTATGCGTTCGCGCGGGTCCGGTTCCTCGGTCGCGGAGCGCTTTTCGTGACGCTGATGGCGACGCTGATGGTGCCGTTCCAGGTGACGATGATCCCGGTGTTCCTCATCGTCAAATGGTTCGGCGACAACGTGTGGGAAGGTCTGGGCATCGATCACATCGGCGCGCTGATGCTGCCGAACCTGGCGACCGCCTTCGGCATCTTCTTCCTGCGCCAGTTCTTCCTCACCGTGCCCGTCGAACTCGAGGAGGCCGCCAGGGTCGACGGGACATCGCGGATCGGGGTGCTGTTCAAGATCATCCTGCCGCTGTCGCTGCCCGCGCTGTCGACACTGGCGGCGCTGACGGTGTTGACGTCGTGGAACGACTTCCTGTGGCCGTTGATCGTGATCACGTCGCAGGACCAGATGACGGTTCCGTTGGGGCTGAGCTATTTCCAGGGCGCGCACCGGGTCAAGTGGCCGCTGCTGATGGCCGCCAACGTGATGAGCCTGTTGCCGATGCTGCTGGTGTTCATCGGGGCGCAGCGGTACTTCGTGCAATCGGTCGCGTCGACCGGACTGAAAGGCTGAGCATGGCAGAAGTCCAATTCCGCGATGTGACACGGCGATACCCGGGCGGCGTCGTCGCGCTGAACGGTTTCGACCTGACAGTGGCCGACGGGGAGTTCCTGATCCTGGTCGGGCCGTCAGGGTGCGGGAAGAGCACGGCGCTGCGGCTCTTGGCGGGGCTGGACAAGCCGACGAAGGGCGAGATCAGGATCGGCGACCGGGTGGTCAACGGGTTGGCGCCCGGCGAGCGCGATATCGCGATGGTGTTCCAGAACTATGCACTGTATCCGCACATGTCGGTGTACGGGAATCTGGCGTACGGGCTGCGGCAGCGCAAGACGCCGCGCGCCGAGGTGGACAAGCGGGTCCGCGAGACGGCTCGGCTGTTGGAGATCGACCAACTGCTGGACCGCAAACCGGGCCAGCTCTCCGGCGGGCAGCGGCAGCGAGTCGCCATGGGGCGCGCACTGGTTCGTCAGCCGCAGGCCTTTCTGTTGGACGAACCGCTGTCGAACCTGGATGCGAAGTTGCGTAATCAGGTGCGCGGCGATTTGAAGCGGTTGCACCGTGAGGTCCCGGTGACGTCGATCTACGTCACGCATGATCAGGTCGAGGCGATGACGCTGGGCGACCGGCTATGTGTGATGGCAGGCGGTGAAGTGCAGCAGATCGGCACGCCCGACGAGATCTACAACCGGCCGGCGAACACGTTCGTTGCGGCGTTCATGGGTAGTCCGCCGATGAATCTCGTTGCCGCCGAGGTGCGCTCGGGTGTGCTGCATGTCGGGGAGACGGTGGTGTCGGCGGTGCCGACGTCCGACGGTCCGGTGACGGTCGGTTTTCGGCCGGAGCATCTGCGGCTGCATGCGACGTACGCGCAGGGCATGGTTCCTGCGCGGGTCGACTTCGTCGAACCGCTTGGCAGCCACGTGCTGGTGACGGCACTGGTGGATGTGGCCGGTGCGGCGCCGACGCGGGCGGTGGTCCAAGCGCCTGCGGGCACCGACTACGACGCGGGCACGCGGATCGGGCTGGAGTTGACGCCGGAGCGGACGTACTTCTTCGACGCCGACACCGGCGCCGCGAGGGCCAGTCGCGAGCACGTCTCGCTCTGAGGCTGAGTGATTTCGGCGTGAAAACCTGCGTTCAGCGCAGGAAATCACGCCGAAATCGCAAGCCGGCGGTCCGGCGATGAATACGGCTCTGCCGTAACGCATTCACAGCTGGTTCCCAGCTAGCCGGCCGGCTGACGCGAATTGCGTAACGTGAGTTCGTTCTGCGGACAATGCTATTCACAACAGCCACCCTTCGGGTGCACGATGCACATATGGCCGCAACGAAGCTAACGGCTGATCAGCGGAACTCGTTCATCGCCGCGCAGCTGGGGTGGACCATGGACGCGTTCGACTACTTCATCGTCGTGCTGGTATACGCCGATATCGCCAAGACGTTCCACATCTCCAAGACCGAGGTCGCTTTCCTGACCACGCTCACCCTCATGATGCGCCCCGTCGGCGCCCTGCTCTTCGGGCTGTGGGCAGACCGCATCGGCAGACGCATCCCGCTGATGGTCGACGTGGCCTTCTACTCGGTCGTCGGTTTCCTTTGCGCGTTCTCCCCCAACTTCACCGTCCTCGCGATCCTGCGCCTGCTCTACGGCATCGGCATGGGCGGTGAGTGGGGGCTCGGCGCCGCGCTCGCGATGGAGAAGATTCCGGTCGAGCGGCGTGGCTTCTTCTCCGGTCTGCTGCAAGCCGGCTATTCCTTCGGGTACCTGCTGGCCACTCTTGCCTCACTACTGGTCATCGACGCGCTTGGACTGTCGTGGCGGTGGCTCTTCGGCCTCAGCATCATCCCTGCCCTCATCACGCTGCTCATCCGCTCACGCGTGCGCGAGTCCGAGGTGTGGGAGGCCACCAAGGAGCGGATGCAGTCGACCCAGGTGCGCCTGCGCGACGTGTTGCGCAGCCCGACCGTCATCCGCAGGTTCGTCTATTTGATAGTTCTGATGACGGCGTTCAACTGGATGAGTCACGGCACCCAGGACGTGTATCCCACCTTCCTGTCGGCGACGGGGAATGGCGGCGCAGGGCTGTCGACCGAGACCGCACGCTGGATCGCCGTCGTGTACAACATCGGCGCCATCATCGGCGGCATGACTTTCGGTGCGCTGTCGCAGAAGTACAAGCGCCGCAACACGATCATCTTCTGCGCGCTGCTCGGCCTGCCGATCGTGCCGTTGTTCGCGTTCTCGCACACCGCGGCGATGCTCTGCCTCGGCGCGTTCCTGATGCAGGTCGTCGTCCAGGGTGCGTGGGGTGCCATCCCCGCACACCTGACGGAGTTGTCGCCGGACGCGATTCGCGGTTTCTACCCCGGCGTGACCTATCAGTTGGGCAACGTGTTCGCCGCGTTCAACCTGCCGATTCAGGAACACCTGGCCGAGACGCACGGCTACCCGTTCGCGTTGGCCGCCACGATCATCCCTGTCCTGCTCGCCGTGGCCATCCTCACCTTCATCGGCAAGGACGCCACCGCAATTCGCTTCGGCACCGACGAAAGCGCATTTGCTCCGGTGAAGACGGGCTGATGCTCATGATCCAGCGGCCATCGCGTGACAGGCGTACTCTGCGGCAGCCTGAGCGCCGTCTTCACGAGCTCTCCTGTTCCCGCCGCCTTGAATCCATTGCTATTCAGTCGCAATTCAGCTTGTATCCGACGGTTACCCAAGCCGGCGAACAAGTGCGTAGCGTTGCCCGCTAATTGCCGAAGCGGCGAATTATTCGGGGGAAACGAATGGCATTTCCGTGGGAATTGAATATCGACCGTCCGATCCGTGATGACAGCCGGCCCTCTCAACCGGATCGCGGCGGGAACGTGGACGACGCGCCGCGGGATGGCACGTCGACGTCGGTTCGAAAGCCCGCTGCCCGCGCCGCCCTGGGCCGCTGACGGTGCCGCGGAGCCATCTCAGACTCGTCACGGGCGGCAGGCCGCTGACCGCTGTTCCCGTCACGCCGATTTCGCCCCTGCGACCGTTCCCCAGGACCGATCCTGGAGAGGTGCGACGGACCAACCCCATGCGACACCCCATCGGCGTGCGACGCGTCGAGAAGCCGCGCGCCGAAGGTCGCTGCTACCTGCCCGACGGCCGCCGCCTCGGCTTCGCCGAGTTCGGTGATCCGTCGGGGGACCTCGTGTTGTGGTTCCACGGCACGCCCGGCGGCCGCAGGCAGTTCCCGGTGCTGGGCCGCCGCGCCGCCGAAGACCTCGGGCTGCGCGTGGTGGTGTTGGGC
>JAEZKH010000137.1 GCA_023415515.1 Actinomycetes bacterium
TCCTTCGGAGATCGCCGGCACGATGACCAATTCACGGAGGCGGGCAGCACCCGGCCTGGATCGGCGCCGACGCCTTCGAACACCAGTCGCGCCTGCTCGAAGCGGCTCGCCGCGCCGTCATTGGCGACGTGCAGCAGCGGCGGCGTCTGCGGCCGGTCGACGATCTCGAGCAGGGCCGTGACGAGGTCCGCGCTGTAGGTCGGCGACCCGACCTGGTCCACCACCACGGTGACGGGGTCGTCTCCTTCTGCCAGCCGCCGCATGGTGGCGACGAAGTCGCTTCCGGTGCCGGTGTACACCCATGCCGTGCGCACCACGTGGGCCTCGGGAAGCGCCGCATGCACCGCCTGTTCACCGGCCAGTTTGGTCTTGCCGTAGACGCTGAGGGGATGGGTGGGGTCGTCGACGTCGTAGGGCCTCGGAGTTGCGCCGCCGAACGATCCGTCGAACACGTAGTCGGTCGAGATGTGAATCATCCTGGCCCCCGCGTTCGCACAGGCCCGCGCGATGGCGCCGGGCGCAACGGCGTTGACGGCGTGCGCACGCTCCGGCTCACTCTCCGCGGCATCGACAGCGGTGAAGGCCGCACAGTTGATCACGACGTCGCCTCGAGCGACGACCCGTGTCGCGGCTTCCGGGTCGGTGATGTCCCACTGGGTCGACGTCAGCGCCGCCACGTCGTGGCCGCGACGGCCCGCCTCGGCGGCCAGCGCGCGCCCGACCTGCCCTCCTGCGCCGCTGATCACGATGCGATCGACCATCGGCTGAGTCTGGCACGCCGGGCTGCGGCTACCGGCCCCGCGCCCCCCACCCAAGTAACCTGGGCTGATGCCCGCCCGCGTCTTCAGGACCGTTGCCGTCATGCTCACGGCGGTGATCGTCATCGGCACAGGCGTGGCCTGGAGCAAGATCCGCTCGTTCGAATCCGGGATCACTCACATCTCTTCCGCGGCGCTCGGCGGCGGTGGCGAGGACGGGGCGATCGACATTCTGCTCGTCGGGTTGGACAGCCGCACCGACGCGCACGGCAATCCACTCTCGCAGGAGGAACTGGCCACGCTGCGGGCCGGCGACGACGAGTCGACCAACACCGACACCATCATCCTGGTCCGCATCCCCAACAATGGGAAGTCGGCCACCGCGATCTCGATTCCGCGCGACTCCTACGTCGACGCTCCCGGCATCGGCAAGATGAAGATCAACGGCGTCTACGGCTCGGTGCACCTGGAGAAGCTCAAGAAGTTGGTCGAAGAGCAGGGCGTCGACCCGTCGGTGGCGGAGCCGGAGGCCACCGAGGCGGGCCGCGAAGCGCTCATCAAGACCGTCGCGAACCTGACCGGTGTCACCGTCGACCACTACGCCGAGATCGGCCTGCTTGGCTTCGCGCTGATCACCGACGCTCTCGGCGGCGTCAATGTGTGCCTGAAAAACTCTGTCTACGAACCCCTTTCGGGCGCCGACTTCCCTGCGGGCTGGCAGCAGCTGGACGGCCCGCAGGCGCTGAGCTTCGTCCGACAGCGCCACGACCTCCCCCGCGGTGATCTCGACCGGGTGGTACGCCAACAGGTGGTGATGGCATCGCTTGCCCATCAAGTCATCTCGGGTAAGACGCTGTCGAGCCCGGCAACCCTGAACCGGCTGCAGGAGGCGGTGCAGCGCTCGGTCGTGCTGAGCGACGGCTGGGACGTCATGCAGTTCGCAGAACAGCTGCAGAAGCTGGCGGCGGGCAATGTCGCGTTCGCCACCATCCCGGTTCTCGACGAGAACGGTTGGAGCGACGACGGAATGCAGAGCGTCGTCCGGGTCGATCCGACCGAGGTGCGCGACTGGGTGGACAGCCTGCTGCAGGAGCAGGACAAGGGCAAGACCGAGGAACTCGCCTACACGCCCGCCAGGACCGCCGCAGAGGTGGTCAACGCCACCGACATCAACGGCCTGGCCGCCGCGGTGTCGGCCGCGCTGACCAACAAGGGATTCGCACCGGGCCCCGTCGGCAACCACGACGCCGGAGTGCTGGAAAGCAGCCAGGTGCGTGCAGAAAAGGTCGACGACCTTGGCGCGCAAGCGGTTTCCAAGGACCTCGGTGGCCTTCCGGTGGTCGCCGACCCGACAGTGCCGGCCGGCACGGTTCGGGTGGTGCTCGGCACCGACTACACCGGGCCGGGCTCCGGTCTCGAGGGCACCGACCCGACGCTGACCACGGTCGATCCCGCGGCGGGCGAGTCGACGGGCGAGGACGCCCCGCCCGCCCCGTCGCCGATCATCACGGCGGGCTCCGACAACCCCGACTGCGTGAATTGACGACTCTCGGCCAGGCGCTGCTGGATCCGCTGCTCGACCGTGATCCGGTCGGCCCGCGCATCACCTACTACGACGACGCCACCGGCGAGCGGATCGAGTTGTCGACGGTCACGCTGGCCAACTGGGCGGCCAAGACCGCCAACCTGCTTCGCGACGAACTCGGCGCAGGCCCGGGCAGCCGGATCGCGGTGTTGCTGCCCGCGCACTGGCAGACCGCCGCCGTGCTGCTCGGAATCTGGTACATCGGCGCCGAGGTGGTGCTCGGGCCCGGTGAAGCCGATGTCGCGCTGTGCACAGCGGATCGAATCGACGCCGCCGAGGCCGCCGTCGGACCCGGTGAGATCGCGGTGCTGTCGCTGGATCCGTTCGGCAAGCCCGTCGCGGATCTGCCTGTCGGGTTGACCGACTATGCGTCCTCGGTGCGGGTGCACGGTGACCAGATCGTGGCGGAGCGCGCTCCGGGACCGGCCCTCGACGGCCGCTCGGTGGCCGAGATTTTCGCGGCCGCCTCCGATTCCGCTGCCGAACAGGGATTCACTGCCGATGACCGCGTGCTCTCGACCGCGTCGTGGCGTGACGCCGATGAGTTGATCGCGAACCTGCTTGCGGTTTTCGCAGCAGGCGCCTCGCTGGTGCAGGTCAACAATGCCGATCCGGGCGCGCAGGACCGCCGCAGGCAGGTCGAGAAGGTCACCCGCGGCTGATGATGGACCGACGACGGTTCATGCTGCTGGCAGCGGCCGCGTCGACAGCGGCGGGATGCGCGGGTAGGCCGGGTCACCCACCCGACACACCCGCCGGCCAAATCGCCGACCTGACGTTCGAGCCCGCGCAGACCGACATCGACCTCGGCGGCGTGTCGGTGCGCACCTGGGCATACAACGGCGGGCTGCCCGGCACCGAGATCCGCATCCGCAGAGGCGATCGGCTGCGCGCGTCGGTGACGAACAGGCTGCCTGCGGGCACCAGCATCCACTGGCACGGTCTGGCGATCGTCAACGCCATGGACGGCGTGCCGCCGCTCACCCAGGCGCCGATCCCCGCCGGTGGCGAATTCGTCTACGACTTCGTCGTCCCCGACGCCGGAACGTACTGGTATCACTCACATGTCGGCACACAGGCCGACCGCGGGCTGTACGGCCCGTTGATCGTCGAGGACCAGGAGGAGAAGACGGGCTACGACGACGAACTCGTGCTGGTGCTCGACGACTGGATCGACGGCACGGGCACCGACCCCGATCTGGTGCTGACGCGGTTGCGGATGACGGGAATGCGCCCCATGGCCCCCGGCGGCCCCGGGGTGAGCCCGACGACGCCGCTCGGCGCCGACGGCGGCGACGTCACCTACCCGTACTTCCTTGTCAACGGCCGCCTTCCGACGGATCCACAGGTGCGCGATCACCGCGAGGGTCAGCGCATTCGGCTACGGGTCATCAACGCCGGATCCGACACCGCGTTCCGTGTCGCGATCCCGAACACCACGCTGAACGTGATCGCCACCGACGGTTATCCGGTGATGCCCACCCCGGCGAAGTCGGTGATCCTCGGCATGGGCGAGCGTGTGGACGCGACGTTCACCGTCGACGCCTCGGTGCCCGTGGTGGCGGTGCCGGAAGGCAAGGCCGGGCACGCGCAGTTGAACGTTCGCGTCGCAGGCAAACCGAGTGCGGTCGACCTCGACGACTTCATCGCCACAATGCGCGCGCAGGCGCCGCTGAACACCGCAACGCTGTCACCGACACCCGAGGTGACGTTGCCCGCGCGCGTTCCCGAGCAGGTGATCGAGGCGACACTGAGCGGCCCGGGACCGCACTACACGTGGCCGTTCGCCGGCAGGCTCTACGATCCGACCGAAGACGGCATCGCCGTCACGCGCGGTCAGCGCGTGCGGATACGAATGATCAACGATTCGGCGATGTTTCATCCGATCCACCTGCACGGGCACACGTTTCAAGTCGTCGGACGTGACGCACCGGGCGCGCGTAAGGACACCGTCCTGGTTCCGCCGAAGCAGACCGTGCAGGTGGACTTCGACACCGACAACCCCGGCAAGTGGATCACCCACTGCCACAACACCTATCACCTCGAGGGCGGGATGGGCGGCTGGATCCGCTACCAAGGTTGAGCTACTTCAGCAGCGCGCGTGACATCACAACCCGCTGAATCTGGTTGGTGCCCTCGTAGATCTGGGTGATCTTGGCGTCGCGCTTCATCCGCTCGACCGGGAAGTCCACGGTGTAGCCGGCGCCGCCGAACAACTGCACGGCGTCGGTGGTCACCTCCATCGCGACGTCGGAGGCGAAGCACTTCGACGCGGCGGAGATGAATCCGAGGTCGGGCTCACCACGCTCGGCGCGGGCCGCGGCCGAATACACCATCAGCCGGGCGGCTTCGACCTTCATCGCCATGTCGGCGAGCATGAACTGCACGCCCTGGAAGCTGCTGATCGACGAGCCGAACTGCTTGCGGTCCTTGGTGTAGGCGATCGCCGCGTCCAGCGCGCCCTGCGCGATGCCGACCGCCTGCGCGCCGATCGTCGGGCGGGTGTGGTCGAGGGTGGCCAGTGCCGTCTTGAACCCGGTACCCGGGTCGCCGACCATCCGGTCGCCGGGGATGCGGCAGTTCTCGAAGTACAGCTCGGTGGTGGGGGAGCCCTTGATGCCGAGCTTGCGTTCCTTGGGCCCGATGGTGAAGCCCTCGTCGTCGATGTGCACCACGAATGCCGAGATGCCGTTGGCGCCCTTGTCGGGATCGGTGACGGCCATGACGGTGTACCAGGTGGACTTGCCACCGTTGGTGATCCAGCACTTGGAGCCGTTGAGAATCCAGTCGTCGCCGTCGGCCTTCGCGCGGGTGCGCATCGACGCGGCGTCGGAGCCGGCCTCACGC
>JAEZKH010000175.1 GCA_023415515.1 Actinomycetes bacterium
GTCGATGATCTTGTACATCTCCGGGTTGGACATCGACGGGTCGTCGCCCTCGTTGTGGCCGCGCCTGCGGTAGCACAACATGTCGATGACGACGTCCTTCTTGAACTTCTGCCGGAAGTCGACGGCCAGCTTGGCCACCCACACCGCGGCTTCGGGGTCGTCGCCGTTGACGTGGAAGATTGGCGCGCCGATCATCTTCGCGACGTCGGTGCAGTACTCCGAGGAACGGGAGTCGCTCGGCGAGGTGGTGAAGCCGACCTGGTTGTTGACGATGATGTGGATCGTGCCGCCGGTGCGGTAGCCGCGCAGCAGCGCCAGGTTCAACGTCTCGGCGACGACGCCCTGTCCGGCGAACGCCGCGTCACCGTGGAGCATCAGCGGCACGACCGTGAAGCCGTCCGCCGAGTCGCACTTGTCCAGCAGATCCTGTTTCGCCCGCACGATGCCTTCCAGGACGGGATCGACCGCCTCCAGGTGTGACGGGTTGGCCACCAGCGACACCGCGATGTCGTTGTCGCCGAACATCTGGATGTAGGTGCCGTTCGCGCCGAGGTGATACTTGACGTCACCGGACCCGTGCGCCTGCGACGGGTTCAGGTTGCCTTCGAACTCGCTGAAGATCTGCGAGTACGGCTTGCCGACGATGTTGGCCAGCACATTGAGTCGGCCGCGGTGCGGCATGCCGATGACCACCTCGTCGAGCCCATACTCGGCGGCCTGATCGATCACCGCGTCCATCATCGGAATGACGGTCTCCGCGCCCTCGAGCGAAAACCGCTTCTGCCCAACGTATTTCGTCTGCAGGAACGTCTCGAACGCCTCGGCGGCGTTCAACTTGCTCAAGATGTACTTCTGTTGTGCGACGGTCGGCTTCTCGTGCTTGACCTCGACGCGCTCCTCGAGCCATTTCTGCTGATCCGGCTCGAGGATGTGGGTGTACTCGACACCGACGTGCCTGCAGTACGAGTCGCGCAGCAGTCCGAGCACGTCGCGCAGCTTCTTCTGCTGTGCGCCGGCGAACCCGTTGACCTTGAACACCCGGTCGAGGTCCCACAGCGTCAACCCGTGCGTGATGACGTCGAGGTCGGGGTGGTTGCGGAAGCGACTCTTGTCCAGCCGCAACGGGTCGATGTCGGCCATCAGGTGGCCGCGGTTGCGGTACGCCGCGATCAGCTCGATGACCCGCGCGTTCTTGTCCTCGATCGAGTCGGGGTTGTCGGTGCGCCACCGAACCGGCTCATAGGGGATGCCGAGCTCGTGGAAGATCTCGTCGAAGAAATCGTCGGACAGCAGCAACTCGTGCACGGTGCGCAGGAAGTCGCCCGACTCCGCACCCTGGATGATGCGGTGATCGTAGGTCGACGTCAGCGTGATCAACTTGCCGATCCCGAGTTCGGCGATGCGTTCCACGCTGGCGCCCTGGAACTCGGCGGGGTACTCCATCGCGCCCACGCCGATGATCGCGCCCTGGCCGCGCATCAACCGGGGCACCGAGTGCACGGTGCCGATCGTGCCGGGGTTGGTCAGCGAGATGGTCACACCGGAGAAGTCCTCGGCGGTGAGCTTGCCGTCGCGGGCGCGCCGCACGATGTCCTCGTATGCGGCGATGAACTGACCGAACCGCATGGTCTCGGCGCCCTTGATGGCGGCCACCACCAGCTGGCGCGCGCCGCCTTTACCCTGCAGGTCGATCGCCAGCCCGAGGTTGGTGTGCGCGGGCGTGATCGCGTTGGGCTTACCGTCCACTTCGCTGAAGTGTCGGTTCATATTCGGGAACTTCTTGACCGCAGCCACGACCGCGTACCCGATCAGGTGGGAGAAGGAGATCTTGCCGCCGCGTGTGCGCTTGAGATGGTTGTTGATGACGATGCGGTTGTCGATCATCAGCTTGGCGGGAATGGCGCGCACGCTGGTGGCTGTCGGCACGTCCAGCGACGCCGACATGTTCTTCACGACCGCGGCCGCCGCGCCGCGCAACACCTGTGCCTCGTCGCCGTCGGTCTCGGGCGCCTTGTCGGTCGGCTTCTGTTCGGCCGCGGTGGGTTTGGCGGGCGCGACGTCGGTCTTGTCGGCCGGCGGCTTCTTCGTTGCCTGCGGGGCCTCCTTTTTCGGAGCCGCCCGCCCGGCTTTGCCGGGTGCCTGCTGCGCTTCGGCAGGCGCCGCCTCGGCCTTCCTCTCCTGCGCCCCGTTGCTCGCCACGGGCTTCGGTGCGGGCGCCGGGCCCGGCTCCTGCGGGGCGACCGGTCCCGACTTGGGCGCAGGTCCGTTGCTGCTGTTTGACGTGCCTGCTGTCGATTCGGGCGAGTAGTCGACCAGGAATTCATGCCAACTCGAGTCGACCGAAGAGGGATCCTCGCGGAACTTGCGGTACATCTCCTCGACCAACCACTCGTTCTGTCCGAATGGTGAAGTTGAACTGCTCACGGCAGCTACTCGCCTCGATTCCTTAACCGTCGGCAGGAGTCCGCGGACGCCTGCCCGTCTGCTTTCCTTTCAGCCTGCGGCTACCCCGCATCTACGCCGCCTAAAGGCTAGCGCTTGCGCGCAGCGGTGCACGCCACAAGAGCCCTAATCAACAGGTGACGTTTCAGCCCTGCGGCAAGGGCAGCACGTGAAGCTTCGACGGCCATCGAGGCGGCGGGGTGCCGTAAGCCTTCCTGGCGTTCTCGATGATCCGCTTGCCCATCAACCGGTTGCCCACGCCGCCGACCGCCGCGCCGATTCCCACCGGCAGCAGCTTGCCGAACGCGATCGCCCCGCGCTTGAGCGCATAGCGCTTGACGAAGTAGCGCAGCAGTCGCGAGTTCAGTTGCGACACCGCAGGCAGCGGCAGCGTCGCCGCACTTTCACCGACCCACGCGCCCTTGGTCCGGCCGGGACCGAGCAAGTCGGCGACGGCATTCTTACTGTCCTCGCCGACGAGCACGGCCAACACCAGCGCGCGCCTGCGTTCGCGATGCTCGACGGGTATGCCGTGCACCTCGGCAACGGCAAGCACGAACAGCGCCGTCGCCTCCAGGAAAACCACGGTCTCACCTGCGACAGCGGACAGCGCCGCGAGGGTGCCGATGCCGGGAATCGCGGCGGCGGACCCGACCGCCGCACCGCTTGCCATCACCGCGGCCAGGTACCGCTTCTCCAGCTTCGTGACGATCTCGGCGGGTGTTGCGTCGGGACTGGCGTCCCTGAGGCGCTCGACATACGCGCGGACCGCGGGTCCTTGGACGCGCGAGCCGCGCTCGATGATCTCCGAGAGAACCCGGGCAGCGGCGCCGGGATGCTCGTCGGCAGTCGCAGGCACCTGGCTCTTGGCCTTGGACCGAGCTCTCATGGCTGCCTCCCGTTGTCGGCTGTGACCTTGCTTCAGGCTAACTGTTGGTCAACGAACCACAGGGCCTCATCGTTTCCCGTCGTCGCCTGAGCAGCGGTGACGACGATCACGGAGGTGATCAGGGAAGAAATCATTGATTGGGCGTGCTAACCAATTGCATGGCATATTCGCCTCCCGTGGACGTCAAGACCCCTGGCCGCTGGCGCATGATCATCGTGCTCGGTGTCATGGTCGCGCTGGGTCCGCTCACCATCGACATGTACCTGCCTGCCCTGCCGAAGATCGCCGACGACCTCTCGGTGTCCTCGTCGGTCATCCAACTGACTCTGACCGGCACGTTGGCCGGGCTGGCGCTCGGCCAGCTGATCGTGGGCCCGCTGTCCGACTCGCTTGGTCGCAGACGACCGCTGATGGCGGGGATCCTGCTGCACATGGTGGCGTCGGTGATCTGCATGCTCGCGCCGAACCTCGTCGTGTTGGGTCTGGCCCGCGTCCTGCAGGGCGTCGGCGCTGCCGCGGCCATGGTCGTGGCCATCGCCATCGTCGGCGACC
>JAEZKH010000199.1 GCA_023415515.1 Actinomycetes bacterium
AGCTGGAGGACATCACCGAGGGCAAGGTCACCGTCGACGAGTTCGATCTGACCGACCCGAAGGTCGACCTGGACAAGATGCGCCAGCACTTCGGCATGGTGTTCCAGCACTTCAACCTGTTTCCGCACATGACGGTGCTGGAGAACGTGACATTGGCGCCGGTGACGACCAAGAAGATGGACAAGGCTGCCGCCGAGAAGAAGGCGAAAGATCTGCTCGCTCAGGTCGGACTCGCCGACAAGGCCAACGTCAAGCCGGCCACCCTGTCCGGCGGGCAGAAGCAACGTGTCGCGATCGCGCGGGCGCTGGCGATGGATCCCTCGGTCATGTTGTTCGACGAGGCGACCAGCGCGCTGGACCCGGAGATGGTCGGCGATGTGCTCGCGGTGTTGCGAGATCTGGCCGAGGGCGGCATGACGATGGTGGTGGTCACCCATGAGATGGGCTTCGCCAGGGAGGTGGCGTCGCGGGTGATCTTCATGGCCGACGGCAACATCGTGGAGGACGACTCACCCGACGAGGTGTTCGGCAATCCCAAAAGCCCTCGTCTGCAGGAGTTTCTGTCGAAGGTTCTCTGACTATTCCGACAGCGGTGTGCCGGCAACTCGGCGCTCGCCGCCGTTGCGGTCTTGCCAGAACCGATAGACATCCACCGCATCCGCGCGCGGCTCGTAGCGCATCGGAAGCCGGCGCTGTTGCCATGGCTTGGCGAACTCGCCGTAGAAGTTGTCGAACTCGAAGTACTTGCGGTCGTCGACGTAGTGCGGCTGGTACTCCTCGCGCGCGGTCAGGAAGATGACCTCGTCGGGTGAGCAGTAGTACAGCGCCGCCAGGCACATCGGGCATGGGTGGGCGAGCACGTAGATCGTGGTGCCGACGAGATGTTCGGTGCCCAAGCGCGTACATGCCGCGCGGATGGCCAGAATCTCGGCGTGGGCGGTCGGATCATGGGTTTGTGCAACCCGATTCGGACTCTCGGCGAGAACTTCGCCGTCTTTGACGATCACGGTGGCAAACGGTCTGCCACCCTCGGCAACGTTGCGTCGGGCGATGTCTATCGTGCGCTCAGCGAAATCGACCACGACCAGAGGCTACGGCGTACGTTGGCTGCGATGAGGGCGTTCGTGCCAGGTGGCGAGCGTCGGGACGATCGACGCCCCGTTCAGCGTTATCACCCTCGATGCACATCGCGGCATACCGACTGAGAGGAACCCGACATGAACGTTCTCTACACCGCTGAGGCACTGGCCACCGGCGACGGCCGCGACGGCCACGGCAGAACCTCCGACGGCAAGGTCGACGTCGACCTGAGCATCCAGAAGGAACTCGGCGGCACCGGCACCGGGACCAACCCCGAACAGCTCTTCGCGATCGGGTATGCGGCGTGCTACCACTCCGCGCTGCGATTGGTCGCCCGCCAGGAAAAGGCCGATGTCACCGATTCCGCGGTGGGCGCCAAGGTCCAGCTCGGCAGCAACGACGCCGGCGGCTTCGTGCTGGCGGTCGAGCTGGAGATCGTGCTGCCCAACGTCGACCATGAGACCGCCGTCGCGCTGGCGGACAAGGCACACCAGGTGTGCCCCTACTCCAACGCCACCCGAGGCAATATCGATGTGACGCTGACGGTCACCGACGACTGACGATCAGCCGGGGCGCCGCGAACTCGACTTGCCCTTCTTCTCCTCGTACATCAGCTCGTCGGCGCGGGCCAGCAGCTCGTCGACGGTCTCGGTGTCGGACGCGCGCACCGGCAACAGCCCGATACTGGCCGAGAGCTGGTAGGGCCGGTCGGCGGTTGCGTTGAACCGGTCGAAGGCGTCGAGGAGCCGGGTTCGCAGCCCGCTCTGGTCACAGTCCGGTTCGACGATCAGCGCACAGAATTCGTCGCCACCGAGGCGGGCCAGGATGTCGGATTCGCGCAGGGTGCCGCAGAGCACCTCGGCGAAGTCGGCCAGCAAGGCGTTGCCCGCGTCGTGGCCTTGCTCGTCGTTGACGGCCTTGAGCCCGTCGAGGTCCAGGGAGACCAACACGCAGGTGCCGCCCTGCCTGCGCGCCGCGTGCAGCGTCGGCTCCGCCCTCAGGTAGAAGCCGCGCCGGTTGTTCAGTCCGGTCAGGTCGTCGGTGATCGACAGCTTGTGGATCTCCTCGTTGGCCTTCTCCAGCTCGGCGGTCCGGTCCCGGACCCGCTGTTCGAGTTCGGCGTAGAGCGCCACGTTCTCCATCGCGATCGACGTCGAATCCGCCAGCGCCTGCAGCAGCGAGACTTCCTCTTCGCTCGCCAGTCGCTCATGCGCCCAGTAGTTGCCGATCACCCCGATCGGGTCGACTTTGCGGATCGGGACCAACACCATGCTCTTGACGAAGGTCGGCCGGTACGCCTCGTGCGGAACGCGGTCGTCGCGGTAGATGTCCGGGATCACCACGGCCTGACGGTGGTTCATCGCCCAGCCGCTGACACAGTGCTCCATCGGGAACCGGTTGCCCTTCCAGAGCGGTGCGATTGCGTACTCGTCGGCGTAGTAGCAGTAGCCGTTGTCACGAAGGACGAACGACGCGCCGTCGCAGCCGGTCAGTTCGCGGGCTGCGGTGCGCACGATGACCTGAATCTCGGGCAGGCTGCGGGCCAGGGACAGTTCCTGCACGGCGTGCAGCAGCCGCTCCATGCGCCGCGTGTAGTCGGTCGCTAGGTCAGCGGTCATTCGCGCCTCCGGCAGCCCCGTCGCACCGCCAGCTGTTTGACGGCAAATGAAGTCGCAAGAGTATAAGCCGACGGTCGCCGGGGCGGCGTCACGAGAAGTGGGTGCGCGGCCGGCCGAGCGGCACCCCGTCGACGGTGATGTCGAGTTTCTCGTTGTAGAACGCGACCATGTTGGCGATCGCCGCGACCGCAGGCAACGGGGTGTTGTAGGTCCAGGCAAGATCGGCCCGCAGCGTGTCGCCGACCCGCACCGACCAGTAGCCCGACGTGACGCCCTTGTACGGGCACAGTGTCTGGGTGTCCGACGGCTCCAGATGTTCGAACGCGACGTCGGTGCGGTCGATGTAATACCTTGTCGGCAAACCGGTTTCGAAGAGCAGCACTGGGTTTGCGGTGTCGGCGAGCAGCACCCCGTCGAGCTCGACGGTGACGTGGCGATGGGACCGCAACGCGTCGACCCGGACATACGGGTTGCGGGGGTGGCCATAGATCGGCTCGTCCTCCTCGCACCAGGTCAGCGCCGCCCACTCGAAGCGCACCAGACCGGCGACCGGGCCCTCCCCCGCGTCGAACACCCGCACCGCCGACGAAGAGGTTTCCGAGGCCCCGACCAGCGCAAACGTCCGCGACGGACCGAACTGGACGCGCTGCGGGTGGTCCTCGTCGCGCAAGAATTCCGGCCGGACGTCGGCCAGCGGAATGTAGTACTGCGGGTAGTAGGGCACCTCCCACACGTAGCGCGCCGCCGTGGTGTCGAAGACGAGCTCGCTGCCGAGGAAGCCGCGCACCCGGCGCGGTGAGGGTTCGACGCGGCCGCGGGCCGCGGCGCCCTGTGGGTAATCGACCGGCGGCTGTTCGGATGCTGTGCTCACGCTGGACTCCCTTGCCCTGGGTCACGTCACCTTCCATGATGTGCCAATGACTGCACCGGATGCGATTCGCGCGGAAACGATCACCATTACCGGGCACGGCGGCGACGAGATCGAGGCGTATCGCGCCGGGCCGCTGGCCGACGGGTCCCGGGGTGGCATCGTGTGGATTCACCACATGCCCGGCTACGACCGCGAGACCAAGGAGTTCGTCCGCAGACTCGCGGTGAGCGGTTATCACGTTGTCTGCCCCAACCTGTATTCGCGGGAGGCACCGGGC
>JAEZKH010000262.1 GCA_023415515.1 Actinomycetes bacterium
CACCGGCACCATCGTCGAACTCGGCGGGGTGATGCTCGCCGTCACGGGAGTGCAGGTGCTGTGCGCCGTCGGCGCCGTGTACTTCGGCTCACGGGCGGCGACCGGATTCGGCAGGGATCTGCGCTCGGCGGTCTTTCACCATGTGACCGGGTTCTCGGCGGCAGAGACGGCACGGTTCGGCGCAGCGTCGCTGCTCACCCGCACCACCAATGACGTGCAACAGGTGCAGCTGCTCGTGCAGTTGACGTGCACGATGCTGATCACCGCACCGATCATGTCCGTCGGCGGCATCTTCATGGCGGTGCACCAGGACGCCGGGCTGAGCTGGCTGCTGCTGGTCAGCGTGCCGGTGCTGGCGCTGGCCAACTACTGGATCGTGCGGCACCTGCTGCCGATCTTCCGCGTCATGCAACGCCTCATCGACGGCGTCAACCGGGTGATGCGAGAGCAGTTGTCCGGCAACAGGGTCATCCGCGCTTTCGCGCGGGAGTCCTTCGAGCGCAAGCGATTCGCTGCCGCCAACCAGGAGCTCTCGGACACCGCGCTGACGGCTGGGCGTTGGCAGGCGTTGATGCTGCCCGTCACCACCCTGGTCATCAACGTCTCCAGCGTGGCCCTCATCTGGTTCGGCGGCCTGCGAATAGATCAGGGCCAGATGCAGGTCGGCTCTCTGATCGCCTTCCTGTCTTACTTCATGCAGATCCTGATGGCGGTGCTACTGGCGACGTTCATCCTGGTGTTGGTGCCCCGGGCCGCCGCGTGCGCAGAACGCATCACCGAAGTGCTGTCGACCGCGCCGGTACTCGCGAGCCCGGCCGAGCCTGTCCGGCCGGCTGCAGTCGACGGCGCGATCGACCTGCACCGGGCGACGTTCTGCTATCCCGGCGCCGATCGCCCTGTGCTGCAGGATGTTTCGATGACAGCCCGGCCGGGAACGACCACCGCCATCGTGGGGTCGACGGGGTCGGGCAAGTCGACGCTGATATCGCTGATCTGCCGGATGTACGACGTCACATCCGGTTCGGTGCAGGTCGACGGGATCGATGTGCGTGACTACGACACCGAGCAGCTGTGGTCGACGATCGGGCTCGTCCCGCAACGGGGATACCTGTTCTCCGGCACCGTCGCCGACAACCTCCGCTATGGCAAAGCCGACGCGACCGAGGACGAGATGTGGGAGGCGCTGCGGGTGGCCTCGGCGGACGGTTTCGTCCGATCGCACGCCGACGGCCTGGGGATGAGGGTCGCGCAGGGCGGCATCAACTTCTCCGGGGGTCAGCGGCAACGGTTGGCCATAGCGCGCGCGGTCATCCGCAGGCCTGCGATCTATCTGTTCGATGATGCATTCTCGGCGTTGGACGTGCACACCGATGCCAAGGTGCGCTCGGCGCTGGCCGAGGTATCCGCCGAAGCAACAGTTGTCATCGTGGCGCAACGCATCTCGACCGTCACCGGCGCCGATCTGATCGTCGTCATCGACGACGGCGAGGTCGTCGGCACCGGGACCCACCAGTCGCTGCTCGACGATTGCCCGATCTATGCCGAGTTCGCCGACTCGCAGTCCGTGGCCGCCGGGGTCGGGGGTGATCGGTGACTCAACCACTCGGTCGCCCGATCCGCGGCATGGTGCAGGCACCGACGGAGCGCTCCCGCGACTTCAAGGGCGCCGCTACGCGATTGCTGAAACAGCTGGCTCCCCAACGCGGTCCGACAGCGGCGGTGATAGTGCTCGGATTCGGCGGCATCGCGATCGGTGTCATCGGTCCTCGCATCCTCGGGCACGCCACCGATCTGTTGTTCAATGGTGTGATCGGTCGCGAACTGCCCGCGGGACTGACCAAGGAGCAGGCGATCGCGGCGGCGCGGGCCCGCGGCGACAACACCTTCGCGGATCTGCTGTCGGGAATGAATGTGGTACCTGGCAGCGGCGTCGACTTCGGCGCGGTCGGACGCACCCTGCTGCTGGCGCTAGGCCTGTACCTGGTTGCCGCCCTGCTGGTTTGGCTGCAGGCGCGGTTGCTCAACGTCGTCGTGCAGCGGACCATGGTGTCGCTGCGCTCCGACATCGAGGACAAGCTGCACCGGCTCCCGCTGGCGTACTTCGACACGCGGCAGCGGGGCGAAGTGCTCAGCCGCGTCACCAACGACATCGACAACATCTCGACGTCGCTGTCGATGACGATCAGCCAACTGCTCACGTCGCTGCTGACCGTGTTCGCCGTGTTGGTGATGATGCTGACGATCTCGCCGCTTCTGACGCTGCTGACCGTCGTGACCGTGCCGCTTTCGCTGTACGTCACGCGCGAGATCGCGCGCCGCTCGCAGCGGTTGTTCGTCGCACAGTGGACGAACACGGGACGGCTCAACGCCCACATCGAGGAGACCTACAGCGGCTTCACGCTGGTGAAGACGTTCGGCCACCGGGCGCTGGCCGAGGAGCAGTTCCGGGACCGCAACGCCGACGTCTACGAGGCCGGCCGCGGCGCGCAGTTCTTCTCCGGCCTCGTGGGTCCCGCGACCACGTTCATCGGGAACCTCAGCTACGTCGCGGTGGCCGTGGTCGGCGGCATCCAGGTGGCGACCGGTCAGATCACGCTCGGCAGCATCCAGGCCTTCATCCAGTACGTGCGGCAGTTCAACCAGCCGCTGACCCAGGTGGCAGGCATGTACAACACGCTGCAGTCGGGCCTGGCCAGCGCGGAGCGGGTCTTCGAACTGCTCGACGCCGAGGAGGAGTCACCCGATCCCCCGCGAACGTTCGTTACC
>JAEZKH010000270.1 GCA_023415515.1 Actinomycetes bacterium
AGCACCTCGTCTTGCGCACGTCGCGGTCGTGGCATTTCAGGCGCTCGCCAAATCGGCGCCGCCGTTGTCGCCCAAACGGGTGTCACCCAGTTCGATCGATGCAAGCAGGCGGACGGATCCGGCCGGCACATCGACCGGCGTCATTGTCGGCGCGTTGACCAGCGCGAAGTAAACAACTTCTGCGGTGTCACCGACTGTCGAGGTGAAGATGTGCGTTGCCTCAGCGGTAACCGCGCCCTGAAGCACTGCGTCACGGCTCGCGCACAGCGCACGGTAGAGCGTCGGCGCGACGGCCAGCTGCTCGTCACTCAATCGTGCATTTCGGCTCGACAGCGCCAGTCCGGTGCTGTCGCGAATCGTAGCGCTGCCCAACACAGCCACCGGAAACTCCAGATCCGCGGCCAATCGCTGAAACATCACCAGCTGTTGCCAATCCTTCTCACCGAAGTAGTTGGTGCACGGGCCAAAGATGTTCCACAACTTGCACATCGCCAGCGCGATCAGATCGAGGTGCGCCGGGTCCTCGAACTGAGCCGATCCGCATGCGAACGACGGTAGCGTCACGATGCTGGCGGGTGGCCGCGGGAACATCACGTCGCCCGGGGGCGCGAAGAGGAAAGCGCACCCCGCCTCTTCAGCGAGCGGGAAGTCATGTCCGGCATCGCGCGCCTGCGCAGTGGTCGAACCGGAGTGCCAGGACAAATCTGCAGGGGCGCCGCCCCAGAAGAGGGCAGCGATGTCGTTTTCTTCCGCTGCCCGGCGAATCAATGATTGATGTCCCGCATGCATGCCGCCGCTGGTACCCACCATGCCGACGGTCCGTCCCGCCCGCCGCTCTGGGGCCAGCCGGGCACGCAGATCTGCGACCGTGCGAATCACCTCCATGTCACTGCGCTGCCATCTGTGCGAAATCGAGTTCGGGCAGCGCCTGGTGGCAGAGTGCACCGCCGTCGATGGTGAGCTGGGTACCCGTGACGTACTTGGCTTCGTCAGATGCCAGATAGACAACACCCGCGGCGATATCGGCCGGTTCACCAAAACGCGGGACCATGATGTTCTTCGAGAACGCATCCCGGTACCGGGGGTTCTCCAACATCGCCGCCACGGTTGCCCCTCCGGTGACGATCAAGCCGACGATGATTGCGTTGGCGCGGATGTCGTCCTTACCGTAGTCAACGGCCAGTTGGCGAGTCAGCGAGTTGATCGCCCCCTTCGATGCGTGATACGCAGGACGGTGCGGCAGGGCCGACTTCGACGAACTGGCTGAGATATTCACAATCGAACCGCTTCCGGCCTTGCGCATTTCGGGGATCGCGTGCTTGGTGGCCCACACCGTACCCATCAGCGCGACGCGCATGATGGTCTCGAAAGTCGCGTCGTCCAGCAGGTCGACGTGACTGTCTCTGCCGCTGCCGGCATCGTCGGAAGCGATCGCGTTGTTGATTAGTGTGGTGAGCTTGCCGAACCGCTCGACGGTCGTACGGACCGCAGCCGCCAGGTCGCTCTCCACCCCGTTGTCGGCCTGTACGTATTGAACGTCGTAGCCGGCGGCGGTGAGCGCCGCCTGCG
The DNA here is from genome assembly GCA_023415515.1 of Actinomycetes bacterium. Lineage (GTDB taxonomy): Bacteria > Actinomycetota > Actinomycetes > Mycobacteriales > Mycobacteriaceae > Mycobacterium. Next base: position 1,570 of record JAEZKH010000270.1, read on the forward strand.
ACTCCTGGCCGATGTCGGCCGATCGTCCAGTGAAGGTGACTGCCGCGCCCTGTTCGGCAAGCATGTGCACGATGCCACGGCCAATACCCTTGGTGCCGCCAGTGACGAGGGCGACCTTTCCTGCCAGGCGCATATGTCCTCCTCAACGAAACGAAACGGTATAGTTTCGTAACCTACTGGTTCGGGCATCATCGCCGCAATGGGTCGTGGTGTAAATCGGGGAGGGCACGGATGATCCGGTTGGCACAGCTGTATACCGGCACAGTGGGTGCAGAGGTCATCCGGCGCTGCGCGGGCCACCCGAAGTTTGATCTCGTCGCCGTCCTGGTCCACTCGGAGCGCAAGTCCGGTCGCGACTCCGGCCAACTCGTCGGCTCGGTGCCCAACGGCGTCACAACCACAACGCGCGTCGAGGAGATAATCGCTTCGCGGCCAGACGCAGCCATCCATTCCGGCATGGTGTTTGACATCGACCTCATCACCAGGCTGCTGCGTGCCGGAATCAACGTCTACACCGGTATCGGGGGTTTCTACTTGCCAGGTTCGGCGGATTTCTCGGTCATCGATGCGGCCGCTCGCCAGGGTGGCGCATCGTTCAGCGCCGGCGGCAATATCCCCGGCCTCATCAGCGATGTGTTCCCGTTGTTTCTCACTGGATACACCGGCCGCATCCGCCAGATCAGGGCCAATCAGCGCAACGACGTGTCGTCGTATCCCTCTGCGGCACAGGTGCAGTCGCTTGGTATCGGTACAGATCTCGAGGTGTTCGAGGCCGGAGCTGCACAGATCGACCCCTACATCACCGGTGCGATCCTGCAGTCGGCGCATATGGTCGCCGACGGCATCGGCGTCACGTGTACCGACTTTGCGCTCGTAGCGAAGCGCGTCGCCCTTGCCGAGGAGCCGATCACCTTGTCGGGGTCGGGCCTGGCCATCGAACCCGGCCAGGTTGCCGGCATCGAGTGGTCATGGTCGGCGACAGCTCGTGGGCGCGAGTTCCTGCGCATCACGAACCAGCAGACGGCGACTCTGAACCTCGGTGAGGGATGGCGCGCGACGCATGAGGAACCGCCTTGGCGCGTGGAGATCGACGGCGAACCACGGATAGTTGCGACGTTCGGCTGGCCCGACGGCGCACCATCGGGACAGTCGACCCAACTTCTCAATGTGTCTCGAGCGATGAACACCATCCCCCGCCTAGTGGCGGCGCCGGCTGGTGCGGTGTCAGTACTGAACATGCC
>JAEZKH010000295.1 GCA_023415515.1 Actinomycetes bacterium
CGTCGGGACCGCTCCGACGACCGCCATGGCCCCCCGCGGACCCGCCACCGCGGCCAGGGTGCGGCCCCCCACCGGGGGGCACCGTCCGCCTCCGCCGCGCCGCACGTTCTCCTCCGGCCAGCGCGCCCTGCTGTGGGCCGCGGGCGTGCTCGGCGCGCTCGCCATCGCGATCGCGATTCTGATCGTGCTCAACGCCCAGGACAAGAAGGATCGCGAGACGCCGCCGCCGACGGTCACCGACACCGTCACCCAAACCACCCCGCAGGGTGCTCCGCCGCTGGTCACAGTGCCGGATTGGACCGACGAGGGGTCCATCGGTCATCGTGGAGAGCAAATCAGGGTATACCTGCCCCATGACGCGACCGCGCCGCCTGCACCGCTGCAGGCGGCGTCATCGGATTTAGAACAGACATTGGAATGACAACCCCGCAGCACCTATCCGACCGCTACGAACTGGGCGAGATTCTCGGCTTCGGAGGCATGTCCGAGGTTCATCTCGCCCGCGACGTGCGCCTTCATCGCGACGTCGCGGTCAAAGTGCTGCGCGCGGACCTCGCCCGTGATCCCAGTTTCTATCTCCGGTTTCGCCGGGAGGCGCAGAACGCCGCCGCGCTGAACCACCCGACGATCGTCGCGGTGTACGACACCGGGGAGGCGGAGACGCCGAACGGGCCGCTGCCCTACATCGTGATGGAGTACGTCGAGGGCGTCACGCTGCGCGACATCGTGCACACCGACGGCCCGATGGATCCGCAGCGGGCCATCGAGGTCATCGCCGACGCGTGTCAGGCGCTGAACTTCAGCCACCAGCACGGCATCATCCACCGCGACGTCAAGCCGGCGAACATCATGATCAGCAAGACCGGCGCCGTGAAGGTGATGGATTTCGGCATCGCGCGCGCACTCTCGGACGCCAACAGCGTCACGCAGACTTCCGCGGTCATCGGCACCGCGCAGTACCTGTCGCCCGAGCAGGCCCGCGGCGAGAAGGTCGACGCTCGCTCCGACGTCTACTCCCTCGGCTGCGTTCTGTACGAAATCCTCACCGGCGAACCGCCGTTCATCGGAGACACGCCGGTCGCCGTCGCGTATCAACACGTACGCGAGGACCCGATCCCGCCGTCACAGCGCCACGACGGGATCTCGCCGGAACTCGACGCCGTGGTGCTCAAGTCGCTGGCCAAGAACCCCGACAACCGCTATCAGACGGCCGCGGAGATGCGCGCCGACCTGATCCGGGTGCACAGCGGCGAGACCCCGGACGCGCCCAAGGTGCTCACCGACGCCGAGCGCACCTCGCTGCTGGCGTCGACGGGTCCGATGCATCACCAGTCGCCGGTGACCGAGCAGCTGTCCACCCACCAGCCCCCCGACTACGCGGGGCCGGGTCGCGGCGGGTCGGTCGGCCGGTGGGCCATCGCGGTCGCCGCGCTCGTCGTGCTCACAGTGGTGGTGACGATCGCGATCAACATGATCGGCGGCAACACCCGCGACGTGCAGGTGCCCGACGTCAGCAACCAGCTGTCGGCCGACGCGGTGGTCGCGCTGCAGAACGCGGGCTTCAAGACGCGCAAGCTGACCAAACCCGATTCGAAGGTCCAACCCGACCACGTCATCGACACCGAGCCGGCTGCGGGGACCGCGGTCGCTGCAGGCGACGAGATCACCATCAACGTGTCGACCGGGCCCGAGCAGCGCGAGATCCCCGACGTCTCCTCGCTGACCTACGCCGACGCGGTCAAGAAGCTCAGCGACGCCGGGTTCGGCCGGTTCAAACAGAGCCCGTCGGCGTCGACCCCGGAACTCAAGGACCGCGTTGTCGGCACCCTGCCGCCGGCGAATCAGACGTCGGCGATCACGAACGAGATCACGATCGTGGTCGGCTCAGGGCCCGAGGCCAAGGCGGTGCCCGACGTCAAGGATCAGACGGAGGATTCGGCTCGGCAGATCCTGACCGCGTCGGGCTTCACCAACGTGATCCCCGTGCCCGTCGACAGCACCGCGCCGTGCGGCCAGATCATCGGCACCGACCCGCCGTCGGGTGGGCAGGTTCCCGTCGACACCGCAATCCAGTTGCAGAAGTCACAGTGCAACCAGTTCACGATGCCCGATCTGCGGGGGCAGTTCTGGACCGACGCCGAGCCGCGGTTGCGGGCCCTGGGCTGGACGGGTCCGCTCGACAAGGCCGCCGATGCGCGCGACAGCGGGCAGCGCACCAACGCGATCGTGACTCAGAGCCCGGCCGCGGGCACCCCGATCAACTTCGGTGCGACGATTACGCTGAGCTTCGCTGCGTAGCAGCGCGAACGGTGTTGGCGACCTCGTCCTCGAGCGTGCGCACCAGCGTTTCGGCGGGCGCGGCGCCGCAGTAGCCCAGCCAGTTGGCCAGCATCCGGTGTCCGCCCTCGGTCAGGATCGACTCAGGATGGAACTGCACACCGTGGATCGGCAGGTCGATGTGGCGGACACCCATGATGACGCCGCTTTCCGTGCGGGCGGTGACCTCGAGATCGGCCGGCATGGTGTCGGGCAGAATCGTCAGCGAGTGATACCGAGTCGCGGTGAACGGGTCCGGAAGGCCCTGCAACACACCAACATTGGCATGAAAGACGGTGCTGGTCTTGCCGTGCAGCAGCTCCGGCGCGCGGTCTACGGTGCCGCCGAACGCAACCCCGATCGCCTGGTGTCCGAGGCACACGCCGAGCAGCGGGGTCCCGACGCCGGCGCAGGCTTTGACCAGTGGGATGGACGCTCCAGCGCGCTCGGGCGTGCCTGGGCCCGGGCTGAGCAGAACCCCGTCGAACTCATCGGCTACCGCGGCGACATCGGCCTCTGACGCAAGACGGTCGTCGTCGTTGCGCCAGACCTGCGCATGCACTCCGAGCTGACCCAGATACTGGACCAGGTTGAACACGAAGCTGTCGTAGTTGTCGACCACCAAGACCTGCATCAGGCCAGGCTACCCGGCGTGTCTGGCCGCCTCCTGTGCGAGCCGGACCCGGGAGGACAAGCCGAGTTTGGCGTACACGTGGCTCAGGTGGGTCTCGACGGTGCGCGGCGAGATGAACAACCGGCCCGCGATGTCCTTGTTTCCCAGCCCGTCGCTGACGAGCCGGACGACGTCGAGTTCGGTCGGGGTCAGCGAGGCCCACCCGAACGACGGCCTCTTGCGCTCGCCCCGGCCGCGCTGCGCGTAGGCGATCGCCTCCTCGGCGGACAGCGCCGCGCCCTCGGCCCACGCCGCGTCGAACTCGTCGGGTTGCGTGGCGGCGCGCACTTCGTCGACGGCCGCGGCGTACTCGGCATCGAAGCTCGGAAACCGGCGTTCCCCGGTGCGCTGTCGCATCGCCTCGGCTGCGCCGTAGAGGCGGCCTGCTTCGCGGTGCCGTCCCGCGAGCGCGGCCACCCTGGCCAGGGTCTCCACGGTGGCAGGCAACCCGAACCGCGCCTGTGTTTCGACGGCGAGGCTCAGCGCCGTCTGCGCATCGTCTTCGGCCTGCGCCGGCTCGCCAAGGGCCAACATCACCTGACTGCGCACAGCGAGGGCCTCCGCCCGATAGCAGCCGTGGCACGCCGCGACGATTTCGTCGGCCCACTCGCGAGCCGTCCCCGGGTCACCACATGCCAGTGGCGCCAACGGAGACCAGCAGAATACGCCTGCGACCATTCGATTCTGCGCCGCGTTGCGGCGCGCGGACTCATACGCCAGCCTCGCCGCGTTGTGATCGCCTGCCGCTTGGTGTGCCGCAGCCTCAGCGGCGCGGTCGAGGTCTTCGACGAATTCCATCAGATCGGCGGCGGCGGCCTTCGCCGCGTCGGCGGAGGCGTGCGCACCGTCGCTGTCGCCGAGTGCGGCTCGCGTGAAGCCCTGCACCAGCAGTGCGTACAGCTGCAGCATCGTGTTGCGTGCGGCGGCTGCCTCTTCGATCGCCGTATCGAGTTTGATCAGCGCGCCGTGGTAGTCGGCTTGATGGGCGCGTGACCACCCCTGGGCCCAGCGGAAGACCAACGTCGAGGTGCGATTTCCGATCGCCGTCGACACCGCGAGCCCGTTCTCGGCGATCTCGTCGACGGCGGCGGGATCGCCCGCACCGATTCCGACGCGCACCTGTTCGACGTAGATCTGGCTCCAGATCCACGGATCGTCGAGGCCGCCGGCCAGTTCTGCGGCCTCGGCGAAGCAGGGCGCAGCCAGGTCGGGGTCGTAGAACACGCTGCAGCCCTTCGCGATCAACCCGCGGATCACCAGCGCCGGATCACCGACCTCGTGCGCAAGTGCCAGGGCACGGTCGGCTTCCTCGAGGCTTTCCGTCCGCAGGGTCCAGGTGACCAGAATGACCCGGTCCATCAAGGCGCGCGCGAGCACCGCGGTGTCGGCATGCGACGACGGATCCCTCTGCCCGAGCGCGGCGTTCAGCCATGCGAGGCCTTCTCCGTTGCGCCCGCCGTCCTGTCAGATGGGGAACAGCGACGACGCCAGCCGCAGGGCCATCTCGTGATCACCCGCCTCCAGGCTCCAGCCGAACGCGACTCGCAGATTGTCCATGTTCGCGTCGACCGTTTCGAGCTGCTGCAAGTAGTCCGGCCTGCCGGGCGAGTTGAGAGCGTCGGCCATCGCCGCGAAGTGGTCCCGGTGTCGCGTGCGGACGTCGCTTGCCTCGCCGGACTCCCCCAGCTTCTCCAGCGCGTACTGACGAACCGTCTCGAGAAGCCGGTAACGTGTTCGGCCAGTGGTGTTTTCGGAGATCACGAGTGACTTGTCCACCAGCAGCGCCAACTGGTCGAGCACCTGATAGCGCTCGACCTCACCGGTGCCTGCGACGGCCTGCGCCGCATCCAGGTCGAACCCGCCGAGGAATACCGCCAGGCGGCGGAACAGCGCCCGTTCGGGTTCGGTCAGCAGCGCGTGCGACCAGTCCACCGACGCCCGCAGCGTCTGCTGCCGACGAACCGCGGTGCGCGCGCCGCCGGTGAGGAGCCGGAAGCGGTCGTGCAGGCTGCCGAGGATGTCGTCGAGCGACAGGGCGCGCACCCGGGCGGCCGCCAACTCGATGGCGAGGGGCATGCCGTCGAGACGGCTGCAGATCTCCTTGACCGTACTCGAATTGTCCTCGGTGACAGAGAAATCCGGTCGCACCCGGCGAGCGCGATCGGTGAACAGCGTGACGGCCTCGTCGGCGATCGACAGCGAAGGCACCAGGAACGTCACCTCGCCAGGCACGCCGAGCGGTTCCCGGCTGGTCGTCAACAGGCGAAGGGACGGGCAGGCGGCCAACAACTCGCTCGCCAAAGCAGCGCATGCGTCGAGAAGATGCTCGCAGTTGTCCAGCAGCATCAGGATCCGGCGGTCGGCGATGGCGCGGATGACGCCGCTGCGCGTCGACACGCCGGGCTGGTCGGGCAGACCCACCGCGCGAGCCACCGCGACCGGCACCACCTCGGGGTGGGTGACGGTGGCCAGATCCACGTAGCGGACACCGTCGGGGTACGCCCCGGCGACGCGACCCGCGATCTCGACGGCCAGCCGGGTCTTGCCCGCTCCGCCCGCGCCGGTGAGGTTCACCAGCCGGTTCTCCTCGAGCAGCCCGCGCACCTCCTCGATCTGCGCGCCGCGACCGATGAAGCTCGTCAGCGAAATCGGAAGGTCAGCCGTGTCAACATCTTTCGTGGCGCGCAGCGGCGGGAACTCGTTGCAGACATCGGGGTGGCACAGCTGAACGACCCGCTCCGGCCGCGGCAGGTCCTTCAGCTGGTGTGTGCCCAACTCGGCGAGCCACGCCTCGTCGGGTAGCCAGTCGACCACGAGTGGCTCGGTTGCACCCGACATCAGGGTCTGGCCGCCGTGCCCGAGGTCGCGCAACCGCGCGGTCCGGTTGATCGTCGGACCCGCATAATTTCCCTCGTCGCGCAGTTGGACCTGGCCGGTGTGCAGACCGATTCGCAGTCTGATCGGCGCGAGCGGGGCCAGTTGTAGTCCGAGTGCGCACGCGGCCGCGTCACTGGCCCGCGCGAAGGCCAGTACGAAGCTGTCGCCCTCGCCCTGCTCGACCGGTCGGGCGCCGCCGTGCGTGGCCACGAGTGCGTCCACCGCGTTGTCGAGTTTCACCAGAGCGGCGGCCATCTCGTCGGGACGCGTCTCCCACAGCCGCGTCGACCCCTCGACATCGGCAAGCAGCAGCGTCACTGTTCCGGTCGGCAGCTCGCTCACATGCACGTCGCTCCATGCGTCTGGTGCGCTCATGCTAGCCAGCATGCGAACCGCGACGGCCCGAAACATCCGCGAAACCCCGTATTCGCGGTGCGGCGGGCGCTCAGTAGCCGATCGGTCCCGCGGGTTTGGCGAACCGCATCCGCACGGGCTCGGAGTGTCCGACCAGATCGATCGACGCGCGGGGTTCCTCGGTGTAGCCGAGTCCGAACCGCACCACATACTGCTTGTAGATCCCCACCAGCGGCGAGGCGGCCAGCGCGGCCTGCATGCGCGCGGTGTCGCCGACCGCGCTGATCACGTACGGCGGGCTGTAGGTGCGGCCGTTGAGCAACAAAGTGTTGCCGACGCAGCGCGGCGCGGAGGTGCCGATGATCCGTTGGTCCTGCATCTGGATGCCCTCGGCGCCGGCGCTCCACAGCGCGTTGAGCACGGCCTGGATGTCCTGCTGGTGCACGACGAGGTCATCGGGCGACGCGTCGCGCGGGAATCGGCCGTTGGCGTCTCGCTGTGCGTCGGTGAGGGTGACGACGAGCCCGGGGCCACGGATCGGGTCGAAGCCCGCATCGGCGGCCAGCGTGGCGTTGCGCTTCTGGATCGCCGCGAGCGCTGCCGCGGCGCTGGGCGATCCCCCGTGGTGGGTGTCGATCTCGGTGACCAGGCTGTCCCGCCGGGCGGTGAGCCGGTCCACCGATTGCTGCGCTTCGCGCACCAGGTCGACGAGCCGGGGGGCGTCGCTGCGCCTGATCTCACCGCCGCCGGAGACTCCGTGGGTCGCTGCCAGCAGCAACCCGGCCAGCAGGCAGACAAGTGGCACGCCGAAGCGCCAGGCGGACCGATGCGGCGACTCCGGCATTGCTACTCCCCGTCGCATTCTCTGTCTGCGACCCTCCTACGTTAACCTCGTACGTGAATCCGGCTTCATCGTCGCACCTGTGGCGCCGAGTGTTTGTGAAGGTAGACATGCCCAAGTCAAAGGTCCGCAAGAAACACGACTTCGCCGCCGGCCAGGTCAGCCGCACCCCGGTGAAGGTGAAGGCCGGGCCGTCGAGCGTGTGGTTCGTGGTGTTCTTCCTGAGCCTGATGATCATCGGTCTGGCCTGGCTCTTGGTTTTCCAACTGGCGTCGTCGTCGATCCCGTTCCTCCTGGAGCTCGGTCCGTGGAACTACGCGATCGCCTTTGCTTTCATGATCACCGGGTTGTTGCTGACAATGCGTTGGCGGTGACGGCGCGATAGGTCGTGATGAATTCATCCTGGCCTTCGCGCGTTACCCGGTGGGCAACCCGGTGCTCATCCAATCACATCGTTGTGATTCATCCCCATTGGGGATAGCACTTGTGGATAACCCCATAAACCGGGGTAAAGGGGTGTGAATTAGCCGTGCAGCAAACTCAATGGAGTCCGCCCGCCGTTGGCGTCGCAGCGTGCGGCGTGATCGGTCTCATGATGGCTATCACCGCTGTGACGCTTGTCACAGACGCTCCGGGGCGCATTCTCGGGATCATTGCCGCCGCAGGACTGCTCCTGTTTGCAACCGTTTCGTGGCGCGCCAGGCCAAAGCTGGCAATCCGCGACGGCGGTCTGATCATTCGCGGCGCACTATGCGCACACCGGCTGACGCGAGACCAGATCAAGATCATTCGGATCACCGAATTCCGGCGCATCGCCAGGACGGTGCGTCTGCTCGAGATCGACACGACCGACGATCGGCTGTTCGTGCTCACCCGATGGGATCTGGGCACCGACCCCCTGCACGTGCTCGACGCGTTGACCGCGGCCGGGCTGGCCGGCCGCTAGCGCCGACCGGTCAGGAGATGGTTATCGACTCGATCACCACCGGCTCGGTGGGGCGGTCGCTGCGGTCGGTGGCCGTCGTGGCGATCGCGTCGACCACCTTCTGCGATTCCGGATCGACGACCTCTCCGAAGATGGTGTGCCTGCGGTTCAGATGCGGCGTCTTGCCGACGGTCAGGAAGAACTGCGAGCCGTTGGTGCCCGGCCCCGCGTTGGCCATCGCCAACAGATAGGGCTTGTCGAACTGCAGCTCCGGGTGGAACTCGTCCTCGAACTGGTAGCCGGGGCCACCGCGGCCGGTCCCGGTCGGGTCGCCGCCCTGGATCATGAACCCATCGATCACCCGGTGAAAAACGGCGCCGTCGTAGAACGGGCCCGAGGTCCCGCCCGACGCGTTCTCGGTGCTGTACTCCTTGGTGCCCTGTGCCAGTCCGATGAAGTTGGCGACGGTCTTGGGGGCGTGATTTCCGAACAGTGCGATCTTGATGTCACCACGATTGGTGTGCAGGGTCGCAGTCGCGGTCTGAATAGGGCTCGTCACGGTGAGCCAGTCTGCCACGCGTCGCTGACGGCCAACCGGGCACCGTCGGGCCGGTGATGATGGCAGGCTGGTATGGAATCCCGACTGGCCGCGAGAGAGGTACGCAATGAGCCTGAAGACCGACGCCCGCTTGAGCCCAGGACAACGGCTGTCTCGAGGCCTGCGTTACACCGCGATCGGTCCCGTCGACGTCACGCGCGGCACGGTCGGGCTCAGCGCCCAAGGCCTGCACACCGCGGCTGCGAGCCTTCGGCAGCGCGTCGCCAAGAGCGACCTGGCCAAGGAGCTCGTTCAGGAGCTCGAGGATGCGCAGGAGGCCATCGCGCAAGAGCTCGCCGAGGCGCGCGCGGCGCTGGCCGGCCTGCCGCAGACGATCGCCGATGCGCGGAAGCCGCGACGGCGGCGCCCACGGCCGCTGCTGCTCGCGGCAGCCGGTATAGCGATGATAGCCGTTGGGGGAGTGACGTTTTCGATAGTTCGCCGCTCGATGCAGCCCGACCCGTCGCCGCGGCCGCCGAGCGTGGAGCCTCCTGCGCGGCCGTAACGTGAATTCTGCGCCGCAACCTCGATGCCGGACGGCCCCAGTGTGGGTTGCGGTTGTCGCCGCCGCCGTCGGCCTGACGGGTTGCACGCGCGAGGTCGACGGCTCGGCGGTCGCGGCGGGCCCCCTGTCGACCACCGACCTCCGTGCCGTACTGCTCGACGCCGACGAGATCGACGACGTGTTGCAACTCAGCGGCACCGAGGTGCTCGACGAGGGCGACGCGCCGGACGACGTGACGGAGGTCGACCCGTCGGCATGCCACGGGTTGGTCTACATCGCGGGCGAAGTCGAATACGAGTCATCGGGTTTCACCGCGATGCTCTGGCGGGTTGCCGGACCCGGTGGTGCCGGCGATGTGGTGGAGATGGTGGCGCAACTCCCTTCGGTTGCCGAGGCCGACGAGTTCGTCGGCGAGCAGACCCGAATGTGGGAAGGGTGTGAGGGCGAAGTCATCACCAGCAGGGACAAGGCGAGCGGTTCGATATCACAGGAGCGCGTCACCGCGGTGAAGGCTCGTCCGCACATGGTGATCGCATCGATGGATTCGATGTCACGCGCGCGACCCTGCCAGTACGGCCAGCATCTCCTGCAGGCGGTGTCGAGCGCCGTTCTCGACGTGAGCGCCTGCAGCAACACCGTTCCCGACCCGGCTGAAGCGATCGCGGCGAAGCTCGTCGACAGGCTCGGGGCCGGTTGAGTGTCGGCGCGACACGGACAAGCCCGAGATTTTGTGGAGCCTAGGGGATTCGAACCCCTGACGTCTGCCTTGCAAAGGCAGCGCTTTACCCATGTCAGACGCTTCTGATAGACACACGATGCTGAAACACATAACTGTCATTCACACTAGTTATCTGTAACTGTGGGCAGTTTGTGGGCAAAAGTGTGCTTAGGAGGACACGTGGGCAATTTCAAAATCAACAGGGCAGGAATGCGCAAGCTCGAGCAGGATCTACAGCACCAGTTCTCTGCGGGGATTCAAATCCCGCTCGGCGGCTCAGAGGAGGACGCTATCCGCTCGGTGAAGGACCAACTTGAGGGCATGGGCGTGAAACCGAACGACTCCGAGGTCGAGAAAATGGTCCGGGACAGGCGCGCCGGATAGGCGCCCGGCGTTCCTGTCACTAGGGGTCGAGTACGCGAAGTACATCGTCGGCGAACCAGCGATGGCGGACACCGGGACCGTCGCCCACTTCACGAACGATCCCCTCAGTGGTGAGTGTACGAAGCAAGTTGGTGGCTCCAGGCTGACTGACCCCTAGCCGCTTTTGTACTGCGCGAACGGTCATGATTGGGTTGGCGAACAGCAAATCCGCCACTTCAATGGCGCGGCTCCTAGTGCCGACAAGTCGCAACCGATAGTCCTCTCGAAGGTCGGCCAGGTCTTCGGCTCGGCTCACCGCGTCAGTAGCTTGCCCCGCGATCCCCGTGAGAAAGAAATCAAGCCATTCCTCGATCTCGCCACGTTCTCGGATGAATTGGAGGCGGTCGTAGTACTCCGCTTTGCGTTGATCAAAATAGCTCGATATGTAGAGGAGTGGAGTTGGGAGTCTCCCAAGGTTCACGAGGTACAGGATGATGAAGAGTCGACCGATGCGGCCGTTGCCGTCAAGGAATGGGTGGATCGTCTCAAACTGATAATGCATTAAGGCGCAGCGAATTAGGAGCGGGAGCTTGGGGTCGGGGTCGTGCAGATACTTTTCCCAGTCGTCGAGTGCTCTCCACATGTTCTCCACCGTGGGGGGAACGAAGCGTGCTGTCTTCGGCTGGTTGTCAGGAGACGAGATCCAGTTCTGCGTCTGGCGAAAATCGCCGGGTGTGCGCTCTTGGCCGCGGACGCCGCTTAGCAGAATTTCGTGCATTTCTTTGATGAGGCGCAACGAGATTGGGAAGCCCTCGTCGAGGCGGCGTAATCCGTGTCGAAGGGCGAGGATGTAGTTGCGGACTTCCTGAACATCCGCGCGGACAGTGGTTCCGGTTACTGCCGCATCGAAGACCTCGGTCACCGATGCTTGAGTGCCCTCGATGCGCGAGCTCGCTACGGCCTCCCGTGTGATGTAGGCATTCACCAGCAGGTGCGCGTCGGGCAGGAGCCGCCCAGCGCCTGCCAATCTGCCAAGCGACGCGTCGGCGTCTGATAGGAGCATGATGGTTTGCGGAGGCAGAACCAGTGCACGCGGGACTGGCATCGGGTCGAACGCGTGATAGGCAGCCGGACCGCCAGTCGAAACTGCGCGCCCCCAAGCTGGGGCTACAAACCTCTTTGGGTCCACCTGGACAAGGTATAACAAAAGCGACTTTTTCTTATAGGTAGCGTCTCCACCTACAACTAACGTTTGTGGTTGGTAATGACGTAACTACGCGGTTTACCGCTGTCTAGCAGGCAGACTGCTTCGCTGGGCCAACAAAAACACCCCGGCAGATGGCCGGGGCGATCTGTCACCCATGACGCGCCTCATCACAATTGTGGAGCCTAGGGGATTCGAACCCCTGACTTCTGCCTTGCAAAGGCAGCGCTCTACCAACTGAGCTAAGGCCCCGAGTCAGGACGGCTGGTCTGCCGCTGCGTGCCACACCTCCACGCGTTGTCGCGACCGCACCACGAATACCGCCAGCGCCACCACCGCGACCAGTAGAACCAGTCTCATGGTGACCCTTTCCGTGGGCCTAGGAGGACTCGAACCTCCGACCTCTTCGTTATCAGCGAAGCGCTCTAACCGCCTGAGCTATAGGCCCGTAACGCACATGGCCGAGCGACGAGATTACCGTAATCAGGACGCTTGACCCAAACCGGATCAGTCGCGGTCGGCCAACGTCACCTCGATGCCGCCGACCAGGTCGGTGGTCAGGTTGTAGATGAAGACTCCGACCGTGGCCATCGCCGTCAGCAGCACGATGTTGACCAGCCCGATCAGCGCCGCCCCGCCGAAGATCGTGCCGCTGGACACCAGTTCGCCGCCGGCCTGGCCGCTTGCGCTGGTCAGCAGGTCACCGACGTTGCTGTTGAGCTTGCTCCACACGCCCATCCCGCCGAGCACGAGGTAGAGGAACGCGACCGCGATCATCCAGACGAAGAACAACGCGACCGACAGCACCAGCGACACCTTCAGCGCGCTCCAGGGATCGATGCGGCGGATCTGCATGCTCGCCCGAACCGGCCCGGTATGTGGGCGGCCCGCCACCTGAACGCGGGCGGCCGGCGCGGGCCGCGGCGTCGGCTCGGTGCGGTCGGGCGCCGGCTTGCGCTGTGCCGGTC
>JAEZKH010000296.1 GCA_023415515.1 Actinomycetes bacterium
GAACACCGCCAGGTAGTGGTTGGCGTGGCCGGCCATCTTGATGACGTCGGCGATCGGCATGACCGTGCCCCCGCCGGTCTTGCCGACACCGGCCCGAGACTCCAGATCCTGCAGGGTGGTGCGGATGATGATCGAAACAGGCAGTCCGTTGAGCTGCCCCAGATCGCCGCTCATCAGGGCGATGCGCCCGACGGCGACCATCGCATCGTGCTGACGCTGGGCAAGGCTGCGGTGGTCGTTGTCGATCTGAGCCTGTGTCGGTGTCCCCGATGTGCAGGGTTCGGGATCATCGGGATTGCACATACCCGGCGCCGCATACTTGGCAAAGAGCACTTCCCACACGGCCCACGCTTCGGGCGTCAGACTCCCGACGATGTCAGTCATCGCATCGGAGCGCTGCTTGCCTTTCGAAAGCCCGCGTCTGCGGGCGCGTTCGGCGTCATCGGGCGTGGGTCCGTCCTGGTCGAGAAGGAACAGGGTGAGGTCGGCCAAGTCCTTCAGTTCCTTGGGGCCCACACCGACGGCAGTACGAACCCAGTCGGCTTCGATCCGGTGCCGAGTCGCGGCGTCCACGAAACCGGGCAGTCTATCGATGGCCTTACGGATGACTTCTACATGCTCAGCGTTGATCAGCCCGCGGTGCTGAGCGTCAGCAGTGGTGGGCAGTATCGGCGGTAGTAGCGGTCCGGTCAACGACTGACGCGGCGCCAACAAGCCGGCTTCGGTCAACCGCCTGTTCGCCTCGGTGGTTGAGATCCGCCAGCGGACCGTCAGCACCTCTCTCCAGGATTTCGCACCCATTTCGTTTGGCGTCGTCTCGCACTGCAGGCGCGCCAGCATGCGGTGCCTCATCATCGGCAACCGGCACCACAGGGTCTCCAGTTCATCGAGAGCCGCGACGAGCTCGGGACGGGTCTGCCGGTCGACGTCGCAGGCGGCCAGCGTGTCAAAGGCGACACGCAAAGCGCTGACCGCTGCCTGCAAGTCGTGATCCGACATATTTCGAACATACATTCGACCTCCGACAAATCCACTGACTCAAACAGCCCATAAGTCCAGGCCGCAGCACCGACGGTGACGTTTCCGCTGACAACTTCCAACACCACCACGCGGGCTCTCGACAGACCCACGACCGTCACCTATGGCGCGACCCATCGACGGTCATTGCAGGTGTCATCCATGACCCGCCCACGCATCGCCGTCGACGCTTCGCAATACAGATACACGCGATATGTATCATTGCGCAGTGTCCGGCCCCGTCGAAGACTCCGTGATCGAAGCCTGGATCGCGGCAAACATCGGTCCCGTCCGCACCATCGAGCGCCAGCAACGTTGGCGGCCAGCGTGGTTCGTCACCGCGGCACGTGACGATCAAGAGATTCGCCTCTATGTCCGGGGTGATCGCGAAGGGTTCGGGTTTGCGACAGTCTCAGCCGAGGCGGCCGTGCTGCGCACGATGGAAGCGCACGGCATCGCGGTTCCCCACATCCACGGCGAGATCCCTGAAGCATCAGCGGTCGTGATGGACTGGCTGCCCGGCGCTGCCAACCCATGCAGCGACATCGATGCCCAGCAGATTGACGCGGTGATGGACGATTACGTCGACGCGCTGGTCAGCGCCCACCGCATCGATCCGACTGCTTTTGGCGCCGCGGACCTGCCCATACCGACCGGCCCCGATGCCGTCGCACTCGATTACCTCGAGACATTCGTGACGCGCTATCGAGACTTCAAGCAGCGCCCGGAGCCGTTGCTGGAGTTCGCCATCGGCTGGCTGAGGCGCCACGTGCCGTCGCATCGCGTCGCACCGCGCTTCGTGCTGGGCGACACCGGCCAATTCATGTACGCCGACGGCCGGATCACCGGGTTGATCGACGTCGAGCTCGCCCACATCGGTGATGTCTTCCATGACCTCGCGGGCCTTCGACTGCGCAACGTGACCGAACCGATGGGTGACCTGGGTCGCTTGTTGCGGCGCTATGAGCAACGCTCAGGCGTACCCCTGGACCGTGCGGCGATCGAATTCCACACCGCCAAGTTCGCGCTGTGCACCCCGCTGGGAGTGGCGATAGTCCTGCACTTGGACCTGCCCCTGCCCGACATCGTTCAGTACATCGAGTGGTTTCATCTCTTGTCACTGCACACGATCGAATCCATCGCGCAGCAGGCCGGCGTCCTGCTGTCGACGGTGTCGCTTCCTGACCCCATGCCGACCCTCTATCCCGGGGCAATCGCCGGGCTGCCCGGCATTATCGAGTCGCTGGCCGTGCCGCCGGGCATCGCCGAACACCAGCGGCAGTGCGCTTCGACCGTCGCCCAATTGGCCCACCGGGTCGGCATATACGGCCACGCCATCGACGCCGCGGATCTCGATGATATCGAGGAATTACTCGGGGAACGGCCCACCGACCGGGCGGCAGGCGACCAGGCCTTGGAACACGCTGTGCTGACGGCGACGCCTGAGCAGGATCCCGCTCTGATCGTGCTTCTCCATCGCCGGGTGATGCGTCAGCTTCTGCTCATCGAACCGATGTTGACCGGAGGACGAATCGGACACGTGACCCCCCTGAGCGAACTGCTCGACTGATCCGCACAGTCCAGGACAGCTCCTCGCCCGCTCGCCTCAACAACCGTCGAAGACTCCTGAGGACCGACGACAAAGTGTGTCGCCGGCGTTTACCTTGTGCCGTTCGGGGAACAAGCCTGGCGGTTGGGGACCACCGCAGTATGGCGTGCCGAGGTGTCGGCACAGGCTAGGAGTTCCCATGACCTCGTTGTGGCGATCAATCAGGGCGACGTGGGTCGTGGTTGCGGCGTCGGGCCTCATCGGTGCCGTCTGCTGCTGGGCCGCGCCAAGCGCGCAGGCGTTCTACGTCCAGAATCACGCAACCATCACCCGCAGTGCGCTCCCGCCCGATCAGGTCAACGAGGTTGCGATCCTCCAGATACTCAACGGACCCCCGCCCGGGGGTGGCGCGATGGGAAGCGACTCGTTCGCCACCGATCAATGGCGGCATATCGACAACGCGAAGAATCCCGCAGACATATGTGCCCGTGCGCAGCAGGCCTGGAACATCCTGTCACCGGTCATTCTGAATGGGTCGCGGCCCGTCGGCCCGGGTGCCACGGTGTTGGCGAACGGACCCGCCGCCCGTGCCGCCTTCGGCGGGCTCGCACACGCGCAGCAGGATTTCTATGCGCACTCCAATTGGGTCGAGGACAATATCGGCGCTGGGCAGCCGGACCGGCTGGCTCCCGCCATCTTTCCGACGTGCAATCCCGGCGACTTCCCCGCCGATCTCCACACCGGGTACTTCAATATCCTGTTCTCCAAACAATTCCCGCTCGACGGTTGCCCTCCAGCAGGGCCGCCGGCAGGTTATCCAGAGTGCCACTCGGCATTGAACAAGGACGGGCCCGACACGGCTCGCGGTAGTCAGCCGGTACCAGGAACCGGTACGACGATGTACGACGTCGCAGCCGGGTTGGCCACCACCGCGACCACCAACCTGTACGGGCAGATACGGGACTTGGTAGCCAGAACGGTTACCGAACAGAACCCAGGTGTCGATGGAGGTTGCGTCGCGGCGAAGCTGTTCCAACCCGACTTACTGGGCCCCTGCGCCGCGTTCTCCAATCCGCTTCTGCCCCGAGCTCGATAACGCTGACGCGATGACGGCGAGAGACCTCGCATGGCAACAATGGTTTTGTCGTCACCGACAATTACCCTGCGCACCCGGCCCAGCGCACGTCACAGCGTCAATGCGCTAATCTCTCGTGCGCGGCGCCGTGCCGCGGTTTGCTCGGAGGGGTTTGGACATGCGAATTGCCAAAGTGGCCGTGCTCGTCGCGGCAGCTGCGATCGTCGGCTCGAACACTGTCGCGGTGGCCGCGCCGAAGGATTACTGCGCCGACCTCAAAGGTGGCAATACCGGCAGCACGTGTGAGATCCAGCTCTCCGACCCCGCGTACACGGTCGACATCAGCATCCCGCTGGATTACCCCAACCAGAAGTCGGTCGCCGACTGGATCTCCCAGAAACGCGACGAGTTCGTCAACGTCGCCAAGTCGGGCGCGTCCGGCGCTACGCCGTCGGTGCTGACCATCAAGCCGAAGGAGTACAACTCGGCGATCCCCCCGCGCGGCACGCAGGCCGTGGTGTTCAAGGTGACTCAGAACACCGGTGGCACGAGTGCGAAGACGACGTGGAAGTCGTTCAACTGGGATCAGACCTATCGCAAAGAGATCGTCTGGACGGCTGCACCGGACGACAAGGAGAACACACCGTTGTGGCGGGTCGATGATCCCCTGAAAACCGTGGGCCCGATCGTGCAGGCCGAGCTGCAGAAGCAGCTGGCGCCACCGCCACCGGCCGAGCCGCCCGCCGAAGCCGGACAACCCGCTGCGGCTTCGCCCACTCCAACCCCGGAACCCGCGCCGTTGCCCATTGCGACACCCGCTCTCTACAACCCCGCCAATTACCAGAGTTTCGCGGTGGTCAACGACGGGGTGATCTTCTTCTTCGACCAGGGCGTGCTGCTGCCCGACTCATACGGCGCGTTGCAGGTTCTGGCGCCTCGGTCGGGGATCGACCCGATGATCGCGTAACACCACGATCATGCGTTGTCGCGCCAAGTGATCACCTCTTTGAGCGACGTCAGGTCGTAGCCGTTGTCCGAGGTGAGCTCGGTCTGGAACAGTGTGACGCCGTTGTCGCGGAACGCGTCGGCGCTGTCGGGGTTCTCCCAAAGCGTCGAACGCTCGATGTCCGCGCCGTTGCGGCCGAACGTCGACGCCAACTCGTCGACGCGGTCGCTCGACCTGCGGAACGCGTCGAGGTCCTGGAACGCGTGCCAGATGTCGGCGTGCCTGGCAACGGCGGGCAGCGAGCGCTTCGGTCCGGTGCCGCCGATGAGGATCGGTATTTTGCGCACGGGCGGTGGGATCAGTGCGCCCAGTCGCTTCTCGATACGGATCAGGCTCTCGTCGAACAAGTCGAAGCGTGAGCTGAAGGTCCCAAAGTCGTAACCGTATGTGGTGTAGTCCTTTTCGTACCATCCCGCGCCGAGCCCCAGTATCAACCGGCCACCGCTGATGTGGTCGACGGTGCGCGCCATGTCAGCGAGCAGGTCAGGATTGCGGTAGCCGACGCCGGTGACGAGGAGTCCGATCTCGGCGTGTGAGGTGATCTCAGCCCACGACGCAAGCGCGGTCCAGCCCTCGAAGTTGGCGACGTCGGGCTGCTCGTCTTCCAGAACGGGCTTGCCGTCGACTATTCCCTCCATCGCCGGGCGGTGGAAGTGGTCGTAGCCGAAGATCACGTCGACGCCGAGGTCGTCGGCGGCCAACACGGCGTCACGCCATGTGCGGTAGTCGGGTGTGCCGCCGGGCTGGATCTGAACGGCCACGCGGAGGGGACGGGTCATGAAAGCTCCTGAGTCGGTAAAAGTGCGACTCTTGACCCAAGCTCGCCGGGCGGCGGGTTTATTCCGACGACGAACGCCGTCGGCTCGTGTTCTCTACTCGCGGCGCAGAACGTAATTCCAGTAGCACACTCTCGCGTCTGCGTCCTCGAAGCCCAACGACCGCTCACAGGATTCGATTCGGAATCCGGCGTCTCTGATCGCAGGTGTTATCTCCGGCCGGTAATAGGATTTCAACCCGACTTCGGTGCACCACCTACTCTTGATGGGAACGGTGACGCCGAAAACGCCGTCGTGGACAAGCTTCTCGTGTGCTTGCCGGAACAGTGCGGCTGGGTCCTCGATGTACTCCAGGACGCCGATCAGCACAGCCGCATCGAATGAGCAATCCTCTACCTGCCAAGGCGATTCGATGTCTTGCCGAATGAGCTTCTTGTAGGGAAGCCGCTGCGCTTTACGCACCATCGGCCTGCTGCCGTCGAGGCCGGTCACATCCCAGCCCTGCGCCATGAAGGGCAGCGAGCTCAGGCCGGTGCCGCAGCCCACATCCAGGATCTCGGCATGAGGCCGCGGACCCATCGAGTCGATGACCCGTTGCGGCACATCCGTGCATGCTGCGTACCGCAATTCGTTTCGCACGACATGCTCATATTCCGCGGCGAAGTCCGTATAGATCTCCTGCACCGATCTGAGTTTCATCAGAAGCGAGATTAACTCGTTCAGGCTGCTCATCCGCCGAAGACGTGCCGGTCGAAGCTAGTTATCGCCGCCGCGCTTCTTCGGATATATGAACACGCCTTCGGCTTCGACGGTGACGACGCCGTTGCCGTCGAGAATGCGGCCGATCACAAACGTCTTGGAGCCCTCGACACGGTCGATGTGAGCCTCCGCCCGCAGCGCGCCCAACGGTGTGCCGCGCCGGTAGCGGACGGTCAGTGTGCCGGTGACAGCCGGCTTACCCGGCTTGTGCACGGGCGCGCCAAGGACGTGATCGAGGATGAGCGCGCATACGCCACCGTGCACGTGGCCCGCCGGACCTTCGTAAGCGGACCCGAGCACGAATTCGGTCCAGACGGAGCCTTCGCTGTCGTGATGAATGACCAGCGGGGGCGCGACGGGATTCCGCACGCCGATCACAACGTTGCCCCAGGCCAAGCTCTGGCCATCGTCCGCCTGACGGACACCGAACGACCCCGGAGTCATCGTTGCGCTCAATTCGGCTGCGGCGCTGTCGATCTTGGCCATTGCGGCCGCCACCGTCGGCGCGTCCGCCTCCGTGCGGATCGTGATATCGATCAAGCGACGTACGGAAGCGGTCAGCGGTTCGTAGACCGCGCGGAGGTCGGCTGCGCTCTCTTGATCCGTCACGCCAAGCCACCGTAATCGCCGCGATAGAACAACAGCGGGCGGCGGTCGTGATGCGCTCGCAGACCCGTTACACGCGCGATGACGATCGTGTGGTCTCCGGCGTCGTGTTCGGCCGCGACTTCGGCCTCGATCGTGGCGAGCGCGCCGTCCAACCACGGTGCTCCGTTGTGGCCCGGCGTCCAACCGGTCTGAGCGAACTTGTCGGCGTCGCTGGTGGCGAATCGCGTACAGACGTCGCGCTGGTCATCGGCGAGGACATTGACGCACAACCGGCCTGTCGATCGGATCGCCGGCCAGCTCGATGACGTCCTGGCGGGGCAGAACGACACGTACGGCGGCTCCAGCGATACCGATGTCACCGATTGGCACGTGAAACCGGTGGGCCGGTCGCCGTCGTGGCCGGTGATCACCGCGATGCCGGTGCAGAAGTGTCCTAGGACGAAACGCATCGTCGCCGAATCTGGCGCGTCGAGTCGGGGCGCGGTCACCGCACAAGGTTCGTGCGGGCAGAACCGCGCCCGCAAGCGAATGTCCCGCCCAGCGGTGAGTAGAAACGCCTGGTTGACCCGCCGTTGTTACGCTGGATTCATGGACGCAAGCGCCCCGGGAGCGAAGCCGAATCTGGCTGCCACCAGCTGGGCGTTGCTTGGCATGTTGACCTACGAGCATGAGCTGTCGGGCTATGACATCCGCAAGTGGATCGACTGGAGCATGCGGTTCTTCTACGGAAGCCCGGCCTACAGCCAGATCTATTCCGAACTCAAGAAGCTCGAAAAGCTCGGTCTGGTCACCTCGCGTGTGGAAAACACCGGTGGAACGCGCAGTCGGCGGTTGTACAAGATCACCCAGTCAGGCCTGGACGCGGTCACTCAGTGGGCAAATGAGGCGCCGGTAGACCCGCCCACGCTCAAGCATTCGCCTTTGTTGCGCGTCAC
Source organism: Actinomycetes bacterium (assembly GCA_023415515.1). Classification (GTDB taxonomy): domain Bacteria; phylum Actinomycetota; class Actinomycetes; order Mycobacteriales; family Mycobacteriaceae; genus Mycobacterium. The sequence goes on from JAEZKH010000296.1 coordinate 7,727, forward strand.
CTTCGGTCATTTGACCACGCCGTCGAGGCTCAAAGAGATTCTGCAGGAACATGTCGCGTACGCCGACGAGATGCAGCGTCAAGCGGCGAAGGACGCCAAGTGGTCCGGCGCCGATCCGTCCTGGGCGTATGCGCGCGTCGCGCTGCAATGGGCCGAACGGTATTACGCGAACGAACGCGAGCTGGCGTTGAAGATGATCAAGGAACTCGACGAGGCCGAAGCGGCATTCCCCAAAACCGGTAGTGCGAAGGTCCCATGGCCTACACCGGAATACTGGTACGAAATCGAGAAGAAGGCAGCCGAAGAGGACGGCTGACGCCTTACCCTCCGGCTGCATCCTTGGCGGCCAGGTAGCCGTACACCAGGCCCTGCGCGATCGTCGCGCCCGCACCGGGATAGGTCGCCCCGAACGCATTCGCTGCCGTGTTACCGATTGCGTAGAGCCCGTCGATCGCGGTGCCGTCCTCACGCAGCACCCTGGCTCGCTCGTCGGCGCGCAGACCGCCGCACGTGCCCAGGTCTGATAGCACCATCTTGACCGCATAGAACGGACCCTTCTGCAGCGGCCGCAGATTCGGGTTCGGTGTGACAGTCGGATCGCCGTAGTAGCGGTCGTATGCGCCACGGCCACGGCCGAAGTCGGGATCTTCACCCGCGGAGGCGTTTTCGTTGAACCGGCGCATGGTCGCCGAGAACTCATCCGCAGGCACAGCCATTTTCGTGCCCAACTCGCCCAGGCTGTCAGCGCGCACCGCGATCCCGGCCGCATACCAACTGTCGGGAATCGCCATGCGCGGGAACAGTTCCGCGGCGAAAACGTAGCTGTTGCGGTACTGTTGGTCGAATACGATCCACATCGATTCGACGCCGTTGCCTGCGTTTTCCAGTTCGAGAAGGCGTTGACCGAACGACATGTAATCGGCGGACTCGTTGGCGAACCGCTGTCCGTGCTGATTGACGATCAGCGATCCCGGCAGCGAGCGTTCGGCCAGCATCACCGCAGGCGCCTTACCCGGCAGCGGCGCGACGGCGGGAAACCACCACGCCTGGTCCATCAGCGCGGTGTCGGCGCCGAACTCTTGCGCAACTCGGATAGCGTCGCCGGTGTTGGCTTTCGTGCCGAGGCTCAGATTGGCGCCCAACGATTCGGATTGGAACTTCCAGCGCATCTCCATGCTGTGGTCGAATCCGCCTGCGGCCAGCACCACTCCGCGGTTGGCGGTGATCGTGAATTCCCGTCCGTCGTGGTTGACCACCGCGCCGGTGACCGTGTCCTTGGAGCCAAGCAGCCGTACCAGGGAGGTATCGGTCCAGATCGGCACTCCCGCCTTCAGCACACCCGCGAACAGCCCGGCCGTCAGCGCCTGACCGCCCGCCGCATAGCGACGGCCCAGCAGCAGACCGCCGACACCCTGCACGAGCCGCTTGGCGATCGTGGGAACACCCTTGCGCGGCACCCGAGCAACGAGGTTCATCCAGCGGTAGTCCGCACCGGTCGTCGGTAGCGGCATAGAGGACTCCATCACGCCGGGTTGCAGCCGCTCGCGGTACTCGCCGAGCAGGGAGGTGTTCAACGGGCGGCATTCGCAGGTTCGCCCCGCAGCCGAGCCGCCTGGTGCTTCGGCGTGATAGTCGGAGTAGTCGCGCGCCCAGAAGAGCCGCATCGGCGTCATGCGCCGCAGCATGGACACCATCGGCTCCACGTTGGCCACGAACGTGTCAGACAGCGCGGCCGGTGCCGAGCCGGCCACCACCGAGTGCAGGTAGGTCTGCGCGCGCTCGGCGGTGTCGTCGCCGCCGCACTCGCGCATCACCGAACTGGCGGGCAACCACAGGGCGCCGCCGGACCGTGCGGTTGAGCCACCGACGTGGGACGACTTCTCCACGATCAGCACGGACAACCCGAGATCGGCTGCGGCGAGCGCTGCTGCCATCCCGCTGCCGGACCCGATGACGAGCAGGTCGACGGTGGTGTCCCCAACTTCAAGACCGGCGGGAATCGTCGTGCTGGCGGTAGTCACAGCTGACACCGTAGGTCGCATTCGGGGTGTCGGGGCGACCGATCTCCTGGTGAGCGGAACAATTGCCTGCCCGCGGGGCTCCGGAACGGTTCAATCGGTGGCATGACGTCACAACCGATTGCGGACGAAGTTCGGCAAATCGAGGCGCAGAGCGCGCCGACACGGTTTGCCCGGGGCTGGCACTGCTTCGGTCTGATCAGAGACTTCGGTGATGGGAAACCGCACGCCGTCAACGCCTTCGGACAGAAGCTGGTGGTCTTTCGCGGCGGGGACGGCCGGATCAACGTGCTGGACGCGTACTGCCGTCACATGGGCGGCGACTTGTCCCAAGGTGCGGTCAAAGGTGATGCGATCGCATGCCCCTTCCACGACTGGCGCTGGGGCGGCGACGGTCGGTGCAAGCAGGTGCCCTATGCCCGTAGGACACCGCGTCTGGCCCGCACCGCGACGTGGATCACGCTGGAGCAGGACGGAATGCTGTTCGTCTGGAACGACCCGGAGGGCAATCCGCCGCCGCCGGAGGTGACCATCCCGCGCATCGAGGGAGCCACCAGCGACGAGTGGACCGACTGGCATTGGTACACCACCGTCGTCAACACCAACTGCCGCGAGATCAT
>JAEZKH010000380.1 GCA_023415515.1 Actinomycetes bacterium
GAAGGAACCCGACGACAATCCGGTGCCGTGGTGGCTTCGTCCCTACACGGGGTCGGCGCACCATCCAAACTGATAAGACCGAAAAGGAAGCCATCATGGCGATGAAGTTGTCTAGGCAGAAGAACCATAAGAACGTTTTCACCAGAGTCCTCGAGGACGCCGACTCCTCTGAACCCGGGGACGCCCAGACAGTTGAGGATGCGAGCGATCCGATAGCCGCCAAAGCTTTGGAGGACACCGCGGGAGACGAGAATGAACCCATCTCGGGCACCGCGGCCGATCACGACGCCGCAGAAACCGACGACGCCGAAGAAACCGACGACGGAGACGAGACACACACAACTGTCTCGGCGCCGCGCAGACGCTGGCTGCGCTATACCCTTACCGGCGCGGCGGTCCTGGTCTTCATCGCCGCTCTGGCAGCAGCCGGGTTCTTTGGTTGGCAATATAAACAGCACCAAGACGTGGAGAGGGCCAGCCGAGCCGCGCTCCAATCGGCCGAACACTTCGCCGTCATTCTGACCAGTATCGACACCGGGAGTGCCGGCAGTGTCGACCAGAACTTCAACGAAGTCGTCGACGGCTCCACCGGTGAATTCAAGAGTATGTATAGCCAATCCGCCAGCCAGCTGCGCCAGGTCCTCATCGACAACAAGGCGATGAGTAAGGGCACCGTCATCGACTCAGCAATCAAGTCCGCCTCCAAAACCAAGGTCGACGTGATGCTGTTTGTCGACCAGTGGATCAATAACTCCGCCAGCCCGCAGCCGCGCATGGACCGCAGCCGCGTCACCATGACGATGGAGCTCGTCGATGGCCGATGGCTGGCCAGCAACGTTGAGCTGAAATAGTAAGGGCCGCAGTGAGACTGACGCGACAGAGATCCGCGGGCCTGGCCGCCAAGGCCACCGCGATGCTCGCTGCGATCGCGTTACTCCATGCTCAACCGATCGCCTATGCGGCAGGATTCGCGCCAGTGCCATCCGTGATCTCGGGCAACAGTCCAGATCAATTGGGCACATGGACCGTCCACTATCAGCGCGTCGCCGGCGGCGACCAAGCGGTGACCGACCAGATCAACGATCACCTCGACGCGGAAGCCAACAGGCAAGTGCAACAGGCCACCTGGGACGGATCGACCAGGCATCCGTGGACCTTCGACTCCAACGGGACGCTGCAGGTAGGCGCGCTGGCGGTTTCGGAACTCTTTGTCACCGAATACAACACAAGCGAGCCGCATATGCCGGTGCTGTCGGTGGCGAGCGTCGTATGCGACGGCCGAAGCGGGGTCCCCATCACCTGGGACAACCTGTTCGTCAACAAGCAAGCCGGATTGAACCGGCTTAGCGAGGTTACCGAAGCCGCGATTGCGGCCGTGGCACCCCCGACTTGGCTCCGTGACTGGAAGCTCCGAGGGGAATTCGCGCCAATCGATATCAATTACAGAGCGTGGATCGCGACGGCGAAGGGAATCGAGCTGCATTTTCCCCAGTACCAATTCGGCGGGGGCCTGAAGGCAGTCACCGTGCCATGGGACAAGGTCGCCGATCTCATCGCACCGGAATTCGCACCCATTACGGGCGGTTGAGGGTGGCCAAGGCGCGAAATGCCTCCGGCATCGCTGTCACGACTAATTCGGGAACTGTTGAGCTACAGCGGGTTTCAACCCGGCATGGGTATCAGAGATCGCCCGCCGCACTCCCGCCAACCCACGGGCCCTCAGCGCGAGGAATCCGGCCAGAGCTCGTAGGACTCGTTGTCACCGACCGCGGCGCGCAGAACTTCACAGGTGCCCTCCATCGACACCCCGTGGACGGAGCAGGGATCAGCTCGGCAAACACTGCCGGGTGTCCAGTTTTGTTCCATATGCGCGTCCGATACGCTGCAGATTGAAACGCATTAGAAAAGTGTCAGTCGACGCGTAGCGCATCGTGGTCGGGCGGTGACCGCCCGGGATTGGACGCTAGAGGGCAATGATTTCCGAGAAGTGGGGCGAAGCCGATGTCCCGGATCAATCGGGCCGGATCGCGATCGTGACCGGTGCCAATACCGGGCTGGGATTCGACACTGCGCGCGTGTTGGCGGAGCACGGCGCCACCGTCGTTATGGCTGTCCGCAATGTGGACAAGGGCAAGGAGGCGGTCGAGCGAATATTGAATGTGACACCCAGCGCCAAGGTCGAGCTTCAACGGCTCGACCTCGGTTCCTTGCGCTCGATCCGCGAAGCAGCCGACGAACTACGCGCCGCCTACCCTCGCATCGACCTGCTGATCAACAACGCCGGGGTGATGATTCCGCCCAAGGAACTCACCGAGGACGGCTTCGAATTGCAGTTCGGCACGAACAGTCTCGGCCATTTCGCCCTCACCGGACTGCTTCTGGAGAACATGCTCGACGTCGAGGGTTCACGCGTCGTCATCGTGAGCAGCCTCACCCACAAGATGGGCGGAAAGATCCACTTCGGCGATCTGAACTGGGAGAAGTCCTACAGCCGAAGTGCTGCCTACGCGCAGTCGAAATTGGCCAACCTGATGTTCTGCTATGAGCTGCAGCGTCGGCTGTCCGCGGCAGGCAAGCCGACGATCGCGGTGGCCGCCCATCCCGGGATGACCGATTCGGAACTGTTCCGCCATGTGTGGGCGCCACTTCAACCACTTTTCAATTTCCTTAGCCCGCTTGTTGCTCAAAGCCCCGATCAAGGGGCCTTGCCGCAGCTGCTCGCTGCGACGGAACCTGAGGTCGTCGGCGGCCAGTACTGGGGTCCGGCCCGGTTGTGGGAGCTCAAGGGCTACCCCAAGCAGGTCGCTTCGAGTGCACGATCGCACGATAAGGATGCGCAGCGGCGGTTGTGGGCGGTGTGCGAAGAATTCACCGGCGTGAAGTTTCCCGTCTGATGGCGGGCGCGGTGTCGACGGACGATGACTTCCATCCGGACCTGCGCCGGTTCGCGCGCGTCCTGCCGCGTGGGGCATTCAACGAGCGGACCCTGCCGATCTTCAAGCGGATCAGTAAGTCGCTGACGTACCTGCCGACTCCGAAGAACGTCGAGGTGCTGACGTTTCCTTCGGGTGCCGGGGTGCGGCTGCACCGCCCTGAAACGGAGAGTCGTCCCGGTGCGGCCCTGCTGTGGATCCATGGCGGTGGTTACGTCGTCGGCACCGCCGCGCAGGATGATTCGGTATGCCGGCGCTTCGCCAAGCGGCTCGGTATCCCCGTCGCAGGGGTCGACTACCGACTGGCGCCCGAACATCCTTATCCGGCAGCACTAGACGATTGCTACGAGGTCTTGCTTTGGCTAAGCCGGCTACCGGGAATCGACCCGACCCGCGTCATCATCGGCGGGGCGAGCGCCGGCGGTGGGCTCACCGCCGCATTGGCGTTGCTTGCGCGTGACCGCGGCGAAGTCTCACCGCTCTTTCAGCTGCTGGTGTACCCGATGGTCGATGATCGTTCCGGTGAACGGGTGCCGGACAGCCCCCGTTATCGCATGTGGACGCCGAAGACCAACCGTATCGGTTGGCAGGCGTACCTTGGCTCGGCTGATCCGCGAGCAGCCGTGCCGTCGCGGCACGACGACCTGTCCGGGGTCGCGCCCGCATGGGTTGGTGTCGGAACTCTCGATCCGCTGTACGACGAGGACGTGGAGTACGCGCGGCGTCTTGTCGATGCCGGGGTCGCGTGCCAGCTCGACACCATTGCCGGTGCTTTCCACGGATTCGACACCGTCCTACCGTGGGTCGGGGTGTCGAAGGCGTTCTTCGACCGACAGTGCGACGTCCTAAAGGACGCGCTCAACCGTTGAGCTGTGAGTCGGGCAATCCGTCCGGCCGACGGCACACTCTTTGCCGTTGAGAAGCGCCGGCTCGACGATCTCAGACCGGGGCGGGTGCCGCCTCGATATCCTGTTTGGCTGCATCGCGACGCGTTACTCGGACGGTCAGCTTTTCGAGTCCTCGCAAGGTGGGATTCGTCCGCCATCCTGGAGTGCCCAGGATTTCGATACTTCCAACGTTGTTGACGATCTCCCGCAACACGGTGTGGCCCTCCAGCCGGGCCAAGTGAGCGCCCAGACAGAGGTGGACTCCAGAACCGAAGGCGACGTGTCCGGTCGGGTTGCGCTCAACGCGGAACTCTTCGGGGTTCTCGTATTGGCGCGGGTCACGGTTGGCTGCCCCCCACAGCAATAGGACCCGCGATCCGGCTGGAATCGTGACGTTATCGACGACGTAATCGGCACGGGCAGTGCGGTACAGGCCCTGGATCGGCGAGTAGAAGCGCAGTTGCTCTTCGATCGCGCTCGGGATGAGGTCCGGACGTTCCTGCAGCAGACGCAGTTGGTCGGGGTTGTCCGACAGCGTCAAGAACAAGGTGCCCAGCATGTTCGTCGTGGTCTCGTTACCGGCCAGCAGCAGCGACATGGAGAAGAAGAACAACTCGTCGTTGCTCAGCCGGCCGTCGTGTGCGTTGGCGACCAGTTTACCCAGCACGGTGTCCTCATCTAGCAGTTCACCTCGTTCGAGCTTGCCGGTGAAGTAAGCATGGAACTGGCTGACCGCGCGTACGCCGCCCATGGCCTGCCGCAGCCCAGCTCGCGACAGGTCGAGACTGGTCAAACGAACGGCCTCGTTGGACCACTCCTTAAAGGCGGCCCAGTCATCGTCGCCGATGCCGAGAATGTGCGCGATAACCGCGGTGGGCAACGGCTCGGCGAGCGTCTTTACGATATCCACCGATTCACCGGCGAACAGCGTGGCGGTGTAATCGATGCACAGCTTCTCGACCATGTCCTGCCAGGATTGCAGAGCTCCGCGAGTGAACGCCGGTTGAGCCTGCTTGCGCATGGCGGTGTGCTTGGGCGGATCCATCGTGAGCAGAGAGTCGGCGCGCACCCGGCTATAGGCAATGCCCTCAGCGCTGGACAGGACGTCGGAGGCACGGGCTCCGGCGCGAACGTCTTCGTGACGGCACAAGATGTAGATGTCGCGTCGCTGGTTGTAGTGGACCGCAGGGCCAGCTAGAAGTTCCGGGTAGTAACGGTAGGGGTCGGATGCCATCTCGTCGTTGAGCGGGTCGAAATCGGTGATCGCGACACCGGACGGGATCCGCGTCGGGCGTACTCTGCGTGCGACCTTGCGTGCCGCGTCGGCGGACAGACCTGCAATCATTACTGGCGCGAACGTCTTGGCGAAGCCAAGCTGCGACCGGATCGGCATCTCGACAGTCTAGGGATGCGACACGGAGTTGTAAATCCTCATCAGAAATTGCTCCACGACGAGAAGTTGATTGGCGCGCAGACGATTCGATGGGGGTATTGGCCCCTTTCGCAGGCCTGCGGGGCGTTGCCGCCCGTGGGCGATGACGGGTGATCACACCGACGCCGTCGCGGTTTCCGGTGTCGCCGCGCCTTCCGCGACCGTTGGTATCACCGACATCGAGACGGTGGTGATTCCATCCCGGGAGTTCTTGACCACGGGTTCTACGCGATACCAGCTGCACGTTGCCGACGTGGTTGCGCCTTGGCCAGATCCCGCCTGCGATAGTTCATCGATTCCAATAGGGTCAATCTCAGTCCAGATCAGTGACAAGGTGCGCCCGTCGGCCGGGTGCGCCGGGCAGGGCTGCTGAAGGCTTCCATTGCATGTTCCTCGGTTCTACGGTGCCTCAACCACATCGGTGCAACAAAAGCGAGACGGGGCGGGCGGCGTAGGAGACGGCAGGT
>JAEZKH010000426.1 GCA_023415515.1 Actinomycetes bacterium
GATGGGCACCGGCACGGTGACCTGGCCCGCCTTCTCGAAGTCGAAGGTGAACTCGTAGTTCAGCCCATTGGTGATGGGCTTGCTGAGAGCGACCGTCGCCTTGGCGGCGTCGGAGGTCTCCGTCTGCTCCAGAGCGGCGATCTGACCGTCTGGCTCACCGACCACGAGGACGTCGGAGGCAGGCAGCGACGTGTCGCCGGTGAGGGAGACCGTGCCGATGTCGGATTTGATCGAGGTCAGCTTGTCGCCGGAGTCCGGCGAATCGTTGGCGGCGACGAACAGCAACTCGACGTCGGTCCCGGGTCGGACGTAGTCACTGTCCTGCTCGGCCCGCAGGTGGATGTTGCGGATCGAGATTTTGCCGACCGTTGCTGCGGTGCCGTTCACCGCCGCCTGCTGCGTCGCGGTCTGCGAGACCTGGCCCGCGCTGCAGCCGGAGAGGGCAGCAGCGGCGGCGAGCCCGCACGCCGCCAGCGCCACGGTGACTGCGGAACTGCGCGATTTGATGCGGTTCACCCAGAAGCCTCCTGCTCGGCCGACCAGTTCGACTATGCAGAGTAGTAGGTGGCCGTTGGCGGCGGTAGCTGAGGTGCCGCGATGGCCGATTCGGGTTTGCCGCGAACCCTCCACCGGCACGTGAAAGGGGTCGCGGCGGGGTGGCTGGCCGGTCCGTGCCTTGCATGTATTCGCCGCGGTGTCAACCCCTAGTGTTCACCTGCGGTGCCCCTGACCTGCACCGTTGTGCGACGTGTGGCTGGCCGCCGTGTTAGCATGGAGTATCGAAAGGGGCTCGAAACAGATGATTTTCAAGGTCGGAGACACCGTTGTCTATCCACACCACGGTGCTGCGTTGATCGAGGCGATCGAAACCCGGACCATCAAAGGCGAACAAAAGGAATATCTCGTCTTGAAGGTCGCCCAGGGCGACCTCACAGTCCGAGTCCCCGCAGAAAATGCAGAGTATGTCGGCGTGCGTGACGTGGTTGGGCAGGAGGGCCTCGACAAGGTTTTCCAGGTGCTGCGCGCGCCGCACACCGAAGAGCCGACAAACTGGTCGCGCCGCTACAAGGCAAACCTCGAGAAGCTGGCTTCCGGCGACGTGAACAAGGTCGCCGAGGTCGTTCGCGACCTGTGGCGCCGCGATCAGGAGCGCGGTCTTTCCGCGGGCGAGAAGCGGATGCTGGCCAAGGCCCGCCAGATCCTGGTCGGTGAACTGGCACTTGCCGAGAACACCGACGACGCCAAGGCCGAGATCATCCTCGACGAGGTTCTGGCCGCCGCCTCCTGACGCATGAGAACGGTTGCCGTTGTCCCGGCCGCAGGGTCTGGAGAGCGGTTGGCAGCCGGTGCGCCGAAGGCCTTCGTGCATCTGGGCGGACGCCCGATGCTCGAACACACGCTCGACGGGCTGCGTAGCTCGGGGGTCGTCGACGATGTCGTGGTCGCCGTGCCGCCGAACCGAACCGACCAGGCCAAGCTCGTGTTCGGCGGGGATGCGCTCATCGTCGCGGGCGGAACCGATCGGACCGAGTCCGTCCGGCTCGCTCTCGCCGCCGTCGAGGATGCGGAGTTCGTCCTCGTCCACGATGCGGCGAGGGCGCTCACCCCGGCGTCGTTGATCGTGCGTGTCGTGCATGCGCTGCAGGCTGGGCACCCCGCAGTCGTGCCCGCGCTTGCAGTCACCGACACCATCAAGGCCGTCGACGCCAACGGCGTCGTGCTGGGCACGCCGGAGCGATCCGGGCTGCGGGCGGTGCAGACACCGCAGGGCTTCCGCACCGACCTGCTGCGGCGGGCCTACGAGCGGGCCGCTGCAGGCGGATTCACCGACGACGCCTCGGTGGTCGAGTCGATCGGCACCCCCGTTCAGGTCGTCGACGGCGACCCGCTCGCGTTCAAGATCACGACCCCGAACGATCTGCTGTTGGCCGAAGCCCTGCTCGGAACGACAGCGTGAGCACGCCCCGGGTCGGCATCGGCACCGACGTACACCCGGTCGAGGCGGGACGCCCGTGCTGGCTGTTGGGGCTCCTGTTCGAGGGCGCCGACGGCTGCGCTGGCCACTCGGACGGCGACGTGGCAGCGCACGCCCTCTGCGACGCGCTGCTGAGCGCTGCGGGGCTCGGAGACATCGGCGACGTGTTCGGCACCGCCGATCCGCGCTGGGCGGGGGTGAGCGGCGCGGACATGCTGCGCCACGTGCACGCGTTGGTACGCGCCGAGGGCTACCGCGTGGGCAATGCGGCCGTTCAGGTCGTCGGCAACCGACCGAAAATCGGTCCGCGGCGGGCGGAGGCGACGAAGGTGCTCTCCGAACTGCTCGACGCGCCGGTCTCGGTGTCGGCGACGACCACCGACGGCCTGGGGCTGACCGGGCGCGGTGAGGGTTTGGCCGCCATCGCGACCGCTTTGGTAGTCGACGCCGAATAGGCCGGTAAGCTGGCCCGTCGTGACCGACTTGCGGCTGTACGACACGATGACGGGCGCCGTCCGTGACTTCGTGCCGGTGCGCGTCGGCCACGTCTCCATCTACCTGTGCGGGGCCACCGTGCAGGGCCTGCCTCACATCGGTCACGTCCGCAGCGGGGTAGCGTTCGATGTGCTGCGCCGCTGGCTGATGGCCAAGGGTTTCGACGTGGCATTCGTCCGCAACGTCACCGACATCGACGACAAGATCCTCAACAAGGCCGCCTACGCGGGCAGGCCGTGGTGGGAGTGGGCAGCGACCTACGAGCGGGCGTTCTCGGCCGCCTACGACGCGCTGGGGGTGCTGCCGCCTTCTGCGGAGCCGCGCGCGACGGGCCACATCACCCAGATGGTCGAGTTGATCGAGCGGTTGATCGAACGCAAGCACGCCTACGCCGCCGACGGGGACGTCTACTTCGACGTGTTGAGCCTCCCCGACTACGGCAAGCTGTCCGGTCACAAGATCGACGACGTGCATCAGGGTGAAGGCACCGCGACGAGCAAGCGTGATCAGCGTGACTTCACTTTGTGGAAGGGCGAGAAGCCCGGAGAGCCGTCATGGCCGACGCCGTGGGGACGGGGCAGGCCGGGGTGGCACACCGAGTGCGTGGCGATGTGCGAGGCCTATCTCGGCGCTGAATTCGACATCCACGCGGGCGGGATGGATCTGATCTTCCCGCACCACGAGAACGAGATCGCCCAGGCCGAAGCCGCAGGCGACCGGTTCGCCCGGTTCTGGCTGCACAACGGCTGGGTCACCATGGGTGGCGAGAAGATGAGCAAGTCGCTGGGCAACGTTCTGGCGATACCGGCTGTGCTGCAACGGGTTCGGCCGGCTGAGCTACGCTACTACCTGGGCAGCGCGCACTACCGGTCGATGCTGGAGTTCTCCGAGACGGCCCTGCAGGACGCGGCGAGGGCGTACACCGGTGTCGAGGACTTCCTGCATCGCGTTCGCAACCGGGTGGGTGCCGTGGAGCCGGGCGAGTGGACGCCCGCATTCGCGGCCGCGCTCGACGACGACCTCTCGGTGCCCATCGCGATCGCCGAGGTCCATGCCGCGCGTGCCGAAGGTAACCGGGCGCTCGAGGCCGGTGACCACGACACGGCGATGGAGCGGGCGAGGTCGATCCGCGCGATGATGGGGATCCTCGGCTGCGATCCGCTCGACGAGCGCTGGGAGTCCCGCGACGAGACATCCGCCGCGCTTGCTGCGGTCGATGTGTTGGTGCACGCCGAGATCCAGCGTCGTCAGGAGGCCCGTGAGCGCAGGGATTGGGCCGAAGCCGATGCGATAAGGGACAGGCTGAAGAAGGCCGGCGTGGAAGTGACCGATACCGCAGACGGACCGCAGTGGACGCTGCTGGACGGATACTCGAAGTAGATGGCCGGGAACTCACAGCGTCGCGGCGCGGTACGCAAGGCAGGCACCAAGAAGGGCCCCAAGGTCGGGTCGGGCGGCGTCCGTCGCCGCGGGCTCGAGGGCAAGGGCGCCACCCCGCCGGCACACATGCGGCCCAACCATCCCGCCGCCAAGCGCGCCAGGAAGGCGCAGCAGCAGCGGGCCAGACAACCCAAGCGCACTGACGACACCGAGATGGTGCTCGGCCGCAACCCGGTCCTCGAATGCCTGCGCGCAGGAGTGCCCGCCACCGCCCTGTACGTGGCGTTGGGAGCCGACGCCGACGAGCGGTTGACCGAGTCGGTGAGGCGCGCAGCAGATGCGGGCATATCGATTCTCGAGGTGCCGCGCAGTGACCTGGACCGGCTCAGCGCCAACGGGTTGCACCAGGGCATCGGCCTGCAGGTGCCGCCGTACCAGTACGCCCACCCCGACGACCTGTTGGCGGCCGCGACGAACGACACCGCGCCTGCGATGCTGGTTGCGCTCGACAACATCTCCGATCCGCGCAATCTCGGTGCGATCGTGCGTTCGGTTGCCGGGTTCGGCGGGCACGGGGTGTTGATCCCTCAGCGGCGTTCGGCGTCGGTCACCGCGGTTGCGTGGCGCACCAGTGCGGGTGCCGCAGCCAGACTGCCGGTGGCGAGGGCGACGAATCTCACTCGCACGCTGAAGAGTTGGCACGACGCGGGTCTGCAGATAGTCGGGCTCGATGCCGACAGCGACACCACGCTCGACGACTTGGACGGCACGGACCCGATCGTTCTCGTCGTCGGCTCAGAGGGAAAGGGCCTGTCGCGGCTGGTGCGAGAAACCTGCGACGCGGTGGTGTCCATTCCGATGGCGGGCCCCACGGAATCGCTGAACGCGTCGGTGGCGGCGGGTGTGGTGCTGGCCGAGATCGCCAGGCAGCGACGCGGCTAGCAGATCTTCGTCAACTGGGGAAGCTTCGGGGTGATGCCGACGCCTCGTTTCGCAAACCGCATTCGCTTGGCGACGTAGGGCGCCGCGAATGCCGCCGTCCAGCGCACGTTGGCACGAAAGTCGCGCACCGGCGGATCGGTGGCGAGCAGAGCGGCCGTTCGAAACGTGAGGCGATGCGAGATGCCAAGCATGTCGAGCACTTTCGCGGCAAAGCGCTCGTGGCCCGCCGGGGACAGATGGATGCGATCGCCATCCCACAACCGGGCGTCGCGGAACTCGGCGAACCGCCAGAAGTCGACGAGCTGCAGGCCGAGATCGTCGGCGATGGCCCGCAGTAATTCGTTGTAGACCGCGGCGCGGCCCCGCAGCCGTCGGAAGAGCGGCACGGTGCCGAGATCTGCGGCCGTGAACGCCAGAACGACAGCATCGGTCTGGCGAAGTGCCTTCAGCGCCTCGGCGTATCGCGCCATCATGGCGTCGATGTCGTTGTTCAGCAACAGCAGATTGTTCATGCCCGCGTAGATGGTGACGAGATCGGGCTCGAACGAAAGCGCTGTTTGCACTTGCTCGTCGATGATCTCGTCCATCCGCCTTCCACGTACCGCGAGGTTGGCATAGTGAAGCTCGGGGCTCGACGCAGCCAGCGCTACGGCGACATGATCGGCCCACCCGCGCAGACCGTTGGGACTTGAACGATGCGGATCGCCGATGCCTTCGGTGAACGAGTCGCCGAGCGCCACGTAGCGCTTGAAGGCCGTCGGCGAAGGAGCCGATGGAGGCAGGGCCACGGTGACATTTTGAGCGCAGCGATGACGATTCGCCAATCGCATCACCTTCGATCGACCATTGGACATCGACCGTCCCACTGCTGTTCGCGCCGCCGTAACCGGCACCCCATATCAGAACGGCGGTGGCTTGGCGCGTTCGCCGAGGACTGCAGCGGCATAGTCGTCGCTGAGTTTGCGTTCGGCGGCTTTGGCTTTGGTGGTGTTGGCTGCGCGGGTGTAGCGGCGTTTGGGCATCATCGCCGCGCGGTGGTTGCGTTCCAGAAAGTTTTCAGCAGGTGGTCACAACGACTGGCTAGAGAACATTTCATGATCGCCTGTTAGGCGCCGTGGTCACCCGGAACTGGTGCGCTCATCCACCACGTAGCTTCGCGTCGCGTCTCGATGTATGAAGTTCTCTTCGTCTCGGGAGATTTCATCGCCACCGAGGCTGGTCATCCATCCCAGCAAGCCATCCCTGTCGTTGAAGACGAGTTCGGTCATACAGTCGAACCCAATCTCGTCACCTTCCAGGTTGAAGGTGTCCCCACGCTGGAGG
>JAEZKH010000453.1 GCA_023415515.1 Actinomycetes bacterium
CAAGCTCGTACCACCGGCCGCCGACGCGGCCACGCCGACGGGTAACGACGTGGTCCACGCTCACCTGATTCCCGGCGTCAAGCTCGTACCACCGGCCGCCGACGGTTCACAGACCGCTCACCCGACGCTGGGCTCCGCGTCGAATCCGAACGAAATCGGCATGGTCTACCCGTCCGGCAGCATTTACCCCAACGCTCCCGATTACGACCCCAACTGCGGACCTGCCTGCGAGGAGGTGATCGACGAGTGAGGTGCTCGACAACCAAGTGAATTGAGCGGGTATGGGCAAGTGTTCCAGTGGAACACCTGCCCATACTTTCGTTTACAGACCGGACCCTTGGCGGCACGCATTCACGTGCGGCACTCTCGCGCTGGGCCGGCTCGCGGCAACGCGGCGCAGCCGCGTCCGAGTACGGGCACCGAAAGTCGCTGTGCATGTAGACCGTTGGAAGGCCTTCTCGTCGCGACGTAGCTCGGTAAACACCATCGGCGGTGTTTTCGAGCGTTACGGGCGCCCAACCGAAATCCGCTGCGAGTTCGAGTTGCGGGTGCGACTACCGGGCCGAGCCCCCTACGACACAACGGTCCGCCAAGTGCTGGGCGTGAGGCGTGTCGGTCTTCTCCCCCCGGATCTGCGCTGCCTGAAGGTTTCGCCACGGGACCCACCCCGTGCGGCGACCCGATACTGCAGCCCGGCTCGAAGGTTACGGGGAAGCAGATTCGGCCGATGCAAATGTCCTTTGGATAGACCTCATTCAAGCCCACACCGCGGGATGACCCGGATCAGTCTTCTGCCAGGGAGAGCACTTCATCGAAGCCGGCCTGCAGACACTGGGTGAACAGCTTCACGTCCGGAATCGCCCCACTGTCCACGTCGATGCCCAGCGCGCAGATGTCGACATATGTCAGCAGCGTGACATTGACCGCCGCGCCAATCGTGGGTCCGAACGCGTACTGCACGCGTACCTCGGCGCCGCCGAGGCGCACCGGCACAGGGATTCCCGGCACGTCACTGGCGACGAAGTCGACGTGACGCAGAACCGATCCGATGTACCAGCGCGGCATCCAATTCAAAAATCCGGCGATGAGCTGAGTGTGCGGCAGTGACTGCTCGTGGCGGACTTGGGCGGTGCGTTCGTGGATCTGCCGGATCCGTTCTGCCGGGTCGGCGATGTCGACGGGAATAGCAAACCGCATCAACGTGATGCGGTTGCCGCCCGGTGCGTCCCCGTCGGTGCGCAGGTTGATCGGCATCGAGAGGTGTAGCGGCCCCACGTCGGCGCCGTGCTTCTCGTGGTACCGACGTATGCCCCCGGCCACCCCAGCGACAAACGCGTCGTTCAGTGCGCCCCCGCCGCGGTGTGCCGCCTCGCGCAATTGCGATTTCGGTACCTCGAGCACATCAAGCCTGCGCACCATCGTGCGCTGCGCCATCAGCGACGATCCGGGTGAATTCACCGGCCGCACAGTGCGGTACACCGAGCCGGCGAGGCCCATCGCGGTCCTCAGCATCCGGACCGGACTACGCACACCGTCGATGACTACGCGAGGAAGTGCCGACGCGGCGCCGCTCAGCACGTCACCGGCCAGGCCGACCCCGTAGCGCGCGGCATCCCGGTAGTCGTCGAAGGTGGTTGGCTGTGAAATCGGTTGGTCGTCATCGTCATTGGCCGGAAGCTCGGGGGACAGCCCGAACAGAGTCTTGGCAATCTCGATTCCACCCACGCCGTCGGACAGGGCGTGATGGAACACGCACAACACGGCTGCCTGACCATCGGGCAAGCCCTCGATGAGGATGATCTTCCATAGTGGGCGCGCCCGGTCGAGATCCTCCATCTGGGCCAGCCTGGCGAGTTCGAGCACGTCATCGAAGGATCCGTCGACCGGTATCGCCACCCTGCGCATGTGAAAGTCGAGATCGAAGTCGGCGTAGCGCTGCCAGCGCGGCGGGGCCGGAGGTGGCGACTCGATGACGATTTGACGCAGGACCGGCAGTTCGTGACTGAGCCGCTCGATGCGGTCGCGGACCTCATCCCAGTCCGGTGCCCGGGCCAGCACCAGCACGGTCACTACCGTGGACCTCAGACCTGGGTCGTGCTCCATCGACCATGTGAACGCGTCACTGCTGCGCATGAATTCAGTCATCGTGTACTCCCGCGCACCACGTTAAGCCGCGCTGTGGCACAGCACACCACCCCGCGCGGAATCCGGGACTTTGTGCTCTACGGGTGATGACCGAGGTCTCGACCGAGTGGTCCGGCCGTAGGGGCTCATCCGCTTCGGTGCGTCGGATCGCGCTTAGACCAACCCGTCGGCCCACAACGCTCGGTGCGGCGGACTCGGTCGCCGTGGGTGCTTCAGACAGGACCTCGTGGACGGGGGTGGCTCATTCATCTTCTGAGACCAGCGACAGGTCGAGAAAGGTCATCAGCGACGAGCCTGCCCACAAGGCTGGACGTCCGTCCGATGTTTCCCGAACCGTGTACTCAGTACCCGGTTTCATTTCGACCGTGAGCGTTCCGTTCGGACCTGTGACCGTCATGAGTTTCGCCAACGGTTCTGTCCGCACGGTGACCAACTGCGCACCACTCCCGAATACAAGCGGGGGCGGCTGTGCGGCAGGCACCCACGCCTGTGTGGCGGGGTCCCACACGGTCGCCGGCTGGGTTCCCGTCGACGGCAAGGTGACTCCTCCGAGGATCGGACCGTTCATTGTGATATTTCCGACGTAAGTGCCGACGATTTCCACGTCGACGTCTTCGGTGTGCGTGCCGCCGTAGGGATCAGTAGCGGTGACGGTGAAGGTCGCCTTGCGGTCGGGATGGTCGGGCTGGCCGTTCACCCCAGCTAGGAATGAGTTGTTGGCCGCAGCCTGCGTCGGGAGGAATGTGTAGCTGCCATCGGGGTTTGCTCTCAAGAATCCCTTTGCCGCGTCTTCGGGGTGGATCGTGACGGTGACCTTCACGTCGTCGCCGTCGGGGTCGGTGTACGACGGAGCGATGACCACAGTGCCGTTGCTGCCCGTGGGACCATCGACGGCGGTTGAGCCGCCAGGGTTCTGGTTGTACTTGGTGAGCGTCACCGTGACCGTGGTCGTAGTGGTGCCGCCCAGCCCGTCGCTCGTCGTGACCGTGAAGGTATCGGTCGTCGGCGCACCGGGCGTGGTGTACAGGGCATGCCGTGCCTCAGGGTTGGCCTGGTACGTCCAATTGCCCGTGCTGTCGACGCTCGCTTTCCCGCGGGCCGGTTGGCCCGTGATCGTGTAGGTCAGCCGGTCGGCGTCGGGGTCTGCGCCGCCGACGTTCCCACTGGCCTTGCCGTCGGCGTCCGTATCGAGGTCGACGATCTCGGACGTCGCTGTGGGGGCCCGATTGACCGCCGTCACGGTGACGGGCACGGTGACCGTCGTCGGGCCGCGACGACCGAACAGCTCCGCCAAGCCGTGTATATGCCACGGATTTCCGGCGGTGTCGTCGATCCGGACCGTGAAAGAGTCTTCTCCGCCACGGCGTGCGAAGTCCGGGTCTGCGTTATAGGTGTAGGTGCCGTCCGGGTTGACGACGACACTGCCGTTGCTCGGCTTGGACACCACCGTGTAAGTCAAGCGGTCACCGTCGGGGTCGTCGGCGTTCAGCGAGCCCTTCACTGTCACCTCGAGCGGCCCGGTCGTGGTGATCGTGCCTCCGGCAGGAACCTGCTCGATCTGCGCGGGACTGGCGGTGGGGTAGTGGTTGGCGACGGTGTATTCGACGCGGCGCAGACCGACCCACAGTAGTTCGACGATGCGCGGTACCGGGACGGCTGGCACGGGCGTGCTGACATCCAACGGGCGCACACCGAACCAGCGGAACACATCAGTGACCATCGACCGCAAAGTGACCGGCGCCCTCAGCTTTTCAGGGTAAGCCGGGGCAGCGGCGGGAAGGTCGGTCACCGAGGCCGACGCGAGGGCGGGCTCGGGCGCGGTGGCCACGGCTGCTGGGCGCGACTGTTGCGGAACGCCGGATGCACTGTCGGACCGAAGCGTCAGAGATCGGGCATCAATCGCAGGTGTCCCCGCCGCACTGCGGTGTTCGGCCGCGGGCGCGTCGAGGCGCCGCTTCTGGAAGACCCGATTCGGTCTGGATGTTTCGGAACCCTGCGCGGGGGTGTCCTCGACGATCCGGTTGTCGGGGGACCCACCGTCGAGTGGTGCACCGCGATCAGCTTTGGGTTTGCCTTGTGTGGACGGCGATTTGATCAATCCCTGAGCAGAGATCCGGCTTGTGCCCGCTTCGCGAATTCGGCTCGTGGATTCAAGAGCACTCTTGACTTCTCCCGCGATATGCCGCGATATCGTGACAACGGGTCCGGTGTGCCGCGAAAACGAATCCGGCGGCCTTATGGAACCGACTCTGGAACTCGTGTCCGCCGCCGAACTCGGCGATGAGCCCGACACGGAATCGGATCCCGCGGCCGTGGTCGGTTCGTTGTCGTCACCGGTCGTGGCCCCCGCGACGCCCGCCCCCCACGCAAGCGATGCGCCCATACCCGCCGCGACGGTTCCGGCCTGCAGCCAACGGACAACGGGCGGTCGATGCTCTCGAACGCTTTTGTGGCCGCGGCGCTTTTGCTTAGCTGTGCTCATAATCGGTCCTCGAATTCGGGCGGCAATTCAAGATCACTCTAAACGCAAAAATTGACCACCGTGGCAATATTGGCCGGATGAATTGAATGCTTTGATTTGGGGGGCGAAGAGCTCGAATGGGGCTGTCGAGCGGCCTCGACCATTGCTCAACGGGGCAGAAATCTTGCTAGGACAAGCGCGGCCTGGTTGGTCGGGCTTCGTGGCCACACCCTGGCTTCAGTACACATTTCGATACCGACCCAGGCAGGCCCCGAAACATGCTGCGTCTCGACAACGCGTTCGTCCAGAACCCGCACCTGAGCTATGACCGGCTCCGCCAGGAGGCCCCTGCCCAACCGGTGATCATGTGGGGCGGCGTCCGAGTGTGGATGGTCACCCGCTTCGAGGAGGCCCGGGCCCTGCTCGCCGACCCGCGGGTGAAGAAGGACGGACCCACGGCGACCGCGTTGTTCCCGCCCGGCACCGATGGGTCGATCGGATCCGTGCTCGGCGAGAACATGTTGTTCAAGGACCCGCCGGACCACACTCGGCTGCGCCGCTTTGTCTCCGCCGCCTTCACCACACACGCGGTCAAACGGCTGCGCCCGACCATCATCCGCGCCGCCGACGACCTCCTCGACGACATCACCACGGGTGAGGTGGATCTGATGCGTACCTATGCGCAGCCGTTGCCGGTGCGCGTCATCGGCGAACTCCTCGGGGTTCCCCCGGCCGCTGCGGGCAACTTCCTGTCACTGGTGGTTCCGATCTTCACCAGCACCGACGTCGACGAATTACGCACGGCTCAAACTGAATTGGCCGCCCTGATGCGGACGATCATCGCCGTCAAGCGCAACAGCCCAGGCGACGACATGCTCAGTAGTCTGATCCATCAACGCGACCACGGCGACCGGCTCTCCGAAGAGGAGTTGCTCGGCACCGCGTTCCTACTCATCATCGCCGGATACGACACCACCGTGAACCTGATCGGCAACGGCGTGCTGGCCTTGCTGCGGCACCTCGACCAACTGCGCGCCGTGCGGGCCGACCGGTCACTGCTGCCGGCCGCCGTCGAGGAGATTCTGCGCTACCAGAGCCCCCTCAACACCGCGACCGTCCGTTTCACCGCCGAACCTGTTCCCTTGGGTGACAGGATCATTCCCGCCGGGGAGCTGGTACTGATCGCGCTGCTCGGCGCCAACCACGATGAGCGGCGCTTCCCCGACCCGCACCGCTTCGACATCTTCCGACCGGATAACCGGCACCTCGCCTTCGGGCACGGCATCCACCACTGCGTTGGAGCGCCGTTGGCGAGGATGGAGGGTGAGATAGCACTGGACCGCCTGCTGTCCCGCTATGACGACATTCGACTCGCCATCACCGAATCGCCGACTTACCGGCCGAGCACCCTGATGCGGGGCCTGCAGTCACTGCCGGTGACTGTCTCGGGCCTTCGTCAGCAGACGCCGAGACCATCATCGTGAATCACCACAGGGAGTTCGAGCAGGCGGTCCTGCCGTACACGGTCGAGTTGCACCGGCGCGCAATGGGTTACACCAACAACCCTGCCGACGCTGAAGACTTGGTGCAGGAGACATTGTGGAAGGCATTCAAGGCGTTCCGCAAGCTACGTGATGACACCTACGTGCGGGCCTGGCTGCTGCGCATTCTGCGGAATACCTGGATCTCCAACTACTACAGCAGCCTCCGTCGCCCGGCCGAGAGCCTCTCGGGCGACCTCGCAGACGGTCGGCTGGATCACGCGGCGGACAATGTGGTCTCCGCCGAGAGCCAGGTTCTCCGAGACATGCCGGATCCCGATGTCATTGCGGCGTTCCTCTCATTGTCAGCCGACATGCGGCAGACCCTCTACTGGGTGGCCATCGAAGGCATGACGTACCGACAAGTCGCCGACATCATGGGCGTAGCAGAGGGAACAGTGATGTCGCGGATGTACCGGAGCCGCGCCGGCATGCGCCGGTCACTCGGCTGCGCCGTGTAAAAGACCCCCGCGTCCATACAACCAACACCGAGAGGAAGACAATGCCGCGTCACAACCAGAGCCCGCACCCGCACGATGCCACCAAATCCCAACCGGCAACCCCCGACGACTACGAGCGCATGATGGCAATGGTGACCGGATTCTGGGTCACCCAAATTGTCAGTGCTGCAGCAACCTTCGACCTGTGTGGCCACCTGGCAGACGGCACCGACACCCCCGACGCGATCGCGGCGGCGGAATCCATCGACCCGATTGCCACCCGACGTCTGCTCCGTACTTGTGCGTCGCTGGGGCTGGTGACGAGCACGGACGGTGTCCACTTCACCGGCACAGCGCTACTGGACACGCTGCGCCGAGACGATCCGAACTCGCTGCGGGGCATGGCGTGTGCTCAAGCGGCCCCGGGCCACTGGTTGCCTTGGGGACGGTTCACCGAGGCGGTCCGCAGCGGTGACTCCCAGGTCGCGCCGGCACTGGGGGCCGCGACCATCTTCGATTACTACGCCGTTCATCGTGACGAGGCGGACATCTTCACCCAGGCGATGGCGAACCTCAGTTCGCCTGCCGCAATCGAAATCGCAGAAGCGGTCGACACAGAAGGGGTCCACCACGTCCTAGACGTCGGCGGGGCAGACGGTGAAGTCGTCCGGGCGATGATGCGGGCCAACCCTGCCTTGTGCGGCGGTGTCTTCGACCTGCCCCACGTCGTCCCCAGCGCGCAACAGGCTGCTCGCAAAGATGGACTGCAGGAGCGCTTCACCGCGACCGGTGGCGACTTCTTCGCATCAGTCCCACCGGCCGACCTGTACGTGCTCAAATACATCCTCCATGACTGGGACGACGACAGTTGCGTCCGGATCTTGAAGAACTGCCGGGCGTCGCTGCTGGATGGCGGCCGCGTCATCATCGTCGATTACCTCGTCGGCGAAATGGGTGCCCCGGGTCTCGCGCCGATGATGGACATGAACATGCTCGTCGTCACCGGCGGTCGGGAGCGCGACATCGCCGAGTTCGACGTCATCTTCGAGTCGGCGGGGCTACGCCGGACCACCGTTGGCCAAGGTGGCCCATTCGCCGTCATCCAGACGGTGGCGATTTAGACCCAAGTCAGCCCCGAAACTGTAAGCGTGACTGCAGTTTCGGGGCTCTTGCGTGGGTGGGGTACCCGCGCTGAGAGTGGCAACTTCTCGCCCTGGTTGAGTGTTCGGCGAACTGTGACGATTAGAGTGTGAGTAACAACATGCCATCTGACCGCGAATTATTCTGGCGTTCAGTGATTTCCGCACTATCGACGATAACCCTCGTCGCGCTGGCGGTTACCGTGCTGGCGTTCTCGCTATGACCGTCGGAATCAGCCGAGTTCAGCCAGTCGGCGCAACGCATCGGCTGACGCGGTTCCCGGCTGGGCCCAGTAGACCACCATGGTGTTTTCGGTCCCGCGAAGTGTCAGATGCTGGAAGTAGAGGTCGAGGGGTCCGACGACGGGATGGTTGAGCAGCAGCAGTCCGCTGGCGTGGCCCTTCACATCGTAGGCAGCCCACAATGTGCGGAACCGCTCGCTGCGGCGGTTCAGATCATCGACCACAGCCTGCAAGTCCGGATTCTGGTGGTCACCGACGAAGGACCGCAACCACCGAACCGCCCAGGCAGTCAGCCCATCCCAATTGCGGTAGAACTGACGCGCGCTCGGGTCGAGGAACAGGTTGCACAGCGGGCTCTCTCCCGGCGCGAATGACGGTGACAGCGCAGCTGCCAGCGAATTGGCC
The DNA here is from genome assembly GCA_023415515.1 of Actinomycetes bacterium. Classification (GTDB taxonomy): domain Bacteria; phylum Actinomycetota; class Actinomycetes; order Mycobacteriales; family Mycobacteriaceae; genus Mycobacterium. The sequence goes on from JAEZKH010000453.1 coordinate 8,375, forward strand.
AAGAATATTCTGGTGGTCACATCGTGAATATGCGCCGGCGAATGCGACCAACCGTCGAGCAGATCCTGCAGCGCCGGATGCACCGGCCGATTCGGTCGCGGCACAAGGGAGTTGTCGGTGGCCAGATTGCACAAGTGGGCGGCCTGGTCAGGAGTGAGGCGCATCGCTCGCGCCAGTGCGTTGATCACCTGGTCCGAGGGCCGTTCCCGGCCTTGTTCGATCCGGTTGTAGTAATCGGTGCTGATACCTGCAAGTATCGCCACCTCCTCGCGGCGCAGCCCGGCCACCCGGCGACGGCTACCGCGCGGCAAGCCGACGTCGTCGGGTTGAATTTTGGCACGGCACGTGCGGAGGAACTCTGCCAGCGGATCGATCTGGTGCGCCACGTTCACAGTGTATTCACAGTTTGGTGGTCAGAGGGTCAAGTGCGCACCGTGGTCGTGTTACTCCTAGGAACGCTTGTGCCTTTGCGGCGTGGTCCGCGGCGCGTTGACTAGATCCGTGTATTCCGCCACTGACAGCCAATTGTCTTGGGCGCCAAAAGACTTGTTCGATGAGGAGAAATTCACGTGCTCAGTCGGTCACCGTTCTTAGTGTCGTTACTGCATCACAACACCCTCAGCGCTGGGAGGGCTCGGTGGCGTGTGCGGCTGACCGTGCTCGTATCCACCCGCCGCCTCGATGAGGCTCTGGCATTCGGCGGCCGCGCTGCTCCAGGGACGGCACTCGGCGTGCACGCCCAGCGCCTCACCTCCGATCGTGAGCGGCACGCGCTCGCGCAAACGTTGCGGAAGTCGATTCGTGAGGCGCACGAGGGCCGGCCATGTCGATCCGCCGGGGTGCCGATTCACCGCGTCGGCGTCGCCGCAGCCGAGGAGGTGATCAACGCGATCACGCTGCGACTGCACGGTCCACGACCGGTTGGTGCGATGGGAATGGCCCGGCTAAGGCGACTGCTCGCCGACGGCGCGGGACCGATGTACGTCGGTCGTGGGGATCTCGATGGCCGGCTGCGTGGAGTGCTGGCGGCGCTGTAACCAAGGCCCGGTTGCGGCGACGAGCATCGCGGCCGTCATTGCTCGGGCTTGCAATTTCGGCGAGATGGCGCGGACCGGCGATCAGGTCACCGTGCTGTTGGCCATGACGCTGACGGCGCAACTGGTGGTCGCGGGCGGGTTCATCCCGGTGACGGACCGACCGCTGATGGAGATTGGCTCACGCCTGGACGATGGGGGCTGGCGGCAACTGCATCGGCGGCCGATCTGACCAGCCTCGTCGCGGGCATCGCCAACGACCTGCTCTGGCAGCGCAGCGCCGCTTTGACAGCGGTCCACCGGTCGGCCTAGCCTGGTTCTGACTACAAGCGTTGTCAGAAATCGCTGGAGGAGAAGCTGTCGTGAGCGTGCCCATTCCGACGCGCCACCCCGACCATCCGCGGCCGATCCCAACCGGCATCCGCGCGCTCGCAATGGCTCTCGCCATTCGGAAGCCGAACCCTGGGCAATGGCAGGAACTCGGCGAGCGGCTCACCGTCGGTGACGAACCGATGGATCGACTGGTCGAGTGGATGGCCTCCATCGGTACCGAACAGACGCGCCCGTTGTTCGAGCGCGCGCTCAACAACGGGATCGCCAGTGTCCCCGACGCGCCCGCGCCGCTTCGAGAGTTCTTTGAAACCTATGAGCGGCAACCGCAGTGGGTAGACCGCGAGACTCTGCGCATGGGACAGCGTGCGTTGCGTCGCGGCGGGGCCGACGGCATGTATGTGGCCCGTGACGTCTCGCTGCTGGGCGGCTACCAGTTCTCCGGGTTCAACAAGACACTGCTGCGCACCGGTGCTCTCGAGAAGGGTTCGAACAAGCGGTTCGCCGAGACGATGCAGTGGGCCATGGACGTCATCTCCGAAGACGGGCTAGAGCCCCTCGGCGTGGGCTACCGGTCCACCATCAGGGTCCGGCTGATCCACTCCTTCGTACGCAGACACGTGGGGGCCATGGCGGATTGGCGTGCCGACGACTGGGGTCTGCCGGTCAACCAGACCGATATGGCGGCCACCCTGGTCGGCGCCCTGGTGGCTCCCGCGGTGGGTGCGGTCGGCATGGGCGTGATCCTTTCGCCGTCTGAGTACAACGCCGTAGCGCACCTGACCCGCTATGTCGGCTGGCTGATCGGGGTTGAAGACCAATGGCTGCCAAAGGATTTCCGTGACAGCGTCCGAGTCCTCGCCCACACCTTGTCGGCGCTCGCCGCACCCGACGAGTCAAGCAAGCAATTGGCGGCACCCATGGTCGACGATCCTCTGGCGTGGCACTACGACAGTTTGGCGGGGCTGCGGCGGCGGCTGGCTCGCGCTCAGCACCTGTCGATCACCAGTGCCTTCCTCGGGAGGCGCGCGGTGCAATCACTCGGGCTTCCGTCCTACGCGCTGCCGTGGTATCCGTTGCTGCGGCTGCCCGTGAATGTCGCCCGCAGCGTCGCTGCACTGATTCTGCCCGGCGGCATGGCACGCGCGGACCTCCGCGGCCGGCGTGAGCACGCAAACCTGTTGCGCGTCATGATCGGTGCCGATTCCTCGGCCACGATCGGTGAATCGGCGACACACGTCAGCAGCGTCGCCTGAGGGGCGGCTACGCGATGCAGGTGATGGCCGGTGGCCGCGCAGGCGTGCCGGCATTGCTGCGGCCAGCGAGAACGCCCATCAGGTCGGGGTCCTGCATTTCACTGCGCGACCATCGGGGCGGCGGCACTGCGCCGCCGTCGGATTCCCATCGCTCGAGCGCGACGGGGGACAGCGGGCGGTCGTCGACGCGGTGTGTGAGTCCGAGTAGTTGGTCCGGGGTGGACGCGTCGTCGACGTCGGCCGCGGCCATCACGACGTCATAGGCGTGCGTCGGTTCGGTGTAGGGCGGCACCACCAGCAGCTCCAGTCGGCCGAACCGCGGTCCGAGCAGGGATACGACGTTGGGCTGCTCCTGGCGGGCACGAAGGATCACCCGGTCCCCCCGGTCAGTGATGCTCGTTGGTGCCTGAGACCAGTCGCCTCTGCGGTACAGCACCGTGTCGATCGAACCGAACCGTGACGGCAATGCTGCCAGCAGCACAGCAATCTCAGCGGCCAGATCCGTCGAGCGTGGCCACCACGCGCCTTGAACGAAACCGCAACAGCGGTGTGCGGGTTTCAAGCGGATCCTCGGGGTGCCAGTGGCTTGGCGGCCTGCTGATGTTTGCGGGCTTCTTTCGACGATCGTCGACATGTCGGGCCTCACTTGCTCTGAAATGCGTATGTCCAGTGACAGTTCCGTTCACCGATGGACGAAGACGAACAACATCGATGGTTCTACGGATCCGTGTGCCTGACTTGCCCCGGATCGACAACGGCGGCGGCACTCTTTGTCGCGGTGGGACAGCGCCTGCGTTCGTGACGCTCCTCAGTCGCTTCGGCAACAACTCCGGGTGGCGTCGGTCGGTTTGCTGGAGTGCGGTCGAGAGCCTTAGCGCAGTCTGCCGCGACGCAATGCCTCCGGAGGTCGACGCGGGCCCGGCCCGTGCGGACAACCCGCACGGACCGAAGGCGTCGACGTCCGCGGGGTGGCTTTATTTCTTTTCTGACGTATGGTCGAGGCACAGTGATTGCCACTTCGAAGTAAGGAGCGACAATGGCTACCATGTCTCAAGGCAAGAATCTGCGCAAGCCTGCACTGTCCATCAAGGAGCGCCGGGCGGCCAAGCGCGCCAAGGCGATAGAGTCCACACCTATTGTGCGCAAGCGTAGGGGCTGACCCTCTACATCGACGTCACCCGTTCTTTCGGCGTCACGTCGCGTGTACGGGGAACTGGTCTCATCGGTACGGGTCGACATTCCCCAGCGTTTATCGACCACCCACGTGATGGACTGTCGGATCCACTACGCAGCCAAGGGAACGGGTAAGCCCCGGCGGATGTGCCGCACGGAATCGGTGTCACCGGCTGAGCCGTTTCGCGTTTGCCGAGTGGTGTGTAGTCCACGCACACTGCCGCAGTGGGTCAGTGTGGTGGCGGCGGCATGGCCCCCGTTCCAAATTCACCCTGTGGCCGCGAAATTCGAGGTGCAGCGATCCCGGCTGCTCTCGTGGTATCGCACCCGCTCGATGACGCCGGACCTCGTACGGCTCGCCGCCGCCCTTACACGCAGTCCACGCAGATCTGCTCGGTGCCGCGTTGGAGCGCCAACCGGTTGCGGTGTTGCACCAGGAAGCATGACGAGCAGGTGAACTCGTTCGCCTGTCGGGGGATCACGCGGACAGAAAGCTCTTCGGAGATGTCCGCATCGGGCAGGTCATAGGAGTCGACCGCCTCGTCGTCGTCGATCACGGCAGTATCGGCCGCCCGCCGGGTGGCGGCCAGTTCCTCGAGCGACTCATCGACAGTGTCCTCGGCGTTCTTGGTGCGTGGCGCGTCGTAGTCGGTAGCCATGAAAAATCCTCTCTTTCATCTCCGTCGCAGGCGCAACGTCGCAGGTGCCTCCGATGTTCCCCGCCTGACCGATTCCAACCACACCGCTCAGATCTGGGCTTTGCCGGCCCCGGTTCCCGAATTTCGAAGTTGGGTACCCGAACGCATCCAGCAAGTTCGTTTCGGGAAAGGCAGGGACCAATGGCCCGTCAAGAAGGCAGTCGGTGGGATGTCGGCACCAAGAAGAACGTCATCACTCTCGAGCGTTTCGACGATAACAACGAGCGCGTTTCCGTAGACGAGTTGGAAGTCGACGAGGCCCGCGAACTGGCTGCCTTGCTGACCAAGCATGCGGACAAGATCGAG
>JAEZKH010000525.1 GCA_023415515.1 Actinomycetes bacterium
ACACGATGCTCGCCAACGACGACGCCGTGGCGGCAACAACGTTCGGCGAGGGTGGCATCGTCGCGTCGCTCGCCCGCGGCGCCGTCCACGTGTCCTCGTCGACGATCAGCGTCGCGCTGGCCGAGCGGGTGACGGCAGCGCACGCCGAGGCCGGTCAGCGGTTCGTGTCCGCGCCCGTGTTCGGCAGGCCCGAGGCGGCGCAGGCGGCGAAACTGTTCGTCGTCGCGGCGGGCGACTCCGCGGCGGTCGAGGCGGTGACGCCGGTGTTCGACGCGGTCGGCCAGCGCACGTTCGTGATCGCCGAAGAACCCAAGACCGCCAACCTCGTCAAGCTGAGCGGCAACTTCCTGATCACCTCGGTGATCGAATCGCTGGGCGAGGCGATGGCGCTCGTCGGCAAGGGCGGGGTGGACAAGCACACCTATCTCGAGCTGATCACCTCGACGCTGTTCGGCGCCCCGATCTACCAGACCTACGGCGAGCTCATCGCGAGCGAGCGATTCACTCCGGCCGGTTTCGCCGCCTCGCTCGGGCAGAAGGACATTCGCCTCGTGCTGGCCGCAGCAGAGGAACTGCGGGTGTCGATGCCGGTCGCGAGCCTGGTTCGGGACCGGTTTCTGACCCTGCTCGCCCGCGGCGGCGCGGACCTCGACTGGTCGGCGGTCGGTGCGCTGCCCGCATGGGACGCAGGCGGAACCGATCCCACCGATCGCTAGCTCGACACGACCCCACGCAGTCCGTCGGCTCCGAAAATCGGCTCCAGCATCGCCGAGTAGTCCGGCCCGCGCCGCACGAGGACGCCGCCGTCGACGTTGATGACCTGGCCCGTGATGTAGCCGGCTGCATCGCTGAGCAGAAACACCGCGGCGTTCGCGATGTCGGAGACCTCACCTGGCCGCGGCAACGGCGTGCAGGCGGCGTAATCGGCACTGAGCTCCGGCGAATCGAGGACCGGCGCAACAAGTTCGGTGCGGATGAGACCCGGCCGGATGGAGTTGACCCGCACCCACGACGGACCGAGCTCGTCGGCGGCCAGTTGCATGAGGTGGTCGATGCCCGCTTTGGAGACACCGTAGGCGCCGAACCACCGGTGGGTGTTGCTCGCGGCGATCGACGAGATGCCGATGAACGATCCGCCGCCGCCGCGCACCATCTCCCGCGCGGCGTGCTTGAGCACGTACATGGTGCCGTTGATGTTCAAATCGACGGTGCGCCGCCACAGTTCCGAGTCGATCTGGGTGACCGGGCCGATTGTTTCGCTGCCGCCCGCACAGTGCACGACACCGTAAAGCCGGCCCGTCCACGCGGCGGCCGCCTCGACGGCGCGGCCGACCTCGTCCTCATTGGTGACGTCGGCGGGCTCGTAGCGCACCCCGCCGGTTTCGGCGGCCAGCGGCGCGATCTCCTCGGCGGCGGCGGCCAGCTTGTCGGCGTTGCGGCCGACGAGCATGACCTTCGCCCCGGCTGCGGCCGCCGACGTCGCGACCCCCTTGCCGATTCCGCTGCCACCGCCGGTGACCAGCACCGTCTTATCCGCCAACGAGAGCTGCACCGCTACTCCTCACCCGAAAACTGGAACACGTTCTCGTTATGCAACCACGCGCGTCAAGGGGTGTCACGACGCGATGGCGTCGGCGCCCCGAGCGTGCGCCAGTCCGGCACGTCGGGCGGCAGTCCGACGGGATAACGGTTCTCGTTGGCGGCCGCCCAGTGCGCGTGACCGAGCTCGTGGATGTGGAACGCATGCCGCAGCGCCTCGGTGAACCCCATCGCGTCGGCGGCCGCATTCACTGAGTCCTTGACCAGCAGCGCGGCCATCGTCGGCCGCTCGGCGATGCGGCGTGCGAACTCGAGGGTCTTGTCCTCCAGCTCGGCCCGCGGGAAGACCTTCGACACCATACCGAGACGGTATGCTTCGTCGGCATCGATCGAATCTCCGGTCAGCAGTAGCTCTTTCGCCTTGCGTGCGCCGAATTCCCATGGGTGAGCGTAATATTCGACCCCGGGCATGCCCATCCGTACCGCGACGACGTCGCTGAACTTCGCGTCATCGGCGGCGACTATCAGATCACACGCCCAGATCAGCATCAGACCTGCCGAGATCGCGTTGCCCTGCACCTGCGCGATGGTGATCTTGCGCAGATCCCGCCACCTGCGCGTGTTCTCGAAGAAGAAGTGCCACTCCTGCAGATATGTCCGCTCGGCGATACCGCTCATGGTCGAACCGTGCGAACGAAATGTCGGATGCTGTGCGGGACCTGGCGCACGCTCGAGAAGCGCCTGCTCAGAACCGAGGTCATGGCCCGCCGAGAAGTTCTTACCGCGGCCGGCCAGGATCACCACCCGCACGTTGTCGTCGGCCTCGGCCCGGCCGAACGCCTCGTCCAACTCGACAAGCAGCGTCCGCGACTGCGCGTTCTGCGCATCCGGTCGATTCAGCCAGATGCGGGCGATCCGCCCGTCGTCAAGGGTCTCGTAGGTCACCTGCGGCGCGGGTTCATGCGAAACCGCGTCCGAGTCGGTCTGGTCGGGGCTCGCCACCGTGTACACCTCGTTACGTTCGACGCGTCAGATGTAATGCACATTACTTCTCCTTCCCGGAGCCGGACCGAGCGGGACGTCGCACCGCGCAACCAGGCACCGGTCCGCCGTTTCCAGGTGTGGTACAGCAACCTGACAGAGATCTTACAGATATTGCACGATCGGCGATTTTGAAAGCATTCCGGCCGAAGACCACCGGTTCGCAAGGGTACGATTCCGCTAGCAGATGCCCTCTCCTGCTTCAACTTCGGAGAAGGCATAGGCAGGGAACCTGGAGGCGGCAGCCAGTTGATCGGCAGCCTTCATCGGCTTCCAGGATGACACATCCAGCAAACTAGAGAAAGCGTGACGATGGCGACCTTCCACCTTCCAACTCGACGACTGATCCTTGCGGGGGGATTCGCTGTCGCGATCACCGCCGCGCCGGTGATCACAATGTTCGCCGTTCCGACTCCGGGCAGCTCGACGCCGTCGGTTTCGGCCTGCCCGGGTGGTGAAATCGAGGACCAGTTCACCAACATCTGCGTGCCGGACCTCGTTCCGAACTCCCCCGCCTTCGGCGCCACCTCCCCGGCCGGCGGGCTGCCCGAGATCGGTGGCATCCCGTGCACCGGCAGCAATACGGGTGAGTGCATCGGACTCGGCGAGGAGCAGAACGCCGCAGGTCCGATCGCCACGCCGCACTCGGAGGTCAGCTCCAGCCCTTAAGGAGTCATTCGGCTGACCGTACAGCCCTGAATTCTCACCCTCGCGCTTTGGCTGCCTGGCCTGCACGAATCGGCCGGCGATATTGACAGGAAACTTTGCGATCTCATGCAGATTGCTTTCGGTTTCCATACAATCGCCCCGACGAGACTCGTCAGGAGACCTACAGAAAGCGTGACGATGGCGATCATGAAGTTCCCAGCACGACGTCTGATCATCGCGGGTGGATTCGCGGCAGCGGTAGCGGCTGCGCCGGCGATCGGCTTCGTTGCGACACCGGCGCCTGCGGCCGCCCCGCTCGCCCAGTGCCCCGGCGGGGAAGAGCCGGACCTCTACACGTCCCTGTGCGTCCCGCACCTGGTGCCCAATGCCGGCGAACCCTATTCGGTGCTCGGCGGCAACCCGGATCTCCCGGCGGTCAACCTCCCCGGGGGCGGCGGTTCGATCCCCTGCACGGGTCACAACTCCGGGCAGTGCATCGGGTTGGCAGAGGAGCAGCAGGTGCCCATGGTGACGCCGGAGTCGAGTGTCGGCAGCAGCCCGACGGTGACCGGCTCCACCGGCACCATCGGCTGATACCGGCGTCGCGCCCCGGCGCATATATGGTGGTGTCATGGCTGCAAAATCTGATCCCGCCGAAATCGGCGACGTCGAACCGCTAGCCGACAGCACCGCAAGGCAGGCGAGGCGGGTTGTCGCCGCCTACGCCAATGATGCCGACGAGTGCCGGATCTTTCTGTCGATGCTCGGCATTGGACCGGCGAAGCTCGAGGCATAAATGAGCCCGGGGGGCGGCCAGGAAGTCGGCTCCGGCAACTCTGACTTCGTCGTGGTGGCCAACCGGCTGCCGATCGACATGGAACGCCTGCCCGACGGCACCACGCAGTGGAAGCGCAGCCCCGGGGGGCTGGTGACGGCGCTGGAGCCGTTGCTGCGCCGTCGCAAAGGCGCCTGGATCGGCTGGCCCGGGATTCCCGACAGCGACGAGGAACCGATCGTCGAGGACGATCTCCGGTTGTATCCGGTGTCGCTGTCGGCCGAAGACGTCGCGATGTACTACGAGGGCTTCTCGAACGCGGCGCTGTGGCCGCTCTACCACGACGTCATCGTCAAGCCCATCTACCACCGTGAGTGGTGGGAGCGCTACGTCGAGGTGAACCGGCGATTCGCCGAAGCCACTGCGCGGGCCGCGGCGGACGGTGCGACGGTGTGGATCCAGGACTACCAGCTGCAACTGGTCCCGAAGATGCTGCGGATGCTGCGCCCCGACCTCACCATCGGCTTCTTTCTGCACATCCCCTTCCCGCCGGTCGAACTGTTCATGCAGATGCCGTGGCGAACGGAGATCATCGAGGGCCTGCTCGGGGCGGATCTCGTCGGCTTCCATTTGCCTGGCGGCGCTCAGAATTTCCTCATCCTGTCGCGACGGCTCGTCGGAGCCAATACGTCCCGTGCGTCGGTGGGTGTTCGATCACGGTTTGGTGAAGTTCAAATCGGTTTCCGCACAGTCAAAGTCGGTGCCTTTCCGATTTCCATCGACTCCGGGGAGTTGGACGCCAAGGCAAAGGAGCGCAGCGTCCGCCAGCGCGCGCGCGAGCTGCGCAACGAGTTGGGCAATCCACGCAAGATCCTGCTCGGCGTCGACCGGCTCGACTACACCAAGGGCATCGACGTCCGGCTCAAAGCATTCTCCGAGCTGCTGACGGAGGGCAGGGCCAAACGCGACGACACCGTCCTCGTCCAGCTCGCCACGCCGAGCCGCGAACGCGTCGAGAGCTACAAGGTGATGCGCGAGGACATCGAGCGGCAGGTCGGCCACATCAACGGCGAGTTCGGCGAGGTGGGGCACCCCATCGTGCACTACATCCACCGGCCGGTTCCCCGCGACGAACTCATCGCGTTCTTCGTGGCGGCCGACGTGATGCTGGTGACCCCGTTGCGCGACGGGATGAACCTGGTGGCCAAGGAGTACGTCGCATGTCGCAGCGACCTCGGTGGCGCACTGGTGCTCAGTGAGTTCACCGGTGCCGCGGCCGAACTGCGGCAGGCATATCTGACCAACCCGCACCACCTCGAAGGCGTCAAGGATGCGATCGAGGCAGCCCTGAATCAGACACCCGAAGAGGGCAGACGCAGGATGCGTGCACTGCGCAGGCAGGTGCTCGCGCACGACGTCGACCGTTGGGCCCGGTCGTTCCTCGACGCGCTTGCCTCTACGCGCACGGCTGACGACGTCAGATCGGAGTGATGTAGTTGATCAGCCACTGGCCGTCGACTTTGACGTAATCCACCTTCAGCCGGCTTCCGTCATACACCGGATTCTTGGACTTGTCTGTTACGGTACGGTTCAGATACACCAGCACCGAGCCTGAATTCCGCTGTGCCGCCATCACTCCGACACCGACGGTGTTGGCCTGGCTCACCAGTTGCCGCTCCCGCGCCTGGGGGATGATGTCCTTGTTCGCGCGGTCTCTGAACTCCTGGCGGTAGTTCGGCGTCAACAGCGGGTAGATGTCGTTGAGGCTCCGCTCGACCGTTTGATAGTCGTACCCGAACACCTTGGGAATCTGCTCGGACGCCTTCTCGGCGAGGATGGCGCGCGCATCCTTCTCACCCTGGATCTCGACGCCTGACCAGTAATACCAGCCGCCGACAGCGGCGAGCGCCACGAACCCGCATGCCAGCAGGATCGACAGCGCTCCGATCAACGTGGCGGCTCTCTTGGACATCAGTTCCCCCCGTCGGGGTATTTGAGGTCATAGAACGACATGTGCCCGTTGTCGTCCTCTGCCACCGTGACCCGAAGGCGGTACGGCTTGGAGGGCTGGTTGTTGCCGTCGAGGTCGGTGACCGTGACCCGCACAGCGACAAGGACGTCGGCCCTTTTCGCCAGGTCGTCGAACTTTTCCAGGGCCGCCCCGTTGATCACCGCCTCGGCGCTGGCGTTGGTGTCGCGGAACAGCATTTTCAGGTTCTCGGTGTTCTGGCCCTGGCTCATCATGTCGCGCAGCGGCCCGCTGGTGCTGTTGACGAACCGGTCGACGTCGGCGTCGATCGTGTCCTGGGTGTAGCTGAACATGTTCACGACATACTGCGAGGCGGTGTCGACGAACAGCTGCGTCTGCGCCGCGTCGGCCTCCTCGCCGTCCTGGTGCCTGACGGTGAAGAAGACCGCTGTGCCCAGCGCGGCCACCATGACCAACGCGAAGGCCAGCGACGCCCACGCGACCAAGCCCCTGTGCGGCTGTCGCCGTGGCGGTGGACCCACCGGTTTGGACAGCCGCACCGTGACGGTCTTCGGCGCGTCGACGCGCACACCGGTCGCCGCCGCCTCGCCGCCTGCGGGTCCGGCGGCCCGGGACGCGCGACGTCTTCTCACCGGCTTCGGCGATTCCGTCGAAGCCGTCTCTTCTGCCATCTATGCCTGCCTTGGAGCCAACATCAGATCAACCCAGTTCTCTGCGGGCGCCAGTGTGTCAGCTCCGCCCGCGAACACGCCAATTCCCCCGGCTGGGTCGACGAACTTGCCGTTCTGGTCGTAGGTGGCGCTGGCCATCGGGGCTTCCGCGGGCAGTGGCGGCGCATCCGGCGGTGGCGTATCGGCAGGCGGTTGGCCCGGCAGCGGCAGCGGTTCGCCCGCGGGAGGCGGCGGTGGCGTCCTGCCGTACGGCGGCACCACCTGGTCGGGCGGCGCGTAGAACGGCCACGGCGGCGGAAGCGGACCGGGCTCGTTCGGCGGAACGGGCAGCGGGAACGGTCCGTGCGGGGCGGGCCCGGGGCCCGGCTGCACACCGGGCGGCAGCTGCACCACCGGCGGACCGGGGTCCGGATCCACCTGCGGCGGGATGAACGGGAACTTGTTCTGCGGCAGGATCATCCGCGGATCGGTGATCGGCTCGCTGCCGTACGGGACCGGCGGTCCCCGCCACGGATTGCTGCCGATGGGCACGTAACCCTTCGGGTCACGGCACAGCTGGACGGTCGGCGCCCGCTTGCCGGGGAACTCCATGCAGGGATAGTTGCGCGCACCGCGCACCACCGACGGGTCGTTCTGCGCTGTCTTGCAGTACAGGTCGGGCGGGATGTCGCGCAGTGTGGTGTCGGCAGGAGACCGGATCTGGGTAGCCGGGATGAAGCCGACGTTGCACGGCGGCGGATCCTGAAGGTGGATCTTGAAGTCGAGCTTTCCGCCCTCGTCGGACGGCACGCCGCCCGCAACGGTTCCCAGCGCGGCGATCAGTGCGGGGAAGATCACCAGCGCCTGCTCCAGCGACTTGCTGTAGATCACCCCGATGCGGCCGAAGTTCGCGAGGTTGGCCGCCAGCACCGGGAACGACGGCCGGATCCCGGAGAACGTCTCGTTGGCCGCTTCGGCGGCGCCTGGCACGGTCTGCAGGGTGGTGCGCAGCTGCGGATCAGCGTTGGCGACCTCGCCGGTGAGCCGGGCAAGGCCGTCGGCCAGCGACCTGATGTCGTCGCCGCCGCGGATCTGCGCGTCGAGGAACGGACCCGCCTGGTCGATCAGCTGTGTGGTCTGCCCGTAGTTGTTGTTCGCCTCGTCGACCAGCAGCCGGGACGATTCGATCAGCCGCGCCAGTTCCGGCCCCGAGCCGTTGAACGCCTTGAACGTCTCACGCAGCAGGTCCTGCAGCCGGGTGTCGCCGACACTTGCGACGAGTCGTTGCGACTCGTCGAGCAGGCCTGCGATGTCCTGGCCGATGGCTGTGCGGTCCATGCCGATGCTCGCGCCGTTGCGCAGCTTCTCCGACGACGGGTTCTCCGGCGGAACGAGGTCGATGTACTGCTCGCCGACGGCCGAGACGCTCTTCACGGTCGCGGTCACGTTGTCGGGCACCGGGGTGCCGCTGTTGAGCCGCATGTGGGCGACGACACCGTCGTCGGTGAGACCGACGGACTCGACGCGGCCCACGGTCACGCCGCGGTAGGTCACGTTGGCGTTCTCGTAGATACCGCCGCCTGCGACGAAATTCGCGTCGACCTTGTACGCACCGATACCGACGGCGGCAGGCAGGTGCAGATAGAAGATCGTGATGGCGCTGACGGTGAGCACCGTGACGATCGCGAAGATCGTCAGCTGAAGGCGAGTCAACCGGTCCAGCATCAGGGTCCCTCGCCGTGTTGTGTCGCTGTGCCCGGCGGAATCTTGAACGGATCGGCTGCCTGACCGGACAGGTTGGCCAGGGAACCGGTGAGGAAGTCCGGTGGGTTGATGATCTCGCTCATGTGGGCCATGTTCGTGTCCAGGCCCCACGACGTGGTGAACACCGATTCGCCGAGACGGCGCAGCGTCAGGTCGAACGTCGTGTAGACGTTCAGGTAGTCGCCCCGCACCGCGCGCCGCAGGTACTTGTAGTGGAACGGGAACGTGGGCAGGAACTCCAAGTCCTTGATCAGGAAGTCGACATTATCGTTCAGCGACTTGATGACCGGGAACAGATCCTTGAAGTCGGCGGCGAAGTCGTCCTTGGTCTTGGACAGGATGTTCGCCCCGATCGTCGCGAACCGCTGCAGCGCACCGAACGCGTCGACGATGTTGGCGCGATTCTTGTTCAACACCTCCAGCGCCGCGGGCAGCGTGTCCAGCGTGCGGCCGAGACTGTCCTTGCTGCGCGCCAGGATTCCGGCGAACCGGTTCAGCCCTTCGGCCGCTCTGATGATGTCACCTGTCTGCCGATCCAGTGACGACGTCAGTTCGGCGAGGCGGGGCACCAGATCGGTGAAGCTACCCTGGCGACCAACCACAGCGTTGTAGGTCTCGTCGGTGATGTCCTGCAGCGCACCGAGATTGCCCTTGTTCACCACGACGCCGAGGGAGGACAGCACTTCCTCGGTGGTCGGGTACCGACCGGTGCGGTCGAGCGGGATTCGCGATCCGTCCTTGAGCCGGCCGATGTCCTTGCCGTCGACGGGCGCGGCGAGTTCCACATGCTGCGAGCCGAGCAGCGAGGTCTGCGCCACCCGCGCCGTCGAGTTCTCCGGGAGGTTGACGTTCTTGTCCAACGAGAGCTGGACGGCTGCATAGAAGGTGCCGTCGGAGCGCTGGACCGCGTCGATGCCCGACACGCTGCCGACGGTCACGTCGTCGACCATCACCGGCGAGTTCTGCGGCAGGGTTGCGACATCGGGAAGTTCGACGGTGATCTTGTAGGAGCCGGCCCCGTGGCCCGCGGTGCCCGGCATGTTCAGCGAATTCAGTCCGCCGAACGAGCAGCCGGCCAGCAGAGCGGCGCCTGCCGACAGGGCAACCGTGCGCACGGCGATCCGAGAGACGACCCTGCTCATCAGCCGCCCTCCCCGGCCGGTGGTGTTTCGACGGGCGGCGGCGCGGGTGCGCCCGGGTCGACCGGCGCGTTCGGGTCGGCCGGTACGGGTGCCGCCTCGGGGCCGCCCGCGTGCGATGTCGACTGCGCAGGAGGAGCCATCAACGAGCTGAGATCCGTTGCCGCGGAAGGCTTCGGTGTGCTGACACCCGGCGCGGGCTGCCACTGCAGGTACGGCACCGGAGTCTGTGCTTTCGCCTCGGTCTCCGGGGTGTCGTAGATGATCTGGCCCTTGTACGCGGTGATGCTGTTGATCGGGTGGAACAGCAGTGGCGGGAAGTTCATCGTGATGCGCCGCAGCACCGGGCCCATCCGCTGCCTGCAGATCTCGGCGCGTTTGTAGTTGTCGGTCGACGTGCCCGCGTCGAACACGCCGCCGCAGATGAACTGCACCGGGTTGGCGAAGTTGGGCAGCGTGAGCAGACCACCGACGGTGCCTTGCGCGGGGTTGTAGATGTTGTAGAAGTTCGCGAGCCCGTTGGGCGTGATGTGCAGGATCTGCTCGATGTCGTCGCTGTGTTCGGTCAGGATCGACGTGAAGTCGGTCAGCTTGTTGACCTGTTTGATCAGCGCGTCGTTGCTGTCGTTGAGGAAGCCGCGGACGTCGGAGAGCGCCTGGTTCAAGGTGCCGAGCGTGTTGTTCAGATCCGCTGAGCTGTCGGCGAGTACCTGCGACACCGACGCGACGTGGTTGGTGAACGCCACGATCTGTTCGTTGCTGTTCGACAGCGCGTTGACGAGGACCTGCAGGTTGCGAACCGTGCCGAACAAGTCGCTGCGCGAATCACCGAGCCGGCCCGCGGTCTGTGACAGTTCGCGCAGCGCTGCCCGGAACGAGTCACCGTTTCCGTCGAACGTATCGGCTGCCTGGTTCACGATATTGCTGAGCGGCCCCTGCAACGAACCCTGTTGCGGTCCCAGTTCACGACTCAGCGCGGTCAGCTGTTCTTTGACCTCGTCCCACTCGACGGGCACCGCGGTGCGATCGAGCCCGATGCTGGCGTCGTCGGCGAGAGCAGGCCCCCCGGTGTAGGCGGGGGTCAATTGAATGAACCGCGACGACACCAGGTTCGGCGAGATGATGAGCGCCTTGGCGTCCTGCGGGATCTTCACCCCGTCGTCGACGGTCATGGTTATCTTCACGTCGCTCGCCCGCGGCTCGATCGAGTCGATCTTGCCGACCGGGACGCCGACGATGCGGACGTCGTCACCGGGATAAAGACCGACCGCCGAGGTGAAGTACGCGACGACCTTGTTGCCGGTTCGCGACGGCCACACGAGATACGCGCCGACGGCCACCATCGCGACGAGGACGACAGCCAGCGCGATCCGCAGCCAGCGGCTGCGACCGGAGGATGGGTTCGCGTTGGTCATGGCGACTTCGGCCTCAGGATCATTCGCTCAGAGATGTAGCCCTTGAGCATGTCGGAAAGGCTGTCGGGCAGCTTGCCCGGCTGGAAGTAGGTGTCGAACAGGACTTCTGCGATCGGGGCGGGCGGCAGGCCGTACAGGTTGATCTGGAAACCAGGTCCCGAGCCGACCACCTCACCAAGGGCGGTGGCATACGGCGGCAGCCGCTTGAGTGCCTCACCGATGTGCTCACGCCGCTCGAGAAGGTTGTCCAGCACGAGGTTCAGCTTCTCCAGGGCGGGCCTGAACTCCTTGCGGTTGTCGGCAACAAGACCCGAGAGCTGCTCGCTCACATCGTCGATACCGGCGATGAGATTGCTCAGCGCCTGCCTGCGCTCGTCGAGCGCGGCGAACAGGAGGTTGCCGTCCAGGATCAGCTGGTTCACCTGGCCGGCCCGCTGAGCGAGGGTGTCCGACACCTTCTTCGCGTGCACCAGAAGCTGGTCGAGCGCTTCGTCGCGTTTGTTGATGCTCTGCGACAAGGCGGTGACGCCGTCGAGCGCGGAGCGCAGATGCGGCGTCGCGTCGCGAAGCGAGTCGGTCAGCGTCGCCAGCGCCTGCTCGAAGCGCGGCTTGTCCAACTCGCTGACGTTCTGCCCGAGATCCTGAAGCGCGGTGGCAAGGGTGTACGGGGTAGTGGTGCGGCCGAGGGGAATGACGGTGGATTGGCCACCGCCGCGCGGGGTCACCGCAAGCGACTTCTCGCCGAGCACAGTGTCGGTCTTGATGGCCACCAGCGACTGGTCGCCGACCTTGACGTCGCGGTTGACCGTGAACGTGACTTTGGCGGTGTCGCCCGCCAGCGCCACCCCGGTCACCTTGCCCACGTTGATCCCGGAGACGTTGACGTCGCTGCCCGGGGTTATGCCGCCCGCATCGGCGAAGTAGGCCTCGAAGGGTTTCCCCTGCGGCCAGAACGGCAGGCTGGTGTAGCCGAACGAAACCAGGACGAGGCACGCAACCAGGACGATGCCGAATATGCCCGTGCGTAAGGGGTTTCCGTCGTCGGGCCGGTTAGCCATCGTCGCTGCACCTCCCCTTGGAGGGATCCGGCGGACCACCGAACGGGATCAGGATGTCGCTGCCCGCCGGGCCGTTGATCTTGATTCGGGTCGAGCAGTAGAAGATGTTGAAGAACGAGCCGTAGGCGCCGAGCGCGTTGAGACGTAGATAGTTCTCCGCGAGCGGTTCGATGACCTTGTTGATGTCGTTCTTGCGCTCGTCCATCCGTTGCGCCATTGGACGTACGTTCTCGATCACCCCCTGCACGGGCCTGCGCGACTGCCGCAGCATGTCGGTCAGATCGTTCTCGGCAGAAGCCAGCGGTGGAATGGCACCGGCGATCGGATCGCGGCCCTGCGCCAGCCCGGTGAGCAACTTCTGGAGTTGATCGACGCTGGCGTCGAACTGCGCGCCCTTCTCGTCCACTGTCCCGAGCACGGTGTTCAGGTTGTTGATCACATCGCCGATGAGTTGATCTCGGGCGGCCAGGTTCTGGGTGAAGGCGCTCGTGGTCGACAGCAGATTCGACAGCGCGCCGCCCTGACCCTGCAGCAGTTCCATCACCGCGCTGCTGACCTCGTTGATCTTGGCGCCGTCGAGGCCTTTGAGAACGGGCCGAAGGCCGCCGAGCAACGCATCGAGGTCCAGTGCGGGCTGTGTGTTCTCCTTGGGGATGGTGCTGCCTGCCGGGATCTTGCGCAATTCCCCTGGGCCCGCGGTGATCTCGAGATAGCGGTCACCGACGAGGTTCTCGTAGCGGACGGCGGCGCGCGTCGAGGTGTACAGCTGGTATTTCTTGTCGACCTCGAACGCGACGTCCACGGTGTTGTCGGGGTTCAGCGTGACTGCACCGACACTTCCGACCGGAACACCGGCGATGCGCACGTCCTGCCCGGCCTTCAGCCGCGAGGCGTCGAGGAAGGTGGCGTGGTACTTGCTTTCCGACGAGAAGCGGAACTCGCCGAACACCACCACGAGCATCGCAGCGACCAGCAGCATCGCCACGGTGAAGATTCCGACGTTCAATAGGGTCCGGTCACTTCTCATCAGTATTCATCCCTCTCCGCGAAGGCCCCGTTGAAGAGGAACTGCGCCGTCGAAGGTGCGTCGAACTGCAACTCGGTGTTGGGCTGGTAGGGGACATAGGCGTTGTCGGTGACGAGGAACGGCGACTTGTACCACGAGCCGCCCAGCTGCTTGCTCGGAAGATCCGGCAGGCCACGGCAGTTCGGGCCGCCGGATGCGTTCACGATGGGGAGGCTTTCGGGATAGGTGTACGCGGGTGATCCCGGCAGGAAGTTCGAGGAGACGAAGAGGCCGGGGCGGGTGCCGCCGATGATCGGGGCGAAGAAGTCGACCGCCTTGCCCGTGCCCTCGAGGATGCAGCCGAACTCCGGGGAGTACTCGCCGGCCACCTTGAGTGGCGCGCGCAGGCGGTTCACCGCCGCGATGTAGTCGTTCTCGGCGGGGGCAAGTGTGTCGGTTCCGTTGTTGGCCAGGCCGGTTGCCGCCAGGAGCGTGCGGTTCAGATTGTCCTGCTCGTCGACGATGGTGTCGCTGATCGCCGGTGCGTTGTCGAAGATCGTGGCGAAGTCGGGACCCGCGTCGCCGTAGATGTTGGCCACCACCGCCGTCTTCTGCAGGTCGTCCTGCAGTGTGGGGAGCTTCGGATTCAATTGCTGCAGATAGTAGTTCAGGCCGGCCAACAAAGCGCCGAGGTCGTCGCCGTGACCGCGCAGGCCCTCCGCGAGCGCACTGAGCGTTCCGTTGAGGTGGATCGGGTCGATCTTGTGCAGGACATCGGTCAACGTCTGGAAGAGGGTGTTGACTTCGAGTTGGACCGCGGAGGCCTGCACTTGCGAACCCGGCCGCAGCGACATGCCCGACGGCTTCTCGGGCGGCACGAACTCCACGGATTTCGCGCCGAAGACCGTGGTGCTGGCGATGCGAACGACGGCGTTGGACGGGATGAACCGCATCTCGTTGCTGTCGATCGCGAGCGTGAGCTTCGCCTGGTCGCCTGCGTATTCGATGGACTGGACCTGTCCGATCTGGATGCCGCGGTACTTGACCTTGGCGTCGCGGTCCATCACGAGGCCCGCCCGTGGGGAGGTGACGGTGACCTTGTCGGTGGAGGTGAACGCTGCGGTGTAGGCAAGGTAGGTGAACACGACGGCGGCGACAAGCAACGCGGCGAGGATCGCCGCGGCGATCCTCACGTGGCTGCGCTTGGCGCTTCCGTCGGACATGTCCCCCGCCTAACCGGAAAGGTTGAAGTTGCCGGACGCGCCGTAGACGGCGAGTGAGATGAACAGGGTGATGGTGACGACCACGATCAGCGAGGTGCGCACGGCCTGACCGACCGCGATACCTACACCGACAGGGCCGCCGGAGGCGTTGTAGCCGTAGTAGGTGTGCACCAGCATGACGGCGATCGCCATCACGATCGCCTGCAGGAACGACCACAGCAGGTCGGTGGGTATGAGGAACGTGTTGAAGTAGTGGTCGTAAAGGCCCGCCGACTGGTTGTTGATGAACACCGTCGTGAAGCGGGCGGCGAAGAAGGCGGCGAGCACCGACAGGGAGTACAGCGGGATGATGGCGACCATCCCCGCCATCAGTCGCGTCGAGACCAGATACGAGACCGAGTGCACGGCCATCGATTCGACCGCATCGATCTCCTCTGCGACCCGCATGGCACCCAACTGTGCCGTGGTGCCTGCCCCGATCGTCGCGGCGAGCGCGATGCCTGCGATGACCGGCGCGACGATGCGGACGTTGAGGAAGGCGGACAGAAAGCCGGTGAGCGCCTCGATGCCGATGTTGCCGAGCGAGGAGTAGCCCTGCACGGCGATGACGCCACCGGACGCCAGCGTCAGGAACGCCGCGACCCCGACGGTGCCGCCGATCATCACCAGTGCGCCGGTGCCCATCGTCATCTCGGCGATGTTGCGGATCGTCTCCTTGCGGTACCGGGTGAGCGCGTTGGGGATGTAGCGGATCGTCTCGCCGTAGAACAGCGCCTGCTCGCCGAAGCCGTCGACGACCTTCGGCACACCGCGGAAGGCGCGCCGGAGGCGAAGCGTCAGGTCGTAGCTCATCGCACCAGCACCCGCACGCCCACCGCCGTCATGATCACATTGATCACGAACAGGCAGATGAACGCATAGACGACGGTCTCGTTGACGGCGGTGCCGACGCCCTTGGGGCCGCCCTGCACCGTGAGCCCGCGGTAGCAACCCACAAGACCCGCCACGACGCCGAACAGCAAAGCCTTGATCTCGGCGAGCACGAGTTCGCCGAGACCGGTCAGCACGGTCAGGCCGTTGATGAACGCGCCGGGGTTGACGCCCTGGAGGAAGACCGAGAAGACGTAGCCACCGGACAACCCGATCGCACACACCAGACCGTTCAGCAGCAGCGCCACGACGGTCGATGCGAGCACGCGCGGCACGACCAGCCGCTGGATCGGATCGATCCCGAGCACCCGCATCGCATCGATCTCCTCGCGGATGGTGCGCGCCCCGAGGTCTGCGCAGATCGCAGTCGCACCCGCGCCTGCCACCACCAGCACCGTCACCACCGGACCGAGTTGGGTGATGGTGCCGAACGCGGTTCCCGCCCCCGAAAGGTCCGCCGCGCCGATCTCACGCAGCAGGATGTTCAGCGTGAAGGCCACGAGGACGGTGAACGGGATGGCGACCAGCAGCGTCGGGACCAGCGAGACGCGCGCGATCATCCACGTCTGGTCGAGGAACTCGCGGAACTGAAAAGGACGGCGGAAGATCTTGACGAACGTGTCGATGGACATCTCGACGAACCCGCCCACGGCCCGCGCCGGGACCGCAAGCTGTTCGATCAACCTCGGCTCCGTTCTGGGGGACTAGGGTTTCGTGAGCTCGCCACCTTGGCGAAGCTTCCGAAAACGCTTGGCACGGCGACTTTTCCACCCCTGCTCTGCACGCAAATGTTAGTGAGCCGGATCATACTAACTAGAACAAGTTCGCAGTGTCAAAGGCCCTGAATTGAGACACAAATGAGGCTTTTTTCCAGGTCAGAACCGGTGTGACGCAGGTCATTCTAGAACATGTTCTAGCTACCGATGTTATCGGTCCTTCAGTCCGCTGTCAGGAATTTCCCATGAGGTGGGTCGCCGAGAATCCCCGCTCCAGTTCACGGCCAGCAAAGAATTCGCGCAACGACCCGCTGAGTTCCGACGGCACCCACGCATCCCCCTGAGCGGTGAATTGCGCCTCGACCGACGGTGCTGCCAGCAGCGTGACCGTCGGGCCGTAGACGATGAAGACCTGGCCGCTGACATTGTCCGACGCAGGCGACGCGAGGAACCGGACGAGAGAGACGACGTGCTCCGGCGACAGGCTGTCGATCTGGCCGTCGGACAACTCGGGCGCATCGCCGAACACCCCTGCCGTCATCGCGGTGCGGGCGCGCGGCGCGATGGCATTCGCCCGAACGCCGTAGCGTTCGAGGGCCCTCGCGGCGGTCAGCGTGAGCTGGATGATGCCTGCCTTGGCCGCGCCGTAGTTCGCCTGTCCGACGGGACCGGTGAGCCCGGCTTCCGACGAGGTGTTGATGATCCGGCCGTACACCGAACCGTCGCCTCCGCCGGATGTCGCCGGCGGAGCGGCTCCGGCCTTGGCCTTGGCGCGCCAGTACGCCGCGGCGTTGCGGGTCAACAGGAAGTGCCCGCGCAGGTGGACGGCGATGACGGCGTCCCAGTCCTCGTCGGACATGTTGAAGAGCATCTTGTCGCGGGTGATACCCGCGTTGTTCACGACGATGTGAAGCCCACCAAGACCTTCGGCGGTGGACACCAGCTCGTCAGCGGTGCTGCGCGCGCTGATGTCGCCCTCGACCGCGACGCCCTTCGATCCGACCGCGGCGATCTCGTCGAGGACATCCGAGGAGTCCAGTGCGGCGGCCATGTCGTTCACCACAACCGTCGCACCCGAGCGGGCGAGGCCGATCGCCTCCGCCCTGCCGAGCCCGGCGGCCGCGCCGGTCACCACTGCCACCCGGCCCGAGAGATCGGTCAGGTCGTCGGTTTGTGTGCTCACGTGATGAATACCTCTAGTCCTTGCGAAGCAACGCGGCGCGCGGGCATTCGGCTATGGACTGCTCGGCCAGGTCCTCCTGGTCGGGCGCCACCGGGTCCTGCTTCACCACCGCGTAATCGTCATCGTCGAGATCGAACAGGTCTGGTGCGATTCCCACGCACACGGCGTTACCTTCACACCGATCGCGATCGACTTCAACTCGCACGCCTTCCTCCTTGCATCTGACTCCGGCGGGCTGTTCCCCGGGCAGGACCCACAATACGACCAGGTCGGCAGGCTACTCGAACGAACCGTCGCTGGACCCCAAGACTAGAACGTGTTACAACCGGGAGGGCGGACCGGGTCTGCCTCTCGGCTGTCGATGACATTTGACGATGTGAAGGCCGCCGCGGACGCGAGGAGCGGGAAAGGACAGGGCGATGCGGATCGGCTACACCCCCGAGCAAGAGGAGTTGCGCCGTGAGCTGCGGGCCTACTTCACCAAGCTCATGACGCCCGAACGCGCCGAGGCGCTCGCCTCCAACGACGGCGAGATGGGCCGCGGCAACGTGTACCGCGAGACCGTCGCGCAAATGGGCAGAGACGGTTGGCTGACCCTGTCGTGGCCGAAGGAGTACGGCGGCCAGGAGCGCACGCCGATGGACGGCCTGATCTTCAACGACGAGGCCGCCATCGCAAACGTGCCCGTGCCGTTTCTGACGATCAACTCGGTGGCCCCGACGATCATGGGATTCGGCACCGATGAGCAGAAGAACTTCTTCCTGCCCAAGATCGCCGCGGGCGAGCTGCACTTCTCGATCGGCTACTCCGAACCAGGGGCAGGCACCGATCTCGCGTCGTTGCGTACCACCGCCGTCCGGGACGGCGACGACTATGTGATCAACGGCCAGAAGATGTGGACCTCTCTGATCGCCTACGCCGACTACGTGTGGTTGGCGGTGCGGACGAACCAAGAGGCCAAGAAGCACCGGGGCATCTCGATGCTGATCGTGCCGACGACCGCGGAGGGTTTCTCGTGGACGCCGGTGCACACGATGGCGGGCGTGGACACCAGCGCCACCTACTACCAGGACGTTCGGGTACCGGCGACCAACCTCGTCGGCGAGGAGAACGCCGGCTGGAAACTGGTGACCAACCAGCTCAACCACGAGCGTGTCGCGCTGGTGTCGGCACAGCCGATCTTCTCGGCGCTCAACGGCGTTCGGGAGTGGGCGCAGAACACCAAGGACGTACACGGCAACCGGCTGATCGACTCCGAGTGGGTGCAGCTCAACCTGGCGCGCGTGCACGCCAAGGCCGAGGTTCTCAAGCTGATCAACTGGGAGCTGGCCTCCACCGACGACGTCGCCCCCTCCCCTGCGGATGCGTCGGCGGCCAAGGTCTACGGCACCGAGCTGGCGACCGAGGCCTACCGGTTGCTGATGGAGGTTATGGGCACCGCAGCGACGGTGCGCACGAACTCGGCCGGCGCGCTGCTGCGCGGCCGCATCGAGCGGATGCACCGGTCATGTCTGATCCTGACCTTCGGCGGCGGCACCAACGAGATCCAGCGCGACATCATCGGCATGGTCGCCCTCGGCCTGCCCCGAGTGAACCGGTAAGGGAAGGCGGACACTCACATGGATTTTTCGACGACTGAAGCCGCCGACGACCTCGGTGGTCTGGTCCGTACCATCACCGAGTCGGTGTGCACGCCGGAGCGCCAGCGGGAGCTCGACGGGCTCGATGAACGCTTCGACAGCACGCTGTGGGGCAAGCTCAAAGACGCCGATGTCCTGTCCACCACCGCACCGGAGTCGGTGGGCGGCGCCGGATTCGGTGTGCTCGAGCAGGTGGCCGTGTTGGTTGCGCTCGGCAGGCAGTTGGCTGCGGTGCCCTATCTCGAGTCGGCGGTTCTCGCCGCGGGTGCGCTCGCCGAGTTCGGTTCCGAAGACCTGCGCACGGCGTGGGCGACGCCTGCGATGAACGGCGAGAAGATCGTGACCGTCGCGCTCGACGGCGAGATGGGTGAAGGACCCGTGCAAGCGACCGGGGACGGCGCGGGCTACCGGCTGACCGGCACGCGGACGCAGGTGTCGTACGGACCGATCGCCGACGCCTTCCTTGTGCCCGCCGAAACCGACACCGGGGCAGGCGTGTTCCTGGTGGCAGCGGCAGATCCGGGTGTGACGGTGACCTCGCTCGACACCACCGGACACGGCAGCGTCGGCGCGCTCGAGTTGCGCGGCGTCGAGGTCAGTGCCGACCGCCTTGTCGGCGGCGACGCGGTGTTCGGGTGGCTCATCACGCGAAGTGGCCTTGGGCGCAGCGCCTTTCAGCTCGGAGTAGTGGAGCGGGCGTTGGAGCTGACTGCCGAATACGCCAGAGAAAGAGAGCAGTTCGACCGGCCGATCGGCAGCTTCCAGGCGGTCTCGTCGCGACTCGCCGACGGTTACATCGACATCAAGGGCTTGCGGCTGACCCTCACCCAGGCCGCATGGCGACTGTCGGAGGGACTGCCCGCCGACATCGATGTGGCCACTGCGGCGTTCTGGGCCGCGGAGGCAGGCCACCGCGTCGCGCACACCACGGTGCACGTGCACGGGGGCGTCGGCATCGACACCGACCATCCGGTGCACCGCTATTTCCTCGCGGCCAAGCAGACCGAGTTCGCGGTCGGCGGCGCCACCGGACAATTACTGCGCATCGGCCGAGAACTGGCTGACACACCGGCTTGAATCCACTCTCGGGGAGCGAACTTCCGACAGTCACCTCGCTCATCACCCCGCTGATCGAGGTCGACGACCGCGGCGTGCACTTCGAGGAATCCTTCTCGTCATGGCGGGACCACATCCGGCATGGGGCCGCGATCGCAGCCGCTCTTCGCGGGCGGATGGATCCGGACAAGCCGCCGCACGTCGGCGTGCTCCTGCAGAACACGCCGTTCTTCTCGTCTCTGCTCGTCGCGGCCGGTCTGACGGGCATCGTCCCTGTTGGCCTCAATCCCATCCGCCGTGGCGCGGCACTCGAGCGCGATATCCGGCACGCGGACTGCCAAGTCGTGCTTGCCGATTCAGCGTCTGCGGCGGTGGTCGGCGACATCGACCACATCGACGTGGACTCGACTGAATGGGCGGATGAGGTCGCCGATCATCGCGGGGCCTCGGTCACCGCACAGGCTGCCGAACCCACCGACGTGTTCATGCTGATCTACACATCGGGCACCAGCGGTGACCCCAAGGCGGTGATCTGCAGCCACGGCAAGGTCGCGATCGCAGGTGTGATGATGGCCGAGCGGTTCGGGCTCGGCACCGAGGACGTCTGCTACGTCTCCATGCCGCTGTTCCACTCGAACGCGGTACTGGTCGGCTGGGCGGTGTCGCTGGCCTGCCGCGGCTCGATGGCGTTGCGGCGCAAGTTCTCCGCGTCGCAGTTTCTGCCCGACATCCGTCGTTACGGTGCCACCTACGCCAACTACGTCGGCAAGCCGCTGTCGTATGTACTGGCGACCCCCGAACGCCCCGACGACGCGGACAACCCACTGAAGGCGGTGTACGGCAACGAGGGAGCGCCTGCCGACATCGAACGGTTCGCCCGCCGGTTCGGGACCGTCGTCGTCGACGGCTTCGGCTCCACCGAAGGCGGAGTCGCGATCGGGCGGACCCCGGACACCCCGGTTGGTGCGCTCGGCCCGCTGCCCGAGGGCACCGAGATCGTCGATGTGGACACCGGCGAGCCGTGTCCGCCCGGCGTGACGGGTGAGATCGTCAACACCGCAGGCCCTGGCCGCTTCGAGGGCTACTACAACGATCCGGGCGCCGACGCCGAGCGAATGCGCGACGGCATCTACCACAGCGGCGATCTCGGCTATCGCGACGAGAACGGCTATGTGTACTTCGCGGGCCGATTGGGCGACTGGATGCGCGTCGACGGCGAGAACCTCGGCGCCGCACCGATCGAGCGTGTCCTGTTGCGGCATCCCGACGTCATCGAGGTCGCCGTCTACGGCATCCCGGCACCTGACGTCGGCGACCAGGTCATGGCGGCGCTGCTGCTGGCCGACGGTGCGACGTTCGACGCCGACGGGTTTCGGACGTTTCTCGCCGAACAACCCGATCTCGGCGCCAAACAGTGGCCGTCCTTTGTCCGGATCGCCGCCGAATTGCCAAGGACCGAGTCGTTCAAGGTGATCAAGCGCCAACTGGCGGCGCAGGGCACCGCATGCGCCGACGCGGTGTATCCGATCCGGCGGTAACGCGGGTGCGGTGAAGGGGACGCCGGCTAACACATCGATTCAGCGAGAGATGCTTGCGACTGTCACGATCTGCCAGATTCGTTATCGCTGTCTGCCGTGCACAATGCCATCTTTCGACTAGGTTCCCTACGGTCCTGGCGTCGGTCGACGTTTGCCGGTTGCGGCGCCGAAACCGTGACGGTCGAGAACAACATCGTGTCATCCCCGGCAGCGACGGGCTCTACGTCCTGCAGCTCAATGCCGACGGGCTCGAGGAGCAGGTCGACATCATCACTGCCGCAACCGATGTGATCGACTCGGAGACGTCGATTTCGTTCTGATCGAATTCACCGGCCGCCCGGGGTCATCCGGTCGGTCAGCTTGAAGACCCGCACGGCGTTCCCGTGCAAGTAGTCGTGCAGTGCATCGTCGGCCAACCCGAGTTCGTCGAGGCCGATCAGCGCGTGGCTGTGCCCGATCATCGGATAGTTGGTGCCGAAGAGGACCTTGCGAGCGCCGGTACCGGTGCGCATGAACCGGACCAACTCGTCGGGTAGGCGCTTGGTCGTGTATGCGGAGGTGTCGATGTAGACGTTCGGATGCTTGCGCGCGACCGCGACCATTTCCTCCGTCCACGGATAGCCGACGTGACCGCAGACGATGACGAGGTCGGGAAAGTCCAACGCGACCTCGTCGATGTACGGGATGGGTCGACCGGTCTCAGAACGCCGCATGGGTCCGGTGTGGCCGACCTGCGTGCAGAACGGCACACCCAAGTCGACGCACTCGGCGAACAACGGATAGTAGCGGCGGTCGGTCGGCGGCAGACCCCACAGCCACGGCACCACCCGCAGGCCGACGAAACCCTGGTCGCGGACACGGCGGCGCAACTCGCGAACGGCAGCCATCGGCGTGTCGAGATCGACTGTCGCCAACCCGGCGAACCTGTCGGGATATCGCGAAACCCAGTCAGCCACTTCGTCGTTGGAAACCAGGTCGAGGCCATTCGGGCCGCACCATGCCGACAGCAGCCCGAAGTCGACACCGGCGGCGTCCATCGAGGCAATCGTCGCCCCGATAGGCACCTCGGAGTCTTTCTCCGGCATCGCCCCGCCGGTCCAGCGTCTCAAGGAGGCCAGCATCTCGTGGCCGAGAAACCGAACGGTGGGGTGCTGCATCCAGACGTCGACGGTCATGTGTGCCTCGCGAACAGTGTCGCCAACTCCCTTGGCCGCGACAGGAACGGCGAATGGCTGCCCGGCATCTCGACGACGTTGGCGCCGAGCCGATTTCGCGCCATTGCTGCCGACCAGTCCGGGTTGACCATCCGGTCCTCCGCACAAATCACGTAGGTGCTTTCGACGGCGGGAAACTCGTTCAGCGAACACGGCAACCCGTACGGGTAGACGGCCTGTGGGCGCAGACGCGAAAAGGCCGCGGAGACGGTGGCGTCATCGCAGTCGCCGAACAGGTGGAAGGCCGCCAGTTCGCGGTCGACCCAGGCTCGACGGCCGAGGGCGTCCTTGGGTCCGAGCCCCTTCGGATAGTCGGCGTTGAGCATCTCGGCGTCGTCGCGCAATTGCTGCGCGAACGGCTGCCCCGGGATGGGAGTCAGCGCGCACAGATAGACGAGATGCCGCATCGGCCGCCGTGCCGCGACGACGGATACGGTCAACCCGCCGAGGGAATGCCCGACGACGACGAGGTCATCACCGGGTTCATCGCCGACTGCTTCGCACACCACGTCGGCGTAATCATCGAACGATGCCGACGGGTCGTCCACCGGCAGATCCACCGTGATCACACGGTGGCCGAACGCCTCCAGTTCGGGTGTCAGCCGCTCCCAACACCACGCCCCGTGCCACGCGCCGTGCACCAATGCAAACGTCGTCATCGCGCCGCGATGTTACGGGGCGGCGGCACAGAATTCGGGGAGTCAGCCTTTTCGGATCTTGTCGAGGCGGGTCGTCGCCTCCTCGAAGCCCGCCACCAACTCGGCGATGATGTCGGCGACGGGCCGGATCTCGTTCATCCGGCCGACGATCTGACCGACGGGCATCGCGACAGTGGTCGGATCGTTGGATTCGTTCATCCGCTGGTGCGCCTCGCTGACCAGGATGTTCTGCAGCGGCATGGGCAGCGGTTCGGGTGCGTCGGGCGCATCCCAGGCGTCGGTCCACCGGCTCTTGAGCAGACGCGCGGGCTTTCCGGTGTAGATCCGCCTCCGGACGGTGTCCGCCGATGTCGCCGCAAGCAGCGCCTCCTGAATGGTGGACCGGCCGCTGGGCTGGCGGTGTCCGAGGTCGTACTCGGCGGCGGTCAAGAACGCCGACCCCATCCACACACCCTGTGCGCCGAGCGCTAGCGCGGCCGCCACCTGCCTGCCGGTGCCGATTCCGCCGGCAGCGAGCACGGGCGCCCGACCGTCAAGGGCATCAACGATTTCCGGCCACAACACCATCGAGCCGATCTCGCCGGTGTGGCCCCCTGCCTCGTGCCCCTGTGCGACGACGATGTCGACGCCGTTGTCGACGTGACGCTGTGCGTGCTTGGGACTGCCTGCGAGCGCGGCGACCGGAACGCCTGCCTCGTGCACCTGGTCGATGACATCCTTGGGCGGTGAGCCGAGTGCGTTGGCGATCAACTTGATCGGGTGCTTGAGCGCGACCTCCACGTGGGAGCGGGCCACCGAATGCAGCCAGCCGAGCACACCCGCCGAGCGCTCCTCGTCCTCGGGCAGCGGCGGCACACCGAGGTCGGCGAGCGTCTTGTCGACGAAGTCGCGGTGCGCCTGCGGGATCAGCTTGTTGATGTCGGCGCTGGTTCCCTCGGTGGGGATCTTGGCGGGCATGACGACGTCGACGCCGTACGGCTTGCCTTCGGTGTTCTCGTCCATCCAGTTCAGGACACCTTCGAGATCATCGGGGTCGTTGAACCGGACACAGCCGAGCACGCCGAGGCCGCCCGCCCTGCTGACCGCGGCAGCCACCTTCTCCGACGGGGTGAAGACGAAGATCGGATGGGTGATGCCGAAGCGGTCACACAACGCGGTGCGCATCAGGCTTGCGCCCCGGCATGTTTGGCGTGCGCATCGTCGGCGGGGCGTTCCTCGGTGATGTCCTTGGCCCACCGGTAATCGGGCTTGCCCGCAGGGGTGCGGTGAATCTCGTCGACCCACCAGACCTTGCGCGGCACCTTGTAGCCCGCGATCTCCTGACGCACGAACGCGTCGAGTTCGGCCAGCGTCGTTTCGGTGCCGGGCCTGCGATGGACAACGGCTGCCACGCAGTTGCCGAACCGCTCGTCGGGAACACCGACGACCAGAGCGTCGAACACGTCGGGATGGCCCTTGAGCGCAGCTTCGACCTCCTCCGGGTAGATCTTCTCGCCACCGCTGTTGATGGACTGTGAACCACGGCCCAGCATCGTCACCGAACCGTCGGCTTCGACCTCGGCGTAGTCACCCGGAATCGCGTAGCGCACACCGTTGAACGTCTTGAACGTCTCGGCGGTCTTCTTCTCGTCCTTGTAGTAACCGATCGGGATGTTGCCCTTCTTCGCGATCATCCCGCGCACACCGGAGCCCGGCTCGACCTCGTTGCCGTTCTCGTCGAGCACGACGGTGCGGTGATCGATCGTGACCCGCGGACCGCCGGTGTGCGACTGGCCCTTGGCGACGATGCTCGTGCCGCCGAAGCCCGTCTCCGACGAACCGATCGAGTCGGTGATGATCCGGTTGGGCAGCAGTTCGAGGAACTTCTCCTTGATGCTGGTCGAGAAGAGCGCCGCCGTGCTTGCCAACAGGAAGAGGCTCGACAGGTCTGGCTCGTGGCCGGAGTCGTGCAACGTGGTCAACGCGTCGAGCAGCGGGCGCGCCATCGCGTCGCCGGTGAAGAACAGCAGGTTCACCTTGTGCTTCTCGATCGTCTGCCAAACCTCGTCGGCATCGAATTCCGGTGTCAGCACGGTGGTTTGACCGGAGAACAGCGACATCCAGGTCGCCGACTGGGTGGCGCCGTGGATCATCGGCGGGATCGGGTAACGGATCATCGGCGGGTTCTCCGCGGCGGCCTTCGCCAGGTCGTGCTCGTCTTTGACGAACTCACCGGTGGCGAAGTCGGTACCGCCGAACAGAACTCGATAGATGTCCTCGTGGCGCCACATCACACCTTTGGGGAAACCGGTGGTGCCACCGGTGTACAGCAGATAGATGTCGTCGGGGCTGCGCGGGCCGAAGTCGCGCTCAGGCGAACTCGCGGCGATGGCGGAATAGAACTCGACGCCGCCGTAGCGCTGGTAGTCGTCGTCACTGCCATCCTCGATCGACAGGACCGTCTTGACGTTCGGCGTCTCGGGCAACACGTTGGCCACCCGGTCCGCGTAGCGGCGTTCGTGGACGAGAGCCACCATGTCGGAGTTGTCGAACAGGTACTTCAACTCGCCCTCGACGTAGCGGAAGTTGACGTTGACGAGGATCGCGCCCGCCTTCACGATGCCGAGCATCGCGATCACGATCTCGATGCGGTTACGGCAGTACAGGCCGACCTTGTCGTCCTTCTTCACACCCTGGTCCTGGAGATAGTGGGCCAGGCGGTTGGCCTTGTTCTCCAACTGGGCGTAGGTCAGCTGTTCGTCGCCACTGATCAGGGCGACGCGGTCAGGCACAGCGTCGATGGCGTGCTCGGCTAGGTCTGCGATGTTCAGGGCCACGGCACCAAACTAGAACGTGTTACATTTCGTGACAAGTCTGTGGCATCGATGCAGGAAGGCGGAGGGTTCCGTGAGCGACGAGGAAAATGCTGCCAAAGGTCCCGACGCCCTCATTGAGCAGCGCGGACACACGCTGATCCTGACGCTGAACCGCCCCGAGGCGCGCAACGCCCTGTCCACCGAGATGCTCTCGATCATGGTCGAGGCCTGGGACCGCGTCGACAACGATCCCGAGATCAGGAGCTGCATCCTGACCGGCGCGGGCGGCTACTTCTGCGCCGGGATGGACCTCAAGGCGGCGACGGCCAAGCCCCCGGGCGACTCGTTCTCCGACGGCAGCTATGACCCGTCGCGGATCGACGCGCTGCTGAAGGGCCGTCGGCTGACCAAGCCGCTGATCGCGGCCGTCGAGGGACCGGCGATCGCGGGTGGCACGGAGATTCTGCAGGGCACCGACATCCGCATTGCCGGCGAGAGCGCCAAATTCGGCATCTCCGAGGCCAAGTGGAGCCTGTACCCGATGGGCGGTTCGGCAGTGCGACTGGTCCGCCAGATCCCGTACACCATCGCCTGCGACCTGCTGTTGACCGGTCGCCACATCACCGCCGCGGAAGCCAAGGAGTACGGGCTGATCGGCTATGTGGTCCCCGACGGCACCGCGCTGGACAAGGCGCTGGAGATCGCCGAGGTGATCAACAACAACGGCCCGCTCGCCGTGCAGGCGATACTCAAGACCATCCGCGAGACCGAGGGCATGCACGAGGAAGAGGCGTTCAGGCCCGACACCGCCAACGGCGTCCCGGTGTTCCTGTCCGAGGATGCCAAGGAGGGACCGCGCGCGTTCAAGGAGAAGCGTGCACCGAACTTCCAGATGAAGTAGCTGCGAGTTCTCGCACACAGTTGAGGCCCGCTCGATTCGAAGCTCCGATTCGAGCAGGCCTCAACTTTTTCCGCTCAGCGCCAGTGTCCGGGCGGCGGCCCCCAGAACGGTGGCGGCGGAGGTGGCGGCGGCAACCAGAACGGTGGAGGTGGTGGAGGCCGCCAGAACGGTGGTGGAGGTGGTGGCGGCGGCCCCCAGAACGGGGGCGGCGGAGGTGGTGGCGGGAACGCCGGCACCGGTCCGAGCACACTCATCGGCGCCGAGTCGGCCGCCGGTTGGGCGCCGGCCAACGCGGCGGCGCCCGTGGCGCCCGCAAACAGCGCGCCCCCCAAGAGAACTCCGCTCAACAATCGTCGCCCCGGTAAATGTCGTGCCATGACGCACATCCTTCGGTCGTTGCGTATCCCCCGATGTCTCGAGACTATCTAATTAGTTGACCTAGCAGGAAGTGGTGAAACCCTGTGCACAGCTGGCG
>JAEZKH010000012.1 GCA_023415515.1 Actinomycetes bacterium
GATGGGACCTGGCCATCGCGCCCAGCGCCGCGGCACCGGTCAAACTGCTGACCGAGCGCGGCTACAAAGCCCGGTTCCCGACGGCGAAAACGATGGTGCGCGATCCGCGAGCGCGGTTCGACGGCAGCATCGAACTCGACGACATCCGCGTCGAGGTGACCGGGTGGACCGGGAGTGTCAACCACAACTGGGGCAGGCGGCACACACCCGCCTACGCGTTCGGACAGGTGTGTGGCTTCGACGGGGCACCCGCGTCCACGCTGGAGATCGTCACCGCCCGCGCGGCCGTCGGCCCGCTGTCGCTGCCTGCGGCCACACTCGTGGTGTTTCGTCACGACGGACGGGAGGTCGCCGCGCGTTCGGTGCTTGCGACCCGCAACACCCGCGGCGAGTACCGGCCGTTCTGCTGGTCGTTCGGCGCCCGCATCGGCGACGTCGACCTCGACGGTGAGATCACTGCGACCCGGGCCGACGTCATCGGATTGAGATACACCGACACCGACGGCGAGTCGAAGTATTGCTACAACTCAGCGCTCGCGACGTGCCGAATCCACCTGTCCGGCAAGGGCATCACCGCGACCGAACTCACCGCCACCAGGCGCGCGATGTTCGAGATCCTCACCGACACCCGCGAGAATTCCGTCCCGCTGCTGGCCTAGTTTCCCCGCCGAGCAGACGCAACCGCCCCGCATCACCTGGGCTTTTGCGGGCGCGGGTGTCTGCTCGCGGGAAGAGGGTGCCCCGCGGCCAGGGCGCGCGACGGAGCGAACCGCTGATTGCATCGTCAATTACCGGCCTGGGCCACGGCCGCGACCTATGCTAAGCGCGTAAAACAGTCCATGACCGGCGGAGGGGCGCATGGCTGGGCGGAGGCGGGGAACATGACCGGCGATCTGCTGACGGGGCGCGACAGCGAACTGGCGACGATCCGTCGCGCGCTCAGCGGGGCGGGTAGTCACTCGGGCGTGGTGATCTGTGGGGCGGCCGGTGTCGGTAAGACACGGCTCGCACGGGAGGTGCTGGCCCGCGCCCAGGCCGCCGGCGAGCGGACCAACTGGATCACCGGAACGGAGTCCGCCCGCGCGTTACCGCTGGGTGCGTTCACCGGCTCGATCGCCGAAACTGCACCCGCTTCGATGCCCGACGTCGGAAGGCTCATCAATTCCTTTGTCGCCCAACAACGTCAGGGCAGGGTGCTGATCGGCGTCGACGATGCTCACTTGCTCGATGGACTGTCGGCCCACGTCGTGCACCAACTCGCGCAGACGAGGGGGCCGCGCTTGGTCGTCACCGTACGCACCGGCGAGCCTGAACCCGATGCGATCACCGCGCTGTGGAAGGACGGCCTGCTGGCCCGCCTCGATCTCGCACCGCTGTCGGAAACCGGGACACGCAGTCTGATCGAGGTGATCCTCGACGGACCCGTGGATGCCCGCAGCGCGCAACGATTTTGGAAACTCACCGGTGGAAACGCACTGTTTCTGCGGCAGCTGCTCAGCGATCAGGTGGCCGCGGGGCGGATGCGTCGGGTGGCGGGCGTCTGGATGTGGGACGAGCGGGTGGCGGTGTCGCAGAGCATCACCGACATGGTCGGGCGTCAGTTGCATGAGCTCTCCGATGGCGTGGCGCTCGTGGTCGACACGTTGTCGCAGTGCGAGCCGCTGGCCGTTGACGTGCTGTGCTCGGTGGCCGACCGTGCTGATCTGGAAACCGCCGAACACATGCGGCTGGTGACCGTCGAGCGGTCGGGAGTCGACCGGCTGGCCCGGCTGGCTCATCCCCTCTACGGTGAGCTGCGGCGGGCCTCGGCGGGTGAGATGTACCTGTCCCGGCTGCGCGGCAGGCTCGCCAAGGGGCTGAGCGCCAAACCCGACGCCGACATACAGTCCACGGTGCGGCGCGCGTTGCTGACGCTCGAGTCGGATCTGCCGCCGGATCCCGACCTGTTCGTCGACGCCGCTCGCTTTGCGATGACGCTGCTCGACCTGGATCTGGCGGACCGGTTCGCCGCAGCCGCGGTATCGGCCGGTGCCACCGAAGCCCCGGGTGTGCAGGCCATGAACCTGGTGCTGCGCGGTCGCGGCGACGATGCGGAGAAGTTCCTCAAGGAGATCACCGCGGAAGGCAACGAGGATGTCCATCGATGGTCGACGGTGCGCGCCGCCAACCTGATCTGGACGCTGGGCAGGCCTGCCGATGCCGCGGCCATCCTCGAGGGGCTGGCCGCCGGACCGGAGACTTCGACCGAAAAGGCATCTCGCACAGCGGTCGAGGCATGCGTCGACGCGGTGTACGGCGACTGTCAGCTGGCTGCTGAAAAGGCGACCACCGCGTTGGATTCGGACCAGTTGAGTGACTTCCACGCGATGATGGCGTCGTTCGCGCTGGCGATGGCGCTCGGTGCGCTCGGTCGGGGCGACGAGCTCGCGGCCGTCGCCGACCGGGCGCTCGACCGCGCGTCGACGTCGTTCCAGACAGCGCATCTGCGGTTCTGGTTCGGCGGTGTGTATGCCCGTGCCTGCAGGCTGACCGGTCGCATCGACGACTGCGTGACGCTTGCCAAGCAGATGGCCGATTCGGTCAACGACGTTCCCGGTCTGGCGTACGCGAACCTGGTGTTCCTGCTGGGTCAGTCCGAGCTGATGCGCGGCGAGCTGAGCCACGCGGTGAAGCTGCTGCACGAAGCCCTCGCCGGCGTCGAGCAGCACGGCATCACAACGGGTTTACGGCCGGCGAGCTGTTTTGCGCTGGCCGAGGCGCACGCCAAACTCGGACAGTCGGCCGAAGCGGAGGCTGTGCTGGAGGAAGCGCGCGCGAACGTCCCGGACACCTACGTCTACATGCACACCGCGCTGGCGATCGCCACCGGCTGGGCACTGGCGGCGGGCGGCTACCTGGCGGACGCGGTGCGCACCGTGCTCGACGCGGCGGCCAAGGCCCGCGACCGCGGACAGCCGACCCACGAGCTGATCTGTATCCAGGTCGCTGCGCAGTGGGGGGACGCGTCGATGGCGAGGCGGGCGCGTGAGCTCGCCGACGAGCTGTCGCTACCGCTGGCCGACGCTGTTGCGCGGCATGTCGAGTCGCTGGCCGCCAAGGACGGCGAGGGGCTGCTCGCAGCGTCCAACGACTATCAGGCGCTCGGCGACAAGGCCACGGCGGCCGACGCCGCTGCCCAGGCGGCCGTCGCCTTTTCACAAGGTCAGCTGCGCCGGCGCCGGCTGTATGCAGCGGCGATCGCGCAGGGCCTCTCCGAAGAATGCGGTGGCCTGAGCACACCCGCCCTGCGGAGTCCGACCGGACATCCCCTGACCGAACGGCAACGCGAGATCGTCGAACTGGCCGTCGCGGGGATGTCCAACAAGGACATCGCAAAGCGCCTGATCATGTCGGTCCGCAGCGTCGAAGGTCACCTGTACCGTGCGTGCCAGCGTGTCGGCGCAAACTCTCGCGAGGAGTTGGCGGCGATCATCCGGCGAGGTCCCGCCGCCACCGAATGACCCACGGGTGGGTGGTCGGCATCGGTTCAGGCTCTGCTGCCAGGCGAATCAGGGTGTCCGAAACTTTTCGACAGGTATCTCAAAGTTATTGTGTGAGAGGCGATCTCGGACTGTTGGAGTTGCAAGCCCCCGAGGGCATGCGTAGCATCGACGAAAGCGAAGGGGAGTAGCCCCCAATCGGATGATCGACACACTGGCGCCGCGGTAACCGCATAGCCCGGTCATCCGGACCGGCTCGACAGCCGGTGGGCGAGACCTTCGGCCGTACAGACCGTTTTGGTCGTCGGCCGGAGGCGGCATTCTCCGGACCGGCGATCACCGATCAAGGAGTGGTGCGTGTTCGCCGCCTTACTGCTGAGCTTCGGCGTCATCTTCGTCGCCGAGCTCGGTGACAAGTCACAGCTGATGGCCATGACGTTCGCGCTACGCCATCGCTGGTGGGTGGTGCTCGGCGGAATCACCGCCGCCACCGCGGCGGTCCATCTGATCTCGGTGGGCGTCGGTCACTACCTCGGCGCTGCGCTGCCGACGCATCTGCTGGGAATCCTCGCCGGTGTCGCATTCGTCCTGTTCGGGCTGTGGACGCTGCGGGGCGACCGACTCTCCGATGACGAGGCCACCCGCGCCGAGCGGTCGACGGCACCGGCGTTCTTGGCCGTCACGTCGGCGTTCCTGCTCGCCGAACTCGGCGACAAGACGATGTTGGCCACGGTGACACTCGCCGCGGACAACGACTGGGTCGGGGTCTGGATCGGATCCACGCTGGGGATGGTGGCCGCCGACGCATTGGCCATCCTGCTCGGCGCGGTCGCAGGCAAGCACCTGCCCGAGCGGCTCATTCAACTCGTCGCGGCCGCGCTGTTCTTGGTCTTCGGCGTGTACATGCTCGTCGACGGCGTGTTCCCGGCCGTTCCGGACGCCGCGGTCGCCGGGATCGCAGTGGCGGCCGTCCTCCTTCTCGGTCTCGGCTTGCGCGCATTGCCGGACAGGTTTCGTCCCGCGGTCCTGCGGGCCGTGCCCACGACTCCGGAGCAGGCACCGGCCGAGCGCTAGAACCCCTCTGTCAGTACCCGGTCCAGCGTATCGGCGTAGAAGTCCGCCGCTGCTTCGTCGATGCACAACGGCGGCTTGGTCTTGAGGATGTTCATGTGATCGCCCGTCGGCTGGATCACGACTCCGAGCTCGAGCATGCGGTTACAGATCGCGGTGGTCTCCTCGACCGCGGGCTCCAGGCTGTCTCTGTCGCGGACCATCTCCACCCCGAGATAGAGACCGATGCCGTGCACAGTGCCGATGATGGGGTGTTTGTCCTGCAGCGCGTGCAATCTCGCCTTCAGATGACCGCCGACGCGCAGCGCGTTCTGCTGCAATCCCTCGTCGCGCAGCGTGTCGAGAACGGTGATACCGATAGCGCAGGACAGCGGGCTGCCGCCGGTGGACGAGAAGAAGTAGCCCTGGGTGCGGAACCGCTCGGCGACGTCTCGGGTGGTGATCACCGCGCCGAGCGGCGAGCCGTTGCCGGTGGATTTGGCGACCGAGACGATGTCCGGAACGACGCCCTGCTGCTCGAATCCCCAGAACCAGCGGCCCAGTCGGCCGTAAGCGACCTGAACCTCGTCGGCGATCGCCAGTCCACCCGCGGCGCGCACCGCGGCGTACACCTGTTCGAGGTAGCGATCCGGCAGCGCCATGCCGCCCGCGTTGCCGTACACCGGTTCGGCGATGAACGCCGCGGGCGCTCGGCCGTCGGCGATCAGCTGTTGGATCTGCGCCACCGCGTCGACGGCGTAGCGGCCGGCGTCTGCGCCCCGGTACTTGCCGCGGAAGCTGTTCGGCGACTCCACGGTGTGCACCCAATCAGGCCGGGTGGCAAGGGCATTCGGATTGTCGGCGGTTGACGTCGAGACGGCGTCGGTCGCGTACGTCCACCCGTGGTAGGCCTCCCGCACGGCGACGACATCTCGTGTGCCGGTCGCGGCCATCGCCAGCCGCAGCGCCAGATCGCTTGCCTCCGAGCCGGAATTCACCAGGAACACCGTGTCCAACGGCTCGGGCAACATCGCTGCCAGCCGCTCGCTGTACTCCACCACCGCTTCGTAGTTGAAGCGCGAGTTCGTGTTGAGCTTCCTCAGCTGGCGGGCCGCGGTTTCGGCGACACGAGGATGGGCGTGGCCGAGAACCGTCACGTTGTTGACCATGTCGAGGTACGGTCGGCCGGCCGTGGATATCAAGAAGTGCCGCCATCCCCGCTCGATCTGCGGTGGCTCGGCGTAGTAGTGCTCCTGCACCCGCGCGAAGCTCTCGTCGCGGCGGACCAGCAGGTCACCGGCGCGGTGCGGGCCGGACAGTGCGGGCAGGCCCAGCACGGGCCGGGGGTCGCGGCACAGCGCCAACCAACCCTTCGCCAGTTCCGCGGTCGTGCGTTGTGGCGCGGGTGGTGCGTCGACGGGTTGCACGCGGACCTCTGCCCACCGGCCTGTCGTGGCGTGGGCCAACCGGTCACCGGCGCGCAGGCGCTCGCCTGTCGTCGCGACGGCGGTGACGCCGGTCAGGGTCAGCCGGTGGCCGCCACCGCGCAGGGTGAGGCTGTCCGCGACCGCCTCGACGACCTCACCGTCCCACGGCGCCACCGCCGACGTGTCAGCCGCAGGCCAGATGCTGACGCCCGTAGACAGCACGTCGGGGCTGTCCTGCGCGAGCGGTTCGGCGTATCTCAGGCGAGGTTGGCCGAACCGGGTGACGACCAGCGCCGCACCCTTTTGTACGGCCTCGCTCGCCAATTCGTCCTCGAACTGCGGTCGGAGCCAACCGCCGGGGACGAAACCCGTGTCGTAGACATCCGATTGCGAGGACAGGTCGAGCGTCACCACCGCGTCGGGGTCGACATCGCCGAAGAGCGGGACTTCAGCCGACACCTGGTCCGGCTCGTCGGAGAACCCGAGGTCGGCCTTGATCAGTTCGGTCATCACGTCCACCGGGATCGACGTGGCCTGCTCGAACATCCGGATCTCGCCGTCGGTCTGCTCGGTGACGTACGCGTTGTCGGGGTCGAGGACGGCCTGCTGCGCGCCGCTGACGATCAGCACCGCGGTGCGCAGCACGACCAGCGGCCACAGCACGGTGGCCTCGTCGGCGCTGAGCGGGCGGATGGCGTGAAAAGCCCTGATGGCCGGCAGGATCGACGTCGGATCGCTGCCCGGATGGCCCAGCACCGATGACACCGTGATCGCCAATTCGGAAACGGCCCAGGTGTGCGAGAGGTCGCCGAAATCGATCACCCCGTCGGGCCGAGCGGTGCCGTCGACACCGCGGGTCACGACGACATTGGCGTCCGTCAGGTCGAGGTGTGCGGCCTGTCGGGGCAGCCGCTCGGCGTACGGGCTGATCCTGGCCCACGCGGTCGCGGCCGCTTGCTCGGCCATGGCTCGCCGCGCCGGATCTGCGACGTGCGAAATCAGTTGCGTCACAACGTCAGCGCCGTAGCGAAGGTCCCACTGCAGCGCGCGATCGAGCCCGGGATGGGTGAAGCCGGCCAGCGCCCGGCTGACGCGGGCGGCCACCTCGCCGAGCCGCGCGATGACCGCCGGCCGCAGGTAGCCGGTTTCGTACAGCGTGCCGCCAGGCAGGTACTGCAGCAGACGCACATAGGCGGTTCCGTCGAGCAGTCCAGTGATCGCCGTGCACTTCTGGCCTGCCGAATTGACCAGCGGCACAGCGATCCGCAGCGACGGCTCCGCCTCGGCAATCAGGTCGGCGGCGGTGTCCTGGGCTTGCAACTCCGTGGCGTTGAATGCGGGGTTGGCAATCTTGAGGATGCCGATGACGTCGCCGTCGGCGTCGTGGATGACGAAGTTGCAGTCCTGATTGCTGCCGAGCAGTTTCGCGTGCGCCGTCATGCCGTAGTGCTCGGCGACGATCTGCTCGGCCTGCTCCTCGCTCACCTGCGGACAAGGCAGCTCGGGCTCGTCGAGGAAGTTGAAGCCGACTGTGCGGCGCGCAGTGCTCATCGGTTGACGAACTCGACCACGACGTCGCTGAACGCGTCGTTGTCGTCGCCCGCGGCGGTGTGCCCGGCATCCGACAGTTCGACGAATTCGGCGTGCGGCACCTTCGCCAAGAAGTCCGTCACGCCGTCCTCGCTGACCACGTCGGACAGTCTGCCCCTGATCAACAGGATCGGGATGGTCAACGCCATGACCGACTGTTCCAGCTTGGCCACCCGGACGAACTTGTCGTCGGCCGGGACGGTGAGGAACGCCGGGTCCCAGTGCCAGAACCAACGCCCGTCGCGCATCCGCAGATTCTTCTTCAGCCCTTCGGGACTGCGCGGCTTCGTGCGGTACGGAAGGTATGACGCGACGGCCTCTGCGGCCTCGTCGAGTGACTCGAAGCCGTTCAGACCGCTGGCCATGAACTCACGAATACGCGCGCTGCCGTCCTTTTCGTAGCGCGGCACGACGTCGACGAGCACCAGTTTGGTCACCTTCTCCGGACCGGCCTCGTGCGCGACGGGCATCGCCGTCATGCCGCCCATGCTGGCCCCGATCAGGATCGTCGGGCGGCCGATCTGGTCGAGCACCGAGTGGGTGTCGGCGCACAGTGCGTCGACGGAGTAGTTGGCGTCGGACGCGCGGTCGCTGTCGCCGTGGCCGCGCGAGTCGAGGGCGATCACGTGCAGGCCGTCGTCGGCCAGGATCTGGCAGGTGTTCTTCCAGGAGTACCGGTTCTGCCCGCCGCCGTGCAGGAAGAGAACGGACGGCCGGTCGGCCGTCGACGCGGACGCGCGGTTCCACTCGTCCGCGATCAGGGTGAGGCCGCCGGAACCACGGAACTTCACCGTTTGCAGTTCGCTGTGTCCAGTGCTCACCAACATCCTCTCGACAACCCCGCGATCACGTTACCCAGCAGAAATCACCCCGTTGGTCGACGGTTGGCAAAACGACGCGGACGGCGCTCCCTACAATCTGCGAGGTGGCGCCCGAAACACCGACCGTCGATGACCGCCAAGGCATCATCGACGCCGCCTACGGCTGCCTGTTCGAGCCGCACACCGGCCCCATTCCGGTGGCGGCGATCCTGGACCGCGCAGGTTTGTCCACCCGCGCGTTCTACCGCCACTTCGCCTCCAAGGACGAACTGTTCCTCGCCATGCTGCGACAGGAAGCCGACGCGCTCACCGCACGATTGGACGGCATCGCCGACGAATCATCGGGGGATCCCGTCAGACAACTGACGGCCTGGGTCGAGATGATGTTCGTCCTGGCACGCGACCCGCAACTGCGGATCAACTTCGCGGTGATCGACTCCGACGAGGTGCGCGCCGCCAAGGGCTATCGGGAGATGCGGGAGCGCCTGCATGCCGACCGGGAGCGGTCGCTGCAACTGATACTGCAGCGTGGGCGTGACAACGGTTCGTTCCCGCTGACCAAGCCGGAGCAGGATGCCGTCGCGATCAGCGCGATCGTCAGCCGCGAGCTGACGATCTCGGGACCCGGCAGCGACGACGATCTTCGGCGCTCGCGGGCCCGGGTACTCGACTTCGCCCTACGCGCGTTGGGCGCCGCGGACGCACGATAGCCCTGTCCCGTCCGATGAGTTTCGGCCGTCGGCCGAGTCAGCATCGGGTAACGGTTTCCGCGCTGACCGAAAGCTCACCGAAAGCCCACCGAAAACCCACCGAAAGAGGTGCTCGATGCCGGCCATCACCCCCTGCTTGTGGTTCGACGACAACCTCGCCGACGCCGCGGAGTTCTACACCGGGATCTTCCCGAACTCGTCGGTCGGCGAGATGTTCGAGGCGACCGAAGGCGGGCCCGGCAGGCCAGGTGAGGTGCTGTGGGGCTACTTCGTGCTGGACGGCACCCGTTTCATGGGCATCAACGGCGGTCCCCACTTCCACTTCGACGAAGCGGTGTCCTTCATGGTGACCTGCAAGGACCAGGCCGAGGTCGACTACTACTGGGACCGGCTGGTAGAGGGCGGCGAGGAGTCACAGTGCGGCTGGCTCAAGGACCGTTTCGGACTGAGTTGGCAGATCTGTCCCGACCGGCTGCTCGAATTGACTTCCGACCCCGACCCCGTCCGCGCGGCGGCGGCCGACAGAGCGATGCACGGTATGCGCAAGATCGTCATTGCCGAACTGGAAGAGGCCGTCGCCGCGGTCTGACGCGGTCACGTCCTCAGCCGTGTGATCCAGTCGATGGTCGCGTCGCTGATCGGTCCGACTTCCGCGACGTCGGCACACGCGGCCGCCATCAGCGTCGCCTCCGACATGATCGCTGTCAGGGCCCGGGACAGCAGCTGTCCCCGCGTCGAGGAGTCCACGTCCAGCACGCCCATCCACCGGTCGAGAAACGCGAGCGTGTTGCGGCGGCGGACGAGTTCGAAGGCGTGCTGGGCGCCCAGCTCGGCAGCCTCCACTGCGGCCCCGGCGAGGCGGAGCTTGATGTCGGTCGACAGCCGCTCGGCGATGTCGGCCATCGTCGCCGCAGAGAAGCCCCGCGCGCCGAACACGTCGGTCGCGGCGTCGAGGATGCGCTGTTGTGTCGCGTCGGTCTTGGCCCAGCGCCGTATCGGCGTCGACTGGCGACCAAGTTAACGCAGGCGGCGTCGCTTCTGGAACGCTGTTCTAGAAGAATCGGCGATGTTCTTCCATTTCGCTCGTGCACTCCGTCCTGTGTGCGTGCCGA
Organism: Actinomycetes bacterium; assembly: GCA_023415515.1. Classification (GTDB taxonomy): domain Bacteria; phylum Actinomycetota; class Actinomycetes; order Mycobacteriales; family Mycobacteriaceae; genus Mycobacterium. The sequence continues at coordinate 10,190 of JAEZKH010000012.1, forward strand.
CGGCTGCCTCATAGGACTCGGCACGTACGTTGGACGCCGACGACCACATGAAGACGCAGGCCGAACGGCCCGACGCGCCACCGAGGAGCACATATGGCAGACGATGCTGCTGTCCCCGAACCGCAACCGGGGGAGGACGCACCGGATACCGCAACCGCCGCCGACGCCGACGCCGACGCCGCCGACGACGCCGTCGGCACGGACGCCGACCCCGACGATTCCGCCGAGTCGTCCTCCGAGTCTGTGGACCCGTCGACGACGCACGTCCGACTGGCCATGACATTGGGACTGGTCGTCGTGGTCGCGCTCGCGGGGCTGTGCGGATGGCTCGGTTTCCGCGCATACCAGTCGCACCAGGCCGCGCAGGAACGCAACCTGTTCCTCCAGGTCGGCAGGCAGGCGGCGCTGAACCTCACCACGATCGACTTCGAGCACGCCGACGAGGACGTACAGCGGGTGCTGGACTCCTCGACAGGCACCTTCTATGACGATTTCTCGGCGCGAGCCCAACCGTTCAAAGAGGTTGTCAAACAGGCGAAGTCGAAATCCGTTGGCACCATCGCCGAAGCCGGCGTCGAATCCGAGACCGAGGACGGGGCCGACGTGCTCGTCGCCGTCACGGTCCGAACCTCGAATGCCGGTGCGGCCGAACAAGAACCGCGCGCGTGGCGGATGCGGATCACCGTGCAGAAGGTCGGCGACGAAGCCAAGGTGGCCAATGTGAGGTTTGTGTCGTGACCGACAACAAACATGCCGGCGAAGAGAGCGTCGAGGACACCGCCGCCAGGTTGGCCGGTGACACGGTCGACAGCGACACCGACGAACCTCGCGGCAGACACGCCGCCGCCGAGGACCCGGCCAGCACCCCGGCAGCCGACGAGGCCGTCGCCGGTTTCACCGAGCCGAAACGACGGTTCGACCTCAGACGCGTCGTCGCGTTCGCCGTCCTACCCGCGCTGGCGTTCGTCCTCGCCATCGGGGCGGGCGTGCTGAAGTTCATGGATTCCGGTGTTCGCGAAAGCAATACCGCTCGAGACCAGTCAATTGCAGCAGCCAGGGACAGCACCGTCGCGCTGCTGTCCTACAAACCCGACACCGTCGAGCAACAGTTGACCGCGGCCCGCGACAGGCTCACCGGCGAGTTCCGCGAGCAGTACACGGAGCTGACCGACAACGTGGTGATACCCGGGGCCAAGCAGAAGAAGATCTCGGCGGTCGCCAGCGTTCCCGCCGCTGCGTCGGTGGCGGCCGACCCGGGCGAGGCCGTCGTGCTGTTGTTCGTCAATCAGACGGTGACCGTCGGCGACGGCGTGCCGACCGACACCGCATCCAGCGTCCGCATCACGCTGGAGAAGAGCGGTGACCGCTGGCTGATCTCCAAGTTCGAACCGGTGTGAAAGCGCCGTGACGGACCCCGAGTGGATCGATATCGCGACCCCTTCGGTGCAACTGCGCGCGTTGACGTGGGGGCCGGCAGGCGCACCGATTGCGTTGTGTCTGCACGGCTTTCCTGACACCCCGTACGGTTGGCGGAAACTCGTGCCGTTGTTGGTCGACGCCGGCTGGCGGGTGGTGGCTCCATTCATGCGCGGGTACGCGCCGTCGTCTGTCAGCGCCGACGGCAGTTACCACGTCGGTGCGCTGATCGACGACGCTCTGCGGGTCTTGGACGCCGTCGGCCCGACAGGACGCGACGTTGTCATCGGACACGACTGGGGGGCGATGAGCTCAGCCGCGCTGGCCGCCATGCCCGACACCCCGTTCCTCAAGTCGGTGGTCATGTCGGTGCCGCCGTTCGCCGCTTACCAACCGTGGGGCCGTGCCCCTGACCAACTCCGGCTGATCGCCCAGGTGCCCCGTCAACTGCTTCGCAGCTGGTACATCATCTACTTCCAGTTGCCTTGGCTGCCAGAGCTTTCCGCGTCGCGGGTGGTGCCGACGCTGTGGCGGCAGTGGTCACCGGGGTACGAGGACGTCGACGACGATGTCCGACTCGTCGAGGAAGCCATCGGCGCACCGGAGAACTGGCGCGCGGCAATCAGCGCGTACCGGCAGAACTTCCGCGGCACGAAACCGCCTGCCGAGTACGCCGATCTGCATTCGTTCTGGATGAAGCGACCGGTGATCCCTTTTCTGTACCTGCACGGCGACGACGACGGCGCCATGGCGCCGGATTACATCTCGTGGGTCGAACGAATCCTGCTTCCCGGCAGTGACGCCTTCGTGGTGGAAGAAGCGGGACATTTCCTGCAACTCGAGCAGCCGGACGTGGTGGCGGGCCACATCATCGACTTCATCGGCCGGGTCTGACGCAGCCATGGCGGTGCGCCGGCTTGCTGCCGTCGATGCACAGACGTACTGGATGTCGTCGAAGATCCCCAGCGACGCCTTCCTTCTGTACGGCTTCACAACGGTGCCCGACGATCTGGACGGGGCGATCGACGCCGTCCGCGGCCGCGCCAGTCGCTGCGCCGAGCTTCGGCTCCGCATCCGCGACGGTGGGGCGCTGACCTACCCGGCGTGGGTGAGCGGACCGATCGCCGCCGACCGGTTCGCGGTGCACACGCTCGACGACACCAGCTGGGCCGCCTGTCTTGCGTTCGTATGCGGACTCGCCGACGACCAACTCGACCCACGGGTGGCGCCCTGGCGGGTGCACATCTTCACCCCTGTCGACGGCGTACCCACCACCGCCACGCCCGGCGCGGTGGTCGTCGTGCAGATGGCGCACGCGTTGGCCGACGGCGTCAGGTCAGCGGCCTTGGCTGCTCGACTCTTCGGCCGCGCCGTCGACATCGAGCCCGTCACCACGCCCCGACTGCACGGCGCCACCTTGCCGTGGCGCAGCATCGTCGCCGCGCGGACCCACCGCATGCTCGTCTCGGACACCGAGGCGGGGGTGGTGCCGGCGCAGGCACCGTCACGCCCGGCGCTGCGGAGCAATGCGCGGCCCGCCGGTGCGCGCAGCGTACGAACCCTGACCAGGCGCCGCGACCGTTTGTCAGCGCCGACCGTCACCGTGTCGGTCCTGTGCGCGGTGGCGACGGCGTTGTCGGATCATCTGCGCGCGCTCGGTGAGGATCCGACGACGCTGGGCGCAGAGGTGCCGATGGCGAAAACCACCGCGCGCGAGGCGAACAACCATTTCGGTAACGTCGGCGTCGGCCTTTACCCGGACCTCGACGTCGACGAGCGCACCGCCCGGATCACTGCCGAACTGGCCGACCGCCGCCGCCGGGCCCGACACCCCGCGATGCGCGCCGAGGGCCGCGCGTTCGCCGCCGTTCCCGCACCGCTGCTGCGCTGGGGGGTGGCACAGTTCGACCCGACGCTGCGTTCGCCGGTGGTGACCGGTAATACCGTCGTCTCGAGCGTCGACAGGGGAGCGGCGGATCTGACGTTCGGCGGAGCGGACGTGGTGATGACCGCAGGCTATCCGGCGTTGTCGCCGATGATGGGCCTCACCCACGGGGTGCACGGCATCGGCGACACCGTCGCCGTCAGCGTGCACGCCGCCGAGTCGGCAATCGGCGACGTCGATGAATACCTGGATCGTCTCGATGCCGCACTGCCAGGATGAGTGACGTGTCGGAATCCAAACATGTCGTTCTCATCCACGGCACGTGGGGAAACGGTGACTCACTCGGCGAGGCGCGACGCGAGTTCGAGGCCCGCGGATACCGCGTGCACACGCCGACGCTGCGCTACCACGACCTCCCGATCGACGACGGCGCCGCCAAGATCGCTCCGCTGAGCGTGCGCGACTACGCCGACGACGTCGGCGCGCTTGTCGGCTCGCTCGAGACGCCGCCGCTGATCATCGGGCACTCGCTTGGCGGGCTCATCGCACAGATCGTCGCGGCCCGCACACACCACGCCGGGCTGATCGCAGCGACGCCGGCGCCGGCGAGAGGGATCTTCGCCGCCTATCCGACGACACTCCGCGTCTTCGGCGGCCACTTTCTGCGGTGGCGACCGTGGACCAAACCGCTGTATCCGGTGTCGTGGAAGGTCTTCCGCCGATACATCACCAACACCACCGACGAGGCGATCGCCCGCCAGAAGCACTCCGAGTTGGTGTGCGAGTCCGGACGCGTGTACTGCGAGATGCCGTTCTGGTTCGCCGACCGCCAGAAGGCGACCGCCGTCGACTTCGCGGCGGTCACCACACCGGTGCTGGCGATCGGCGCGCGTCGCGACCGGTTGGTGAACCGTCGCGTCGCCCGCGCCACCGCGGGCCGGTACGCCAACGGCACGTACATCGAGATCCCCGCATCGGACCATCTCGTGTTCCATGGGAAGGCGTTGCCGGTGACGATGGCCGGCATCGACGAATGGATGGTGGCCAACGGGGTGCTCGCCGACGGCTGAGGCGGGTCCCGGTGGATAGCGCGAACCGCTGGTACGGAGTTAGAACACGTTCTAGTCTGTGAGGCCATGGGATTCCTCAAGCCCGACATGCCCGTCGTCGACTTCGCCGAGTGGGTCAAGGGCACCCGATCGCAGAAGATCCGGCCGATGGCCGAACACTGGGCCGAGGTGGGGTTCGGCACCCCGGTGGTGATGCACCTGTTCTACGTCGTCAAGATTCTGCTCTACATCCTGGGCGCCTGGCTGGTCGTCCTGACCACCAGCGGCATAGACGGCTTCACCGACGTCGCGGCCTGGTATCACGAGCCGATCGTGTACCAGAAGGTCGTCTTCTACACGATGCTGTTCGAGATCGTCGGCCTCGGCTGCGGCTTCGGTCCGCTGAACAACCGGTTCTTCCCGCCGATGGGGTCGATCCTGTACTGGT
>JAEZKH010000030.1 GCA_023415515.1 Actinomycetes bacterium
GCGGCCGTCGCCCTCGCGCCCATGGCATCCGCGGCCCCGACCGGGCAGACCTGCACCTATGTCGGCGCGCAGACCACCCAGTGCCAGTCGCCGGGCAACGTCCAGATCAACAGCGACCAGCCGGTCACGTATCCGTTCGCCTACCCGTTCTATGGCAACACCCTGCTGTTCCATCACGGCGGGCCGCACCGCTAGGCCGTCGGTGCTCAGTTCCTCGGACCGCGAGGTTGCGGTGCGACGCTGATCGGTGACCGGGTCACAGGCGTCCTGGTCACGCCGATCTCCGGCTTGTTCGTCTGCCTCGGCCGCAGGGTCGGCCGGGGCGCCGCGGGCCCCTCGTTCACGGTCGAGGGCTCGGGCGGCGGCGCCGGTGGCGGCGGTGGCGGTGGTGGTGGCGGCACCGGCTTCTCACTCGTCGCGGTCGCAAGGGGCGTGGTGACCGCGGTCGTCGCGTGCTGCACCGGAGTGTCGTCGTTGCCCACCGACGGGCTCCGAAATACCAACAACGACACCGAGATCACGATCGCCGAGAGCGCCGCCGCGCTCGCGAGCAGAAGCGTGCGCGACTGCGGCGACCGGTACCAGGGGGCCGTCGCGACCGGGCTGAAGTCTTCGTCCCAGGTGTTCTCGTCGAAAGCGTCGAACCGATCCGCGGTCTGTGACCGGTCGGAGGCCAGGAGGTAGTCGAGGTCGGTTTCCGAGGCGTACGAATTCTCCTGTTCGACGACGTCGACGCCATCGCTCCCGTCGGCTGCTTCCCGCAGGTAGTCGAAGTCCCCCGTGGCCCCCTTCTCCGGCACCATCTGATGCTATCGCCAGGACCAGCGAAAACGCTCGCCCACCGCGGAGAAAAATCGACTCGCGGGAACCTGCTGCCGCCGGCGCCCGGCCACGATAGGGTTCCAACGCCGCGATGATCCATTCATCGCAGCGACCCATCGACGTCATCACCGCGTCACCAGTGGTCTGCCTGCCCATCGGAAGGTTCGCCCATGAACAAATCGCGCCTGCTTCCCGTCGCCGTCCTCGCCGCCACCGCGCTGCTGATCGCAGGGCTGACGGCGTGCGCCCCGCCGGAGAAACGCAGCGAGGGGGAGCAGACGCAGTCGGGCGTGAAGGCGTCGGAGGCGACGTCGGCGAAAGACTTCGGCGGGATGGACGGACTCGTGGAGGCGGCGAAGAAGGAGGGCGAGCTCAATGTCATCGCCCTCCCACCGGACTGGGCCAACTACGGCGCCATCATCAAGGCGTTCTCCGACAAGTACGGCATCAAGGTCAACTCCGCGCAGCCCGACGCCGCGAGCCAGGACGAGATCAACGCCGCCAACCAGCAGAAGGGCAAGAGCACCGCGCCCGACGTCTTCGACCTGGGACAAGCTGTCGCCCTTGCCAATACGTCGATGTTCGCGCCGTACAAGGTCGCGACGTTCAACGACATCCCCGCCGCCTACACCGACCCCGACGGCAAGTGGGTCAACGACTACGGCGGCTACATGTCGATCGGCTTCGACTCCGCCAAGGTGCCGCCGGTCGCCGACGTCAACGACCTGCTCAAACCCGAGTACAACGGCAAGGTCGCGCTCAACGGTGACCCCACGCAGGCAGGTGCCGCCTTCTCCGGCGTGCTGATGGTCGCGCTGTCGCAGGGCGGTTCGGTCGACGACGTGGCGCCGGGCGTCGAGTTCTTCCGCAAGCTCAAGCAGGCGGGCAACTTCCTTCCCGTCGACCCCACACCGGCGACCATCGAGAGCGGCCAGACGCCCGTCGTCATCGACTGGAACTATCTGAACTCCGCGCGCTCGGCGAAGCTGCCGAGTTGGCAGGTGTTCGTGCCGCCGAACGCGGTCGTGGCCGGCTACTACTACCAGGCGATCAACAAAGACGCGCCGCATCCCGCCGCCGCCCGGCTGTGGCAGGAGTTCCTCTACAGCGACGAGGGACAGAACCTCTACGCCGCGGGTGGGGTTCGTCCGGTGCGCGCGGACGGCATGCTGCGGGCGGGCACGATGGACAAGTCGGTGATCGACAAGATCCCGGTCATCGACGGCCCGGTCACCGTGCCGACGCCGGACCAGACCGACAAGGCCACCAAGTACCTCGCGGACAACTGGGCCAAGGCCATCGGCTGACCAAGCGCGGGAAGCGAGATCGAGATGTCTGCCCTGCGACGCATTCGCGAGGCAACCCCGCTGCTGCCGTTCTTCGCGCTCGTCACGATCTTTCTGATCGTGCCGACCGTGACCGTGATCGTCAGCGCATTCATCGTCGACGGCGCGTTCTCGTTCGACCGGATAGCCGCGCTGTTCTCCGAGACCGCGCTGTCCGCGCTGGCCAAAAGCGTGCTGCTGTCGGCGAGCACGGCCCTCATCGGCGCGCTGCTCGGCGCCGTGCTGGCCTGGTTGGTCGTGAGCAGCCCGCCGTCGTCGGTGCTGCGGCGGGCAGTGATCTCGCTGTGCAGCGTGCTGGCTCAGTTCGGCGGTGTCGCATTGGCTTTCGCGTTCCTCGCGACGATCGGGCTGAACGGCGTGTTGACGGTGTGGGTGCAAGAGCACTTCGGCTGGAACCTCGCCGGATCGGGGTGGTTGTACAGCCTCTCGGGTCTGATCCTGGTCTACACCTACTTCCAGATCCCCTTGATGGTCATCGTGTTCGTGCCCGCGCTCGAGGGGCTGCGTGATCAGTGGCGGGAGGCAGCGGTCAGCCTTGGCGCGTCGACATTGCAGTACTGGCGACAGGTCGCCGTGCCACTGCTGACCCCCGCCTTCCTCGGCTCGTTTCTGTTGTTGTTCGCCAACGCTTTTGCCGCCTATGCCACCGCGGCCGCCCTGGTGAGCCAGGGCAGCCCGATCGTGCCGCTGCTGATCCGGGCGGCGCTGACCAGTGAGGTGGTCCTCGGCCAATCCGGCTTCGCGTACGCGCTTGCGCTGGAGATGATCGTCATCGTCGCCGTCGTGATGGTGGCGTACAACGCGCTCGTGCGGCGCACGGCGCGGTGGCTGCAGTGAGACAGAAATCGCCGGGAAGCTTGGGCGGCAAGGCGTTTCGGGTGGCACTGTATGTCGCCTTCGGATTGTTCTTCCTGTTCCCGCTCTACGCGATGGCCGACTTCTCCACCAGGAACCTCCTCGGCGACGGCCGCACACTGCAGGCGTGGAAGAACCTGGTCGCCGACGAGGCGTTATATCAGGCGATCGTGATCTCGTTGCTGCTGGCCGTTTTCACCGTGGCGCTGATGCTGGTGATCCTGGTGCCGACGATGATCTGGGTACGGCTGCGGGCGCCGTGGGCGAAGGGGATCGTCGAGTTCCTCTGTCTGCTGCCACTGACGATCCCCGCCCTGGTCATCGTCGTCGGTCTGCGCAACGTGTACCTGTGGGTCACGTACTTCCTCGGCGAGTCCGCGCTGACGCTGACATTCGTCTACGTCGTGCTTGTGCTGCCGTTCGCCTACCGGGCGATCGACGCGGCCTTGTCGGCGATCGACCTGAAGACGCTTTCGGAGGCCGCACGCTCGCTCGGTGCCGGCTGGCCGACCACCATCGGCAGGGTCGTGGTGCCCAACATCTGGTCGGGCATCCTCTCGGCGGCGTTCATCTCGATCGCCGTGGTGCTCGGCGAGTACACGATCGCCTCGCTGTCGGGTTTCGAGACGCTGCAGGTGCAGATCGTGCTGATCGGCAAGAGCGACGGACCCACGTCGGTCGCCGCATCGCTGGCCACCCTCGTCTTCGGATTCGTGCTGCTGCTCATCCTCGCGCTGCTGACCCGCGGGCGGCGACGCCCCCGCCCCGGGGCCGCCCCCGCCGCCGCCGCTGACGGTGGCGCCTTGCGCGATCGTCAGCCGGCCGCGGCCCGGCCCGGCCGTCCCGCCGAGCCGGAGCGATCCCGCCACCGACCAGGAGGCGCCGGCGCCGATGACGAGAACCT
>JAEZKH010000054.1 GCA_023415515.1 Actinomycetes bacterium
CGGGGGGCCTCGCGCCGGGCCCGCTGCGACGAACTCGCGGTCGCCGTCGACCTCGGTGTCGACGGCGTCGTGACCGCAGGAGACCGGGCGGCGACCTTCACGCTGCAGAGCGTCGTGAAGGTCTTCACCCTTCTGCTTGCGCTGCATCACCACGGCAAGGAGCGCGTGTTCGAGCGCGTCGGTTGCGACCAGGCAATCGGGTCGTACAACTCGCTCGAGTCTTTCATCAGAGGGTCCGGTGTGCCCGTCAACCCGTTCGTCAACGCCGGCGCGCTCGTCATCGTCGACATGTTGCCCGGAGACAGCCCGGACGCCCGGGTGGCACACGTCCTGAACTTCATTCGTACGCTGGCGGACAACCCGCGCATCGGTGTCGACTTCGAGACGGCTCGATCCGAACTGATGCTGGCCGACCAGAACCGGGCGCTCGCCTACTACTTGCGCGGCCACCACTTCGTCTCGACGGAGGTGGAGGATCTGTTGTGGGCGTACTGCCAGATGTGTGCCATAGAGGTCGATGTCGTCGACGTGGCGACCGCGGCCCGGAAGCTCTCCGAACGCTCGGCCATCGCCGTGATGGACGAATCGCTCGCGGCCTGCCATCTACGACTGGTGCGCCGGCTGATGTTGTCCACCGGCATGTACGAAGCGTCCGGCCTTTATGCCTGCGAAGTCGGCATACCGGCGAAAGGCGGGGTGTCCGGCGCGATGATGGGCGTGGTGCGCCACCAGAAGGGGATCGGAATCTACGGTCCGGCGCTCGACGAATCGGGAAACAGCATCGGCGGCTTTCGGTTGATGCAGTTGCTGGCGAAAGTGCTCGAGGTCGACTGACCGCGCGTGCCCGCCCTCAGTGCGCGGCGGCGTCCCAGCTGCGTCCGTAACCGACCGACACCTCCAGCGGGACATCGAGCGGATAGGCCGCCCCCATCTCCTCGCGGACCAGCCTCTCGACGTGTTCGCGTTCGCCGTCGGCGACTTCGAACAGCAGTTCGTCGTGAACCTGCAGCAGCATCCGCGATTTCAGCCCGGCGTTCTTGAGCGCCTTGTCCACCTCGATCATCGCCACCTTGATGATGTCGGCCGCACTGCCCTGGATCGGGGCGTTCAGCGCGGCCCGCTCGGCCGCCTCACGAACATTGCGATTGCTGCTGTCGAGTTCGGGCAGGTACCGACGCCTGCCGAAAACGGTTGAGGTGTAACCGTCTTTGCGCGCCTGATCAACGACGTTGCGCAGATAGTCGCGTACCCCGCCGAAGCGGTCGAAGTACTGCTCCATCTGCACCTTGGCTTCTTCTGTCGAGATCTTCAGTTGCGCGGCAAGGCCGTACGCGCTCAACCCGTATGCCAAGCCGTAGCTCATGGCTTTGACACGGCGCCGGAGCTCGGCGGTGACCTCGTCGATCGGCACGGAGAACGCCCGCGAGGCGACGAACGAGTGCAGGTCCTCCCCGGTGCGGAACGCCTCGATGAGTCCTTCGTCCTTGGACAGGTGGGCCATGATCCGCATTTCGATCTGGCTGTAGTCGGCGGTCATCAGCTCACCGAAGCCCTCGCCGACGACGAACCCGTCGCGGATGCGGCGGCCTGCGTCGGTGCGGATCGGGATGTTCTGCAGGTTCGGCTCTGTCGAGGACAACCGGCCCGTGGCGGCGATCGTCTGGTTGAAGGTGGTGTGGATCCGGCCGTCGGATGCCACCGAGTTCAGCAAACCGTCGACGGTGACCTTCAGCCGAGTCACGTCGCGGTGCGTCAGCAGATGCTGGAGAAAGGGGTGACCGGTCTTCTCGAACAGCGACTGCAAGGCGTCGGCGTCGGTGGTGTAACCGGTCTTGGTGCGCTTGGTCTTCGGCATCTCGAGCTCGTCGAACAACACCACCTGCAGCTGCTTGGGCGAGCCGAGGTTGATCTGCTTGCCGATCACTCCGTATGCGGCCTCGGCCGCGTCGCGGATCTGGTCGGCGAACTCGCTCTGCAGTTCCGACAGGTGGTCCAGGTCGACGGCGATGCCCGCCGTCTCCATCTCGGCCAATACCCGTTGCACCGGCAGTTCCATGTCGCTGAGCAACGCGGAGGACTCGATGCGAGCCAGCTCCTCGTCGAGTGCGTCGGCGAGATCCATGACCGCGCTGGCGCGCAGAATCGAGGTTTGCACGGCTTGGTCGTCCACGCCGTCGCTGTCGTCGAGCAGTGAAAGTTGTTGCTGCTCAGGGTTGTCGGCGCGAAGCTCCCGTTTCAGATAGCGCAGCGACAGGTCGTCGAGGGCAAAGCTGCGCTGACCGGGCCGGACCAGGTAGGCCGCCAACGCGGTGTCGGAGGTGACGCCGCGCAGCGCCCAGCCGCGGCCTTCGAGGTCGTGAATGGCGAGCTTGGCCTCGTGCAGGGCCTTGGGCGCACAGACGTCTGACAGCCACGCCGAGAGAGCAGCCTCGTCCTCGGCGCCGAGAGCGCTGGTGTCGATGTAGCGGCCGTCGCCGTCCCCTGCGACGATCGCCAGCGCCGTCGCGTCGGCGTCAAATGCCAGGTGGGTGCCGATCACCGCCAGCCCGGCCCGCTTGCCTGCGGCGTGCTCGGCGAGCCAACCGGCCAGTTCACCGGACTCCAGCGCGCCGCCGCGGACGTCGAAGCCCTGGTCGACTTCGGGATCCGCCGACGCCAGCGTCTCGAACAGTCGCTCGCGAAGCACCCTGAACTCCAGGTCGTCGAACAACCGGTGGATCTGATCGCGGTCCCACGGCTGCATCCGAAGCGTGTCCGGCGTCTGCGCCAACGGCACATCCTTGACGAGGTCGGTCAGCTCACGGTTGAGCACCACGTTCGACAAGTTGGCACGCAGGGCGTCGCCGACCTTGCCCTTGACGGTGTCCACCTGGTCGACGAGAGCCTGCAGCGAGCCGTACTCGGCGATCCACTTGGTCGCGGTCTTCTCCCCCACCCCGGGTATTCCGGGCAGGTTGTCGCTGGGGTCGCCACGTAGCGCGGCGAAATCCGGATACTGCTGCGGGGTCAGCCCGTACTTCTCGAGCACCGCTTCGGGTGTGAAGCGGGTCAACTCGCTGACCCCCTTGCGCGGGTACAGCACGGTGACGTCGGGACTGACCAACTGCAGCGAGTCGCGGTCGCCGGTGACGACGAGGACCTGATAGCCCTCGTTCTCGGCCTGCGTCGCGAGCGTGGCGATGACATCGTCGGCCTCGTATCCCGGCTCGGCCAGCACCGTGATGCCCAGCGCACCCAGCACTTCTTTGGTGATGTCGATCTGGCCGCGGAACTCGTCCGGGGTGGCCGACCGCCCTGCCTTGTACTCGGGGTACTTCTCCAGTCGAAACGTCTGCCTGGACACGTCGAAGGCAGCGGCGATGTGGCTGGGCTGCTCGTCGCGCAGCAGGTTGATCAGCATCGCCGTGAACCCGTAGACGGCGTTGGTGGTCAGGCCGCCCTGGGTCTTGAAATTCTCCGCCGGTAGCGCATAGAACGCCCGGAACGCCAGCGAATTGCCATCCAGCAGCATCAATATCGGCTTTTTGGTCGCCGTCTCGCCCGTTGCGCTTGCGGTCACGGCCCTACTCTATGCACCTGCGCTGACACGCAGTAGGCGGCGAGCCCGATCGACCAGGACGCGCGCGGCCGGGCTGACCGGACCGTGCGACCGCCACGCCAGCACGAGCCGGCCACGGAGTTCCGGCGTGAAGCCCACCGCGTGCAGGTCCGGGCGGCCGCGCGGCACGGAGACGGGTACCACGGCGACGCCGAGTCCCCGCTCGGCCAGGTCGGCCAGCTCCAGCGGAGTGGCCGCCTCGAACCCGATGCGCGGCGTCACGCCCTCCGCAGCGCAGGCACGGTCGAATTGCCTGCGGATGCCCGCACCGACGGGCAGTGCGATCAGAGTTCTGTCCCGCAGGTCGGCGAGGCGGATCTTCTTCCGCTTGGCCAGCGGATCGCTCATGCGCACCGCGGCCACGATCTCCTCGTCCGTGACGACCACCACATCGAGCCCGTCGGGAACCTCGTCGGGACCCACCGACGCGATCGCGACGTCGAGCGCTCCACGCCTGACGTCATCGATCAGCGTGTCGGAAGTGGCTGCGCTGAGGGTGATCTCGACGTTGGGATGGTCGGCGTGGAAGTCGGCGAGCAGACCGGGGATGTCGACGTTGTGCGACGTCACCGTGCCGATGGCGACAGTGCCGCGCACCAGGTGCGCGAGCTCGTCTGCGGCCACCCGGACGTCACGCACGGCGGCCAGCGCGGCCTTGGCATGCGTGAGCACCGCCTCGCCCGCCGCGGTGAGCCGCACCGCCCGCCGCGATCGGTCGAGGAGCAGCTGGCCGAGCTCGCGCTCCAGGCGCTGGATCTGGGAGCAACCTGGAGGTATGGCTGGATACCTCGGCACCGAAAGCACGCTCGCATGACCACATTCGTTCTCGTTCCCGGCGCGTGCCACGGCGCCTGGTGCTTCGACGGGCTGGTGACGGCGCTGCGAGGTGCAGGGCATCGTGTGCTGGCCTGGACGCTGACCGGGGTGGCCGAACGAGCACACCTCGCGCAGGCTGGAGTCAACCTGGAGACGCACGTCACCGATGTACTCGAAGCAGTGGCGGTCGAACCCGAGGCCGACGATCTTGTGCTGGTCGGGCACAGCTACGGCGGCATGGTGATAACCGCGGTGGGCGATCGGATCCCCGAGAAGGTCGACGCGCTGGTCTACGTCGATGCACTCGTGCCTCGGGACGGCGAATCATGCTGGCATCTGGTCAATGACGAGGAGCGCAAGTGGTACCTCGACGCCGACGACACCGGCTACGGCGTTCCTCCGCTGCCGTTCTTCGACGCTCGTGCGAGCGCCCATCCTCTAGCGTCGCTTCTCCAGCGGATCACGCTGACCGGACGCGTCAACTGCATCCGGCGCCGCGACTTCGTCTATGCGTTGAAGTGGCCGGGAGACTCGCCTCTGCGGCCGTCGTACAAAAGGGTCAAGGACGATCCGGCCTGGAACGTCCACGAGGTCGACGGCGCTCACAACCTGATGCGCGACAACCCGGATGACCTGTTGCGCATCCTGTGCGACGCCGCAGGCAACTGACCGCCGAGATCGACGCACCGATCACGCGATCGCGATCCGCGAACTGGAACACGTTTCAGTTTCACCGCGGCAGTCGGTACGCTGGCCGCGTGTCGACTTCCGTCCAACCCGCGATCGAAGGGTGGTTCGCCACCGATGGCTCCGGGCTGCCCTATCTGATCGGCGGCAAATGCCATCAGTGCGGCACCTACGTCTTCCCGCCGCGGGCGAACAACTGCCCCAACCCCGCCTGTGACGGCGACGAGCTGGCCCAGGTGCCGCTGTCGCGCCGCGGCACGCTGTGGAGCTACACCGAAAACCGTTATCCCCCGCCCGCGCCGTATCCGGCGCCCGACCCCTTCGAACCGTTCGCGATCGCCGCGGTCGAGCTGGCTGACGAGGGCCTGATCGTGTTGGGCAAGGTCGTCGAGGGCACGCTGGCCGCCGACCTGAAGGTCGGAATGGAGATGGAGCTGACCACCATGCCGCTGTTCGTCGATGACGGCGGCGTCGAGCGCATCGTGTACGCGTGGAAGATCGCGGACGGGAGCGGAGCATGAGTCCGGAACCGCTGTACATTCTGGGCGCGGGCATGCACCCGGGGGGCAAGTGGGGCCGGGACTTCACCGAATACGGGGTGGTGGCTGCCCGCGCCGCACTCGCGGAGGCGGGCCTGGAGTGGAAACAGATCCAACTGGTCGCAGGCGCCGACACCATCCGCAACGGCTATCCCGGCTTCATCGCAGGCTCGACGTTCGCCCAGAAGCTCGGCTGGAACGGCGTGCCGGTCAGCTCGAGCTACGCCGCGTGCGCCAGCGGATCGCAGGCGCTGCAGAGCGCCCGCGCGCAGATCCTCGCAGGCTTCTGCGACGTCGCGCTGGTCATCGGTGCAGACACCACCCCGAAGGGCGCGTTCGCGCCCGTGGGCGGTGAGCGCCGCAACGCTCCGGACTGGCAGCGCTTCCATCTGATCGGCGCGATGAACCCCGTCTACTTCGCCCTGTTGGCCCGCAGGCGGATGGATCTCTACGGCGCCACCGCTGAGGATTTCGCCGGCGTGAAGGTCAAGAACGCCAAGCACGGGTTGCAGAACCCCAACGCGCGGTACCGCAAGGAGAGTTCGGTCTCCGACGTGTTGGCCAGTCCCGTAGTGGCGGATCCGTTGCGGCAGCTGGACATTTGTGCGACCTCCGATGGAGCCGCAGCACTGATCGTGGCCAGCAGGTCGTTCGCCGAGAAGCACCTGGGATCGATCGCGGGCGTGCCGTCGGTGCGTGCGGTCAGCACCGTCACACCGCAATATCCGCAGCACCTTCCCGAGTTGCCCGATATCGCAACCGATTCCACCGCCGCGGTGGCCGCACCCGATCGCGTGTTCAAGGACCAGATCCTCGATGCCGCCTACGCCGAGGCGGGTATCGGTCCCGAGGACGTCAGCCTCGCAGAGGTTTACGACCTCTCGACAGCGCTGGAACTCGACTGGTACGAGCACCTCGGCCTGTGCGAGAAGGGTGAGGCCGAGCAACTGCTGCGCAGCGGCGCGACGACGATCGGCGGCAGAGTACCGGTCAACCCGTCCGGCGGGCTCGCGTGCTTCGGGGAGGCGATTCCCGCGCAGGCGATCGCGCAGGTGTGCGAACTGACATGGCAGCTGAAGGGTCAGGCCACCGGACGTCAGGTCGAGGGCGCCACTGTCGGTGTCACAGCCAACCAGGGACTGTTCGGGCACGGCTCATCGGTGATCGTCGCGCGCTAGCGACAAGGGCAGTTCGCGCACCTTCGTAGCCGTCGTACGATGTCGACGCGCCGCGAGCGACTACGTTTGTGCGTTCGCTCGCGGTGCTAGGCGACGCCGAGATAGGCGGCGCGAATGCTGTCGTCCTGCAGCAGCGCCCTGGCGTTGCCCTCGCGGGTGATCTCGCCCGTCTCCAAGATGTACGCGCGATCGGATCGGCTGAGCGCCTGTTGCGCGTTCTGCTCCACCAGCAGCACCGTGGTGCCCTGTGCATTGATCTCGGCGATGATCTTGAAGATCTGCGAGATCACCATGGGCGCCAGGCCCATCGACGGCTCGTCGAGCAGGAGCACCTTCGGGCGCGCCATCAGCGAGCGGCCGATCGCCAGCATCTGCTGTTCCCCGCCCGACAACGTGCCGCCGACCTGGTTCTTCCGCTCAGCCAGCCGCGGGAAGGTCTCCAGGATCCAGTCGAAGCGCTCGCGATGTTCGGCCCTCGAAGGGAATTTTCTTCCGTAACAACCCATTTCAAGGTTCTCGGCGACAGTCATGCCCGGAAAGACACCGCGTCCCTCCGGAGCCTGGATCAGGCCATCGGAGACTCTGCGGTACGCCTTCACGCGAGAGATGTCGTTGCCCTCGAACCACACCGAGCCCGACGTCAGCGGCCGCAACCCGGAGAGCGCGCGCATGATGGTCGTCTTGCCCGCGCCATTGGAACCCAGCAGGGTGACGAGTTCGCCCTGCCGCACGATCAGCGAAACCCCGTGCAGCGCTTGGATACGTCCGTAGTGCACGACGACGTCGCGGGCCTCCAGCAGGATCGGCCGGTCGTCGGTGTCAGGAGACTTCGTCATCGGGCACCCCCAGGTAAGCGGCGATGACCTTCGGGTCCTCGCGGATCTCGGCGGGCACCCCGTCGGCGATCTTGCGTCCGAACTCGAGCACCACGATTCGATCGGTGACACCCATGACCAGTCGCATGTCGTGCTCGATGAGCAGCACCGTGTAGCCGTCGTCGCGGATCTTCTGGATGAGCTCGATCAATGCGGACTTCTCGCGCGGGTTGAAGCCCGCCGCGGGCTCGTCGAGGCACAGCAGCTTCGGTTCGGTCGCCAGCGCCCGCGCGATCTCCAACCGCCGCTGGTCACCGTAGGACAGATTCCTGGCCTTCTCTTCGCCGCGATGGGCGATCCCGACGAAGTGCAGCAGCGCAGCGGAGCGCTCGATCGCCGACTTCTCCTCGCGGCGGTGCCGCGGTGTCCGGATCAGCGCACCTGGCACCGAGGTGTGGTGGCGGGCATCGGTGCCGACCATCACGTTCTCCAGCGCGGTCATGTCGCCGAACAGCCGAATGTTCTGGAACGTGCGGGCAATGCCTTTGCGGGTGATCTGGTGGCGCTTGATGCGGCCCAACGGGGCCCCGTCGAAGATGACCTGCCCCGAGCTGGGCCGGTAGACACCGGTGATCGCGTTGAAGCAGGTGGTCTTGCCCGCGCCGTTCGGGCCGATCATGCCGAGAATCTCACCGCGACGGATGTCGAAGGTGACCGAGTCCAACGCGGTCAACCCACCGAACTTGACCGTGAGATCCTTCGTCTGCAGGAGGATTTCACCCTCGGCCGCGTGAATCTCACGATGCACGCTGGCGAGTTCCTCGATTGTCGCCTCCGCGCCCGGCATGCCCGACGAGTCACCGGTTCCCGGCAGCGGTGTGTTCATGCGGCCGGCTCCTTCTCTGCCGGCCGGGCACGCAACAGGTCGCGAGCCGACTTGCCGTACGCGAGCAACTGCTGGCGCGCCGGGAACAGCCCCTGCGGCCGGAAGATCATCATCACCACCAGCGCGAGGCCGAAGAACAGGTACTTCAGATCGCCGAGGTTGATGCCGAGGAACTCGACGCCAAGCAGGCGGTTGGGCAGGTAGACGATGACGAACGCCCCGAAGATCACCCCGAGCTTGTTGCCCTGGCCGCCGAGCACCACCGCGCACAGGAACAGCATCGAGTTGATGATGTTGAAGGTGGGAGGCGCGACGTACTGCACCTGTCCCGCGTAGAGCGCACCGGAAAGTCCCCCGATGCCTGCGCCGATCACGAACGCCCACAGCTTGAACCGGAAGGTGTTGACGCCCATCACCTCTGCGGCGTCCTCGTCCTCCCTGACGGCGATCCATGCACGACCGACGCGGCTGCGTTCGAGGTTGCCGACGAGTATCAGGATGACCGCGATGAGGATCAGACCGAGCCAGAACCACCAGGTGCCGTAGTTCGCGTCGCCCGCTGAGTTCGCACTCGAGAAGACACCTTCCGGCAACTTCTCGCTCTCGCCGACCCGCGGGAAAGCCACCTCGTTGAGCCCGCGGGGGCCGTTGGTGATGTCAGCCAGGTTGTCGGCCATCAGGCGAATGATCTCACCGAAGCCCAGGGTCACGATCGCAAGATAGTCACCGCGCAGGCGCAGTGTCGGTGTGCCCAGAATCAGGCCGGCGAGAGCCGTGATCGCCATCGCCAGCGGGACGCACGACAGCCACGCCCACGGCGTGCTGAAGAAGCCGGTCGGACCCACCTTGTTCCATGGACTGTCCGGGCTGGTGAGCAGTGCGACGGTGTATGCGCCCACCGCGTAGAAGCCGACGTAGCCGAGATCGAGAAGCCCGGCCTGGCCGACAACGACGTTCAGTCCGATCGCGATCAGCGCCACCATCGCGAACTGCGCCATCGTGCCGCCGAAACTGATGCCGGGGGTGTCCAAAAACGGCGGTGTGTAGAGGGGCAACAGCGCGAGGACACCGAACAGCAGCACGCCGAAGCCCCACTTGTGCAGCCGCGACAGCCCGTCCCACCACTGGCGCAGGCCGTCGCCCGGCGCCAGCAGCCGCTGTGTCCGCGTCCCGCTCGAGCTCATGCGCGTGCCCTCCCGAGGCTCTCACCGAGTATCCCGGTCGGGCGGAACAACAGCACGAGGACGAGCAACACGAATGCGACCACATCTCGCCATTGGGTGCCGAAGACGGCCTGACCGTAGTTCTCCATGATGCCGAGCAGCAGACCGCCGAGCAGGGCACCCCGCAGGTTTCCGATGCCGCCCAGCACTGCGGCGGAAAACGCCTTGATACCCAAAAGGAATCCGCCGGAGTAGATGATGCCCTGCGGCACCTTCAAGGTGTAGAGCAGTGCCGCGGCACCTGCCAGCAGGCCACCGATCACGAAGGTGGTGACGATGATGCGTTCCCGCGAGACGCCCATCAACGTGGCCGTGTCGGGGTCCTGGGCGACCGCCCGGATGCCGCGGCCGAACTTCGTGCGATTGATCGCGAGATCGGTCATCAACGCCAGGATGAGCGCGGACACCACGATGATCACGGTGATGTTGGACACGGCGGCGTCGAACAGGGTGAACTGAGTCTTGGGCTCCACCAAGCGGATCGGCTGCTGTGCGTTCGAGCCGCCATACCCGGTGATGATCTTCGGCAGGATGAAGTGCACGAACTCCTGCAGGACGAACGACATCCCGATGGCGGTGATCAGGAACGAGAGCCGGTCGGCGTTGCGTCTGCGCAGCGGTCGATAGGCGACGAACTCGAGCCCAGCCGCTGTTCCGGCCGACACCAACATCGCGAACAGCATGGCGACGGCGAGATACACCACCGTCAGCGCGATGCCCTTGTTGTAGGTGTTGCCACTCGGGGTGAAGCCGAGAATGAAGTCCAGACAGAAGTACGCGCCGAACATGCCGAACATGAACACTTCAGAGTGGGCGAAGTTGATCAACTTCAGCACGCCGTACACAAGCGTGTACCCGACCGCCACCAACGCATAGATTCCGCCCCAGGCGAGGCCGTCGATGGTCAACTGCCAGAAGCCGTCTCGCAGACCTTCGAGGTTGAAGTTGATGTTCGCGGCCACGCAGGCGTACTGATCGACGCACTCAAGCGGTGTCAAGCTCATCCGGTGCCGAGGCTCCTAACGCAGGCGATCCGAAGCGAAACGCGCCCGGCCCCTTCGAGACTCGGACGCGCTTCGCAGCGAAATTACTGAACCTTGAAGATCCAGATCAAATTGGTGGTGAGCTCACCGGTGGGCGTCCACTGGTATTTGCGCGCCACGCCCTGACCGTTGTAGTTCTTGACGAAGTCGAGCAGGGCAGGCCGTGTGATCGCACCCGAGTCGATGCCCTTGACCAGGATGGTGCCGAGGTCATACCCCTCGGCGCTGTAGGTGCCCGCCTCGGCGTTGAACTTCGCCTTGTATTCGTCTGCGAACGCTCCGGTGGCCGGGCCGCACGGGCAGGACAGGATCGCATCCTTGGACGCTTCCCCGGCCTGGCTCACGAACTGCGGATCCTTGGTGCCGTCGGCGCTGACGAAGGTGCCCTCGAAGCCACCGTCTTTGAGCTGCTGGACCAGCGGGGCCGCCTCCGAGTAGTAACCGCCGTAGAACACGGCGTTCGGGTTGACGCCCTTGACCTGGGTCACCGCGGCGGAGAAGTCCTTGTCGCCCTTCTTCACCGAGATGTTGCAGCCCGAATCTGCCGTGGGGCCGAGGGTGTCGCGGACAGCGGTCGCCAGACCCAGACCGTAGTCGGTGCTGTCGTCGATGACGCAGACCTTCTCGTACTTGAGACCGTTCTTCATGTAGTTGGCGACCGCCGGTCCCTGAACGGCGTCGTTGGCCAGCCCCCGGAAGAACGTCTTCCAGCCGTTCTCGCTGAGCGTCGGGTTGGTCGCCGATGCGGTCACGGCGACGAGCCCGGCCTGATTGAACACACCGCCGGTGGCCTTGGTCTCCCCTGAGAACGCCGGGCCGACAAGGCCGATCGTGTACTGGTCGTCGACGATCTGCGGGGCGATCGCGGTCGCCTTCTGCGGGTCACCCTCGGTGTCGAACGGCTTCAGCTGGATCTGGCAGCCCTTGTTGGCCGCGTTGTGCTTGTCGATGGCCAACTGCACGCCGTTCTTGATGTTGATGCCGAGCGCCGCGTCGGGGCCGTTGAGCGCACCCGCCATGGCGATGGACACCGGCGGGCAATTGGCCTTGCCGTCACCGGCGGGATCGGCAGGGGCGGCGCCCTCTGCCGCCTTGACCTCGCCGCCGTTCTCGTCGATCTGCACCTGCTCGACGATCTTCAGATCGGTCTGCGACGCCTCCTCTTCCGGCTTTGACTGCTGACAGGCAGCCATGCTGAGCACCACAAGTCCTGCGCTACCGAGCGCTACTGCGCTTCGTGCCACGCGACCGCGCACGTTTCACCTCCGAATCAATGTTTTCATCGGCATCGACGATCCGGCTTGCCTCACCCGGGCGCTGACGCTTCGGGGTAGAACATAGCCAACCCTCGGCCGTGGTGCGCGTTTTCCGGGTATTGCTAGTCCGCCGGCGCGGCGTCTTCCGACGTGTCCAGAGTCTCCAGCACAACCTCGGCAACGCGACGCATCGTCGTCCGGCGATCCATCGCGGCCCGCTGAATCCACTTGAACGCCTCGGGTTCAGACATCTGATGCTTGGTCTGGAGCAAACCCTTGGCACGCTCGACGAGCTTGCGTGTCTCCAGCCGGTCGGACAGCGTCGCCACTTCCTGCTCGAGAGCGCTGATCTCGCTGAACCGACTCACCGCGAGTTCGATCGCGGGTATCAGGTCGCTGATCGAGAACGGCTTGACGAGGTAGGCCATGGCCCCCGCGTCGCGGGCTCGCTCGACCAGGTCGCGCTGGCTGAACGCGGTCAACACCACGATGGGCGCGATGCGCTTGCCCGCGATCTCGGATGCCGCGTCGATTCCGTCGCGCCGAGGCATCTTGACGTCCATGATCACCAGGTCGGGTCTGAGGCTCTCGGCCAGCTCGACGGCTTCCTGCCCGTCGCCGGCCTCCCCCACGACCTCGTACCCCTCCTCGCGCAGCATCTCGGCGAGGTCCAGTCGGATGAGGGCTTCGTCCTCCGCGATCAGAACGCGGTGCGGCTTGGCATCTGCATTGGCAGCATCACTCGTTGCGCCGGTCATGGGTGCCATTGTGGCGGTCATGGGCCGAGTCAGCGACCGCGGGGGATCCTCTATGGTGGAAGGCCGACTGCATCATGCGCCCTCGTATCCCAACTGGCAGAGGAAACGGATTCAAAACCCGTACAGTGTGAGTTCGAATCTCACCGAGGGCACTCGCCGCCTCGACGCCTACAACAGGATGCTCGTGGGCACCGGTGCCAGCAGCGCCTGCCGCACCGCTTTGGCCTGGCGGTAGCCCGCATACGCCCCGAGGACGGTGAACCCGGCAAGCCCGGCGACCCCCGGTACGGCGGCGGCGAGCATGTCGCTCGTCGTCGCGCTCCTGAGGTGCTCGGGATAGCCCGCCCGGAAGCCGTCGGGCACGTTCGTCGGCGGTGAGATGCTGTCGGCGGGCCCGATACGCCCGGCCGGCCCAGGCTCGTTCACCGTGGTGGCGGGCAGCGCCTGCGGTGCGGGGACATCGAGGGCCGGAGCCGCAGGCGGCGTCACCGACCGGGGCGCGGCCGGCGGCGGCGCCGCGGGCACAGCCGCGATGTAGGAAGACCCGAGCGCCTCAGCGGACTGCTGCGCCGGCGTCGTGAAGGTCGCCGGCACGGTGTCCGAAACGTGCTGCGTAGCAGCCGGTTTGGCTCTTATGACGACACTGCGTGCACTCGGGGCCGTCGATACGGCGTTGACGTGGGCCCGAGTCGCGCCTGGTGTCGCGGTCCTCGACCCGCCGTCCAACACCTCGACGCCGAGCACATTCACGTCGTCGCCTCCACCGCCGACACCCAACAGCCCCGCATGGGACACCGCGACGCCCCCGCACATCGAGCCCGTCACGAACGCTCCGCACGCGATCGCTGCTCCGACAGCGCTCCGCCTCAAAGAACGACTCATGTTTGCCTCGCTCAACTGCCACCCCGGATTGCCGCTTTCGGATACCCACTGCTCGACGCCCTCACACTTTGCTCAAAGGAGGAGATGCGTGGGCACCGGGGCCAGCAGCGCGCTATGCGCCGCCCTGGCATGGCGGTAACCCGCGTATGCACCGGCGAGGGTGAAGCCCGCGATGCCCACCACGCCGGGCAGGGCCGCCACCACCAGGTCGGCGGTGGCCGCCGACCTGAGGTACTCCGCATAACCCGCCCGAAACGAGGCGGGCGCCGGGGCGGGGCTCGAGGTGCCGGACCGGAGCGGATCCTTGGCACGTGGGGTGCGCGGCGGCGGAACGGGGGCCCCGGCGCCGGGCCTGGCGTCCGGTTCCGCCGCGTCCGGTGGTGGCACGGCGAGCGGGACCACGGCGGGCGACCGCGGCGCAGCCACAACCACTTCCGGCGCCGATGCCCTCGTCTGCGTCTGTGGCGCCCTGCGGATGACCACACTTCGGGTCACCGGCGCAGAGGACACCCGCGGCAGTGAGACGGGCCGAGCGGTGCTGACGCTGCGGGGTATCCCGCCCCCACCGCTGCGCGGTGCGATCACGCCCTGCGGGGCGGCGGCAGCCGAGCGCATCGCCGTCGGCGTCTCGACGGAGGCGAGTCGGGCGGCCGTGGCGGCGGATGGTTCGGCGTCGGCCCCGGGGCGGGGATGATGCAGGTCGGACTTGTCGTCGTCACCGAAGAAGTCGATGCCGAAGAGTCCGGCGTGCGCCGACACGATTCCGGTGCAGCCGGGGCCCGCGATCATCGCGCACGATGCGAGGGCACAGCCGATCGCCGCGTTACGAAGCCGCCATCCGTCCAAGCCTCGCCCCCCAGGGTCCCCCAACGGCAGGGCTCGACTTTACAACGCGGGCCTAAATTGTCGCATCCGTCATCCGTTCGGGGGTGGTGCGTTCCCCTCGGCTCCTGCGGTCCCATTCCGCCATCACCTCGGCTGCGGTCGGCTTGCTGGCCAAGCTGCCGACGGCGAAAACCACCAGTCCGGACGCCAGCCCGTAGTAGATCGGTTCGTTGGCGAAGATGTCGCCGATGACGATCATGGTGGCCAGTGTCACGACGGTGCCCACCGCCATCGCGGCAACGGCGCCGACGTTGGTGCCCCGCCGCCAGAACAGTCCGCCGAGGATCGGCACGAGCAGTCCGCCGACGAGAATGTCGTAAGCCACGGTCAGCGCGGCCACCACGTCCTGCAACAGACAGGCGATGACGATCATCATCATTCCGAACCCGGCCACGTACATTCGGTCGCTGCGGACGTGGTCGTGCTCGCTCCCCGACTCGATGTCGCGCTTGCGGATGCGGGCGACGATGTCCTGGCTGAACACCGTCGCGGTCGCGATCAGGGCGCCGCTCGAGGTGGACATCACGGCAGCCAGCGCCGCGGCCAGCACCAGGCCCGCCAGTATCGGCGGCAGTTGCATCTCGACGAACTCGGCGAATGCGTCGTCGCGCGCCTCGAGTGCGGGCAGCAGCACCTTGGCCGCCATCCCGATCACCGCCCCCGCGACGGCATACAGCAGGCAGTAGACACCTGACGCGGTTCCTGCCCAGCGGGCCACCGCCGGACTGCGGGCGGTGAACACGCGCTGCCAGATGTCCTGGCCGATGAGGAGCCCGAAGGTGTAGATGACGAAATACGTGAGGATGGTTTCACCTCCGATGGCGGTCAGCGACGTTGCGTCCGCGGGCAATTTGTCTGAGAGGCCCGAGAGGCCGCCGGTCTTGTACAGCGCGACGGGCAGCAGGATGAAGAAGATGCCGATGGTCTTGATCAGGAACTGCACGAAATCGGTGAGGGTGATCGACCACATGCCGCCAAGCACGGAGTAGATGACCACGACGCTGCCGCCGAGGATGATCGCGAACACCCGGCTGATGTCGAACAGGGCGCCGAAGATGGTCGCGTAGGCAATGGTCGAGGTGACCGACAGCATCAACGTGTAGCCGAACATCACGATCCCCGAGAGCACGGATGATCCAGGGCCATAACGCAATTCGAGCATCTGGCTGACGGTGTAGACGCCGAGTCGCTGAATCCGGCCCGCGAAGAGCAGGCTCAGGAGCAGGATGCCGGTGCCGATCGCGAACACCAGCCACATGCCCGAGATCCCGTACTCGTAGCCCAGTCCGACGCCGCCGATGGTGGATGCGCCGCCGAGCACGATCGCCGCCATCGTGCCCGAGTAGAGCACCGGACCGAGCCGTCGTCCCGCCACCAGGAAGTCGGATTGCGTGGTGGCTCTGCGTTTACCCCAGAAGCCGAAGGCGATCATGCCGAGCAGGTAGATGATGACGACGGCGATATCCATGGGCGTCAGGTCCTTTCAGCGGATGTCGAAGTGGATGACAGTCGGTCCGTCTGCGATGAGCGCGGCGTCGACGCGTTCCGTCAGATCGGTGGTCGTCGTGGTTCGGACACCGCGGGCACCCATCGCGACGGCGAGCGCCGCGAGGTCGGGGGTGCGGAGTTTCACGCCGATGGGAGGAATGCCGCGCGCCGCCTCCTGACCTTCGATCTCGCGGTATCCGCCGCTGTCGACGACGATCACCGGCACCGGAAGGTTCTGTTCGACAAGCGTTGTGAGTTCCTGAACCGAGAACATCAGCGCACCGTCGCCGAGCAGGACCGCAACAGGAGCGCCGGGCCGGCCGATGGCCGCTCCCAACCCGGCGGGCAGGCCGTAGCCCAAGGTCGCGAAACCCGGTGAGTAGCAGAACCGGCGCGGAGCAGGCATGTCGAAGAAATGCACCGAACCGAAGTAGGTGACCTGGGAGCTGTCGCCCGTGAGCGCCGCGTCCGTGGGCAACGCGGCACGGACCGCGGCGTTGATCTCGGCGTAGAGGCCCGCATCGGCCGCCGCCTCGTGACGGCACGCCGCTCGCAGCTCCGCCGCACGCCGTTCTCCCCCACCGGATTTCGCTGCAAGCGCGTCGAACAGCGCGCTCATGGTGGCCGCCGAATCGCCCAACAGGGTGTGATCGGCCGGGCAGTTCTTGTCCAGCTGATTCGGGTCGATGTCGCAGCGAATGACCGTTTGCCCGCGGATCTGGCCCTCCCAGAGGTCGGAGTCGCCAAGCTCGGTGCCGACGACCAGCAGCGCGTCGCTGTCCGCCGCCGCCTGCTGCAGTGCCCGCAGCCGGATCGACGCGCCCACCGAAAGCGGGTGCGCCTCGTCGACGGTGCCTTTGCCGTTGACCGTCGTGGCGACCGGCGCGCCCAGTGCCTCGGCCATGGCGGTCAGCTCGGTCTGCGCGTCGACGGCGCCGCCGCCGGTGATGATCAATGGTCTTTCGGCACCGGCGAGCACCTCCGCGGCGCGCCGGACGGCGTCGCGTTCGGCGACCGGCGGTGTGGCGGCCGCGGCGATCCGCGGCTCCCCCGTCCACGTCTGCTCCAGAACGTCGACGGGGATTTCGATGTGAACCGGCCGGGGGCGTCGTCCGGTGAACCCGCTGAACGCCTCGGTCACCGCCGACGCGGCTTCGTCGGCCGATGTCACCCGTCGGCTCCATGCGACGAGCCGATCCATTGCGCCACTGGCGTTCTTGGCCTCGTGCAGCTGGCCGAGGTCGTACCCCTCTGCGCCGGTGGGCATTCCGGACGACACCAGCAGCACGGGTTGGGATTCCGCATACGCGGTGGCGGCCGCGGTCATCGCATTGGTCAGGCCGGGGCCACTCGTCGTCACCACAACGCCCGGACGTCCGCTCACCCTCGCGTAGGCTTCGGCCGCGTACCCGGCCCCCTGCTCGTGGCGCGGCGTGACGGCCCGGATACCGCTGGCTGAAAGGTGCCGGTACAGCTCGAGATTGTGCGTGCCGGGAATCCCGAACAGAGTGTCGACTCCGTGGGCGGCAAGGGTTTCCACGACTGCGGCGCCGCCATTTCGGTGATCGGTCACGAAGAAGCCGCCAGTACCGAGAGAAGCTCGTAGGCGACGTGGGCGGCCGCGATCCCGGTGATCTCGGCGTGGTCGTAGGCCGGTGCGACCTCGACGATGTCGGCGCCGACCACATTGACGCCGACGAGGCTGCGCAGGCAGTGCAGAAGCTCGCGACTGGTCATCCCACCGGCTTCCGGGGTCCCGGTTCCCGGGGCGTGTGCCGGGTCGAGAACGTCGATGTCGATCGAGATGTAGACGGGTGCCGCACCGAGCCGTGCGCGCATCCGCTCGATGACCGTCGCCAGGCCGTCGATCTGGAAGTCGTCGGAGCCGATCACCTGGAAGCCGAGCACCCGGTCGTCGGACAGATCGGTCGGTGCGTACAGCGGACCCCGGATCCCCACGTGCAGGCAGTGTTCGGGGTCGAGCAGTCCCTCCTCGCTGGCCCGGCGGAACGGGGTGCCGTGGGTGAACGGGGCGCCGAAGTAGGTGTCCCACGTGTCCAGGTGGGCGTCGAAGTGCAGTACCGAGATCGGGCCGTGATCGCGATGCAGCGACCGCAGTAACGGCAGCGCAATGGTGTGATCGCCACCGAGCGTGACCAACTTGGTTCCCCCGTCCCGCAATTCGTCGGAGGCGCGCTCGATGGTGGTGATGGCTTCGGCGATGTCGAACGGGTTCACCGCTATGTCACCGGCGTCGGCGACCTGTTGCACGGCGAAGGGTTCGACATCGAGGCGGGGGTGGTACGTGCGCAGCAGCTTGGATGCCGCGCGGATGTGTCCCGGGCCGAATCGGGCCCCGGGCCGGTAGGACACACCCGAGTCGAACGGGATCCCGACCACAGCGACGTCGGTGCGGGTCACCTGGTCGGTTCGAGGCAGGCGCGCGAACGTCGGCGGTCCCGCATAGCGCGGGACCTTGGTGGCATCGACGGGACCGATCGGCTGTTGTGACGGCGTCATGTGACCAGGGTTCCCGAGACCGCCGCCACAACGATATCGACAAAAAGTAGAAACCTGGACGTCCATATTCGACGATATGGCCATGCTCACCATCACCGAGCTGCTGTCCGACCAGACGCTCGGGCTGCAGCTCGTGGCAGGCGCGTCCGAGATCGACAGGGAGATCGAGGCGGCCGCCGTCTCCGAACTCTCTCATCCCGGCCCGTGGTTGCAAGGAGGCGAGCTGCTGCTGACCATCGGGCTCCTGTTGCCGGAGAGCGTCGAGGGGTGCCGCGCCTACCTGACCGAACTCGACCGTGCGGGCGTGCATGCCGTCGGCTTGGGTCTCGGTGCCGAACTGCCGCATCAGCGTGCACCGCAACGGCTCATCGCCTCCGCCGACGCCGTCGGCATGCCGCTGTTGACGGTGCCCGACGGCGTGCCGTTCATCGCCGTGACCAAAGCGGTGTTCGCGTATCGGGCCAGGGCCGAGCGTGTGACGCTCGAGCGCACATTGCACACGCAGCGGGCACTGACCGCCGCCGCGGTCAGCCCGGGCGGCTTGATGGGCATCCTCGATGCGCACCGGGAGGCGACAGGCCGGGCCGGTGTCGTCGTCGACCAGTTGGGCCGGGTGCTCGCGCAGACCGATCCCGACGGCGCACGCCTTGTCGAGCGGATGGCGGGGGCGCTGGCGTCCGTACGTGACCACGGGCTGTCCGCCGCGGCCGTCGACATCGGCGAAGGCCGCCGCCGCGAGGTCCATGCGCTGGGCGCCCAGCGGCTGAGGGCGTGGCTGCTCATCGATGGTCCCGCGGAACTGCCTGCGGCCGAACAAATCACCGGCGACCTGGTTTCGCTGCTCTCGTTGGAGCTGGAACGGCGACACGGACTCGACAGCGCGCAGCGCAGGCAACGCGCCCAGGTGCTGGACCGCCTGGCGAGAGGCACTGTCGACGACGCGGTCGCTGCTCGGTGGCTGGCGTCACTCGGTCTCGAGGACGCCGATCAGCGGGCCGCCGCGATCTCGGCACCCGACGACGCAGAGGACCTGGCCGCCGATCTGCTGAGCACCTTGCGTGACGCCCTGGTGCGGGTGGTGGGCACCGTCGTCGAGGTCGTGGCGCCGCTGGCCACCGATCTGCCGGGCGCGCTGGCGACGCTCGTCGGAGACCGTCCCGCGGGGATCGGCATCGGGGTGCGGCCGGGTGCGGTCGCCGTGTCACTGCGGCAGGCCCGCTCGGCGTTGCCCGCGAGCCGCATACAGGGCAGACATCTGCGCGCCGAGGACATCGCCAGCAGCCGCATGCTGCTCACCGCCGTCGGCAACGAGTCGCTTGCCGCCTTCACCGACGCCGTGCTCGGTCCGCTCGACGCCGCCGACCGGGCCGCCGACCTGCTGCGGGGGCTCACGGCATTCCTCGAACACAACGGCCATTGGGCCGCCGCCGCGAGCGCGCTGCGGGTGCACAGGCACACGATGCGCAACCGAATCGAAACCGTCGAGAAGCTCACCGGGCGGCGAATGGACTCGGCGCAGGACCGCCACGAGTTGTGGCTCGCGCTTCGCGCCCGCGACATCACGACCCTTGCGACCGATCCCGCGAAGTAGGCTTTCGCCATGACGCGCGGAGCGCGGTCGGTCTGTATGCCTGAGCTGGCACTGAAGAGCGCGGTGCCGGCCCGGACGCAGCGCTACGCCGAAAGTGTGGCCAGCCGCTTCCGGATCCTCAAGGTCGCGGCATGGATCGCTGCCGCGATCAGCGCGGCGTTCGGCGTCTTCCAACTGCTTCTCGGCGGCCCCGTCTGGTGGGTCGGGGTGCTCAACCTGGTCTTCGCCGCGATCTTCGTGGCGGTTCCGCTGCTGTACCGGTTCGGCGAGTTGATCGCACCGCTGACGTTTTTCGTATCCGCGTACGCGTCGGTCGGATTCATCTGCTACACGATGGGCACGGGCTCTGGACTGCAGTTCTACTTCCTGGTTTCGGCGACGCTCGTGGTGCTCGTCTTCGGCATCGAGCGCATGGTGCTGGCATCGACGATCGTCGCGTTCGGCGTCGCGGCGACCATCGCCCTGGAAGTGCTGGTCCCCCACGACCGCGGCCTCGGCCCGCCCTGGACGCTGACCGTCGGCTTCGTCAGCTCGGTCATCGGATCGACCGTCATCGTGATGGCGACGATCTGGTACGCCATGCGCGAGGTGGACCGCGCCGAGAAGGCGATGGAGGCGGAATATCAGCGGTCCGAGGCGCTGCTGAGCAACATCCTGCCCGCGCCCATCGCCAAGCGGCTCAAGGATCCGGCACGCAACATCATCGCCGACAAGTACGACGATGCGTCGATCCTCTTCGCCGACATCGCCGGCTTCACCAAACGCGCCAGCGACACCGCACCCACCGACCTCGTCCGGTTCCTCGACACGCTCTACACCGACCTCGACGCGCTGGTCGACAGGCACGGTCTGGAGAAGATCAAGACAAGCGGCGACTCGTACATGGTGGTCAGCGGTGTGCCGAACCCCAGGGACGATCACGTCCAGGCCATCGCGTGTCTGGCCCTCGACATGGCGGAAGCCGTCGCGGGTTTCAAAGACCCCGACGGCCGCGCCGTCCCGCTGCGCATCGGATTGGCGACGGGACCCGTCGTGGCCGGGGTCGTCGGCGCCCGCAAATTCTTCTACGACGTCTGGGGCGACGCCGTCAACGTCGCATCCCGCATGGAGTCGACCGACGTGGAAGGGCGTATCCAGGTGCCGCAGGCCGTCTACGAGCGGCTGAAGTCCGACTACGTGCTCGAGAAGCGCGGCGTCGTCGACGTCAAGGGCAAGGGCCCGATGCAGACCTGGTATCTCGTCGGCAGGCGCAACGGCGACACGTCACACACCGCCGAACTGGAGGTGGTCAGCGCTCCGTCAGCTCCGTCGGTTTGAGCCGCTGAGCGATCGCGCCGAGTCGCCAGAGCGTCTCGCGGTTCCGCGGCCACGCCGCGAGGTCGCCCACCTTGCTCGGGACCAACGCTCCGATGCCGCTGACCGGGTACTCCTCCATCGTCACCCGGCAACCGTCGGGAATGTCGCTGAGCCGCAGGACGACTCGGGCGCCGCCCAATTGACCCTTGGCGTGCAACACCAGCTTCTCCAGCGGCACGCTTTCCTCGACGACGGTCTCGTCGTTGACGACGAAGGGCCAGACGCCGATCGAGTGGCGGATGCTCGACCCGACCGAGGGCCAGTTCGGATCGACCGCGCGCATCCGACTATTGCCGACCACCCACTGCGAGTAGGTCCACCCGTCGGCCATCACGTCCCACACCTGCTGGCGGGACGCCGGAATGTCTCGTGTCACAGTCACCCGGGCGGTGTACCCCGAATACGTATTTGCGATGCCTCCGGCGATGGCTAGACCTTGCGGTTCTCCGATTTGATCAGCCACGCGAGCTTTTCCAGCCCGTCGATGAGCTGATGCAGGATGTCCGCGGTGCTCGGATCCTCGGCGTCGACGTCGTCATGCACGCTGCGCATGGTGTCGACGGTCGCGTAGACGCGCGCGACGATCAGATCGACGACGTCGGCGGTGCTGTGCTCGTAGGCCGGGAACTCGGGCAACGACGTGGCCCCGGCCACGGTATCCGAACGCCCGTCGGGGATGACGTCCAACGAACGCATCCGTTCTGCAACGGTGTCGCTGGCCTCGCGGGCGAAGTCGACGAGTTCGTCGAGCTGAAGGTGAAGGTCGCGGAAGTTGGTGCCGACGACGTTCCAATGCGCCTGCTTGCCCTGCAGATGCAACTCGATGAGGTCCACCAGGACGCGCTGCAGATGGGCGCGCAGCTGACCGGATGCCTGGAAGTTCTGGATCTCTGCTTCGGTTCGACGTGTGCTCATGTTCTTCCCAACGCCTCCTTAATCTTGAATGACTCCAGATTAACATATGAGGAAGATCACATCTGATGCTGATCCTGCTGGGCCAGCAGCCGGGCGTACCCCGCCCCCATCCCCAGCAGGATCAGCCCGGCGACGATGAAGACCGCGACCCGGAACATGCCGTCGAGCGTGCCGAGGTCGAACAGGAACAGCTTCGCCATCGAACCCGCGACCAGCGCCAACCCGCCGGCGATGGGCAGCGAACGGTCATCGCGCGGCCGTCGGGCGGCGTATACGAACAGCGCGGCCGCC
This sequence comes from Actinomycetes bacterium, assembly GCA_023415515.1. GTDB lineage: Bacteria > Actinomycetota > Actinomycetes > Mycobacteriales > Mycobacteriaceae > Mycobacterium. The sequence continues at coordinate 22,728 of JAEZKH010000054.1, forward strand.
ATCGCGATCCAGCAGATCGTCGCGGCCATGTGACCGGCGAAGAATCCGCCGTTCTCACCGCCCGCCAGCACACCGGCGGTGACCGTGAACGTCGTCACCGCGTAGACGATGACCACCGAGAGACCGGCCAGCAGGACGCGGACCGCGTCGCCGTCCAGGGCCCCTCGACCGTTCCACGACCAGATTGTGGCCAGCACCGCGACGATCACCAGGACGCTGGCGACCAGGATCGCGACCGCGTCGGGTGTCGACACGGGTGTGGCGCGAACCAGTGCAGTGGGCGGCGCGTATGCCAGATAGAGCAGTCCCCCGACGATTCCGAACCCGACGGCCACCACGCGCGCGACGACGTCCCGACGCCCGGCGACGGTGACCACCACAGCCATCGCCAGGAGTACCGGCGCGGCGATCTCGCCGTCAAAGGCAACGGTCACCGCGATCAACGCCGATACCGCCGAGCCCGCGGACCAGATCCACCGGACGCCCGCGGTGACACCGGGCAGCCGGTCGCCGACGAGCACGACGGTCAACAGCGCCGCCGAAAGCCCGACAGCCATCAGGGCGGCCACCGCGGGCGCCAGCGCGATCGACGTGCACAACACGGGCACCGTCCCCGCGATCGCCAGCAGCGCCATCGCCGCCCGGTTGCGGGTCGACGGC
>JAEZKH010000067.1 GCA_023415515.1 Actinomycetes bacterium
CCGCGGCCGCGAACACAGCGACCGGCCTTCCGATGGTGCACCGCATGACGAGCTCCTCTCCATGGTGCAGATTTCGCAAACCGTTATGGAGTGCGATGCTAGGCCGACGGCGCCCCGGCAAATATCCGGTGTTTCCCTACGAATGAGCGGTCCGCGCGTCGCGCGTCAGGACGTCACGTGTCCTTGACGGGATTTCCGTCCGCGTCCCAGTTGGCGGCCACCTTCTTGCTGGGCTGCACCCGCGGTGGCTCGCCGGGCATCTTCGGGTAGTTGGGCGGATACGGCAGATCCCCGAGACCGCGCTGCTCGTCAGCCTCTGCCATCTCCAGCAGCGGGCCGATCGACTGCGCGACGGCGTCGATGTCGGCCATCGCGTCGCCGCGCTTCTTCACCAGACCGGGCACGGTGTCGATGGTGTAGTCGTCGGGATCGGCATCACGCAACTCTTCCCACGGCAGCGGCATCGACACCGTCGCGATGGGGGTTTTGCGCGCCGAGTAGGCGGAGGCGAATGTCCGGTCGCGGGCGTTCTGGTTGTAGTCGATGAACAGCCGCCTTCCGCGCTCCTCCTTCCACCACGACGTCGTGACGGCATCGGGTGCCCGCCGTTCGACTTCGCGGGCCAGTGCGATCCCCGCACGGCGAACCGCGATGAAATCCCAGTCGGGTCTGATCCGCAGGAACACGTGCACCCCTCGGCCGCCTGAGGTTTTCGGAAAGCCGATCAGCCCGAGCTCGTCGAGCAGCGGTTTGAGCACGTCGACGGCGATCGCACTGGCTTCGGCGAACCCGGTGCCGGGTTGCGGGTCGAGGTCGATGCGCAGTTCGTCGGGATGCTCGGTGTCCGGGCAGCGCACCTGCCACGGATGCAGGGTGACGGTGCCCATCTGGGCGGCCCAGGCGATCGACGACGGATGGGTCACCTTCAGCGCGTCGGCCGTGCGGCCCGACGGAAACGTGATCCGACACGTCTGCAGGTAGTCCGGGTGCTTCTGCGGCACTCTCTTCTGATAGATCTCCTCGCCGTCGATGCCGTCGGGGAAGCGCTGCAGGTGAACGGGCCTGTCCCGCAACAGGTTCACCATCACGTCGGCGACCGAGAGGTAGTAGTCGAACAAGGCGCCCTTGGTGCCCTTCGCGCCGAGCTTGGGAAAATAGGGCTTGTCCCGGTTGGTGAGCCGCACGGCCACCCCGCCGACGTCGATCTCCTCTGCCTTGCTTGCCATCTCAGGACTCCAACACGTCGTAGAGGTCGTAGTTCAACGGGACGTCGAGCTGGTCGAAGGTACAGCTCGACGGCTCGCGATCGGGACGCCACCGCACGAACTTGACGGCGTGCCGGAAACGCCGGCCGAGCCCCGATGTCGCCGACCGCCCGGCTCCGGCTTCGGTGTTGCCCTCCATCTGGTCGTAGGCCACCTCGCATACCCGCTCGGGTCGCACCGGAATCCAGCGCTTGTCGGCCGCCGAGTTCCACCGGCTCGGATCGCCCTCCCGCATGTCGTCACCCTCGCGCAACGGTTCCAGCTCGGCGAGCAACTTCTGGCGGTCCCTCGCGCTGAACGAGGCTGCGCCGCCGACCATCTGAAGCTCACCGTCGTCGCGGTAGAGCCCGAGCAGGATCGACCCGACACCCTCGCCGCTCTTGTGGATGCGGTAGCCCATCGCGACGCAGTCGGCGTCGCGGGCATGTTTGACCTTGACCATCTCCCGCTTGCCCGCCAGATAAGGGCCGTCGAGCCGCTTGGCGATCACGCCGTCCAGACCCGCGCCCTCGAACTCCTCGAGCCACCGCGCGCCGAGCGCCGGATCCTCGGTGGTACGGGTGACGTGGCACCAGTCTTTTTCGCGGACCGATTCCAGCAGCGCGCGCCTGCGGACCCGAAACGATTCCTTCAGCAGCGATGCGTCGCCGGTGGCCAGCGCGTCGAACGCGATGAAGTGCGCCGGGGTCTCCTCGGACAGCTTCTTGATCCGACTGGCCGCGGGATGCACGCGCTGGCTCAGCGATTCCCAGTCCAGCCGGGTCCGCCCCGCGATCTCGCGCGGCACGACCACCTCACCGTCGAGCACGCAGCGCGGCGCGATCTCGGTGCGCAGCGCGTCGAGAACCTCGGGGAAGTAGCGGCCGAGATCCTTCCCGTTGCGGGACTGCAGCACGACCTGGTCGCCGTCGCGGAACACCAGGGCGCGAAAGCCGTCCCATTTCGGCTCGTAGGACCACACCCCCGGGTCGTCGGGCACCTTCGCCTGGGCTTTCGCCAGCATCGGCTCCAAGGGTGGCTGCACGGGGAGATCCACGGCTTCCATCCTGATCCAGACCGCCGACACACGGCAATCTCATCGATGGCAAGAATGGGCGGGTGGAGCTGCCCGTCATGCCGCCGGTGTCGCCGATGCTGTCCAAATCGGTGACCGCCATCCCGCCCGGCGCCTCGTATGAGCCGAAGTGGGACGGCTTCCGTTCGATCTGCTTCCGGGACGGCGACGAGGTCGAACTGGGGAGTCGCAACGAACGCCCGATGACCCGCTACTTCCCCGAACTGGTCCGTGCGGCGGTCACCGAACTGCCGCAGCGCTGCGTCATCGACGGCGAGATCGTCATCGCGACCGACGGCGGGCTGGACTTCGAGGCTTTGCAGCTGCGGCTGCACCCGGCCGCGTCGCGGGTGAGGCTGCTCGCCGAGCAGACGCCCGCGGCGTTCATCGCGTTCGATCTGCTGGCCCTCGGCGACGACGACTACACGGGCAGGCCGTTCCGCGAGCGCCGCGCGGCCCTCGTCGCCGCGCTGGCCGACGCCGGTCCGACGTTTCACCTCACCCCTGCCACCACCGACATCGCCGTGGCGCAGCGGTGGTTCACCGAGTTCGAGGGCGCCGGGCTCGACGGGATCGTCGCCAAACCACTGGCCATCCCGTATCAGCCGGACAAACGCGTGATGTTCAAGGTCAAGCACGCCAGGACCGCGGACTGCGTCGTGGCCGGGTATCGGCTGCACAAGTCCGGCGCCGACGCCGTCGGCTCGCTGCTGCTCGGGCTCTACAGAGACGACGGCACGTTGGCCTCCGTCGGGGTGATCGGTGCGTTCCCGATGGCGAAGCGACGCGAACTGCTCACCGAGCTGCAACCGCTCGTCACGACGTTCGAGGACCACCCGTGGAACTGGGCAGCCGACGCCGATCCGGACGTCGTGCGCCGATACGGAGGCGGCTCACGCTGGAACGCCGGGAAGGACCTGTCGTTCGTGCCGCTGCGACCGGAGCGGGTCGTCGAGGTCCGCTATGACCACATGGAAGGCGAAAGATTCCGTCACACAGCGCAATTCAATCGCTGGCGAACCGACCGCGATCCGCGCTCGTGCACCTACGACCAACTCGACCGGCCGGTGACGTTCGCCCTCGGCGATATCGTGCCCGGGTTAGGTCGCTAGCGGGGACCACTGCGCCGTCGGCCGTCCATCGAGGCGGACCTGCTCGCCGTTTGTCGCAAACGGCTTGCGGGGCTTGCCGTCGTGCCACGTGTGAAAGTAGACAAGCACCTGCCTGCCGACCCTCGACCCCTTGACCTCAACGTGTGTTGAGGTTGCACAGTGGTCCCATGAAACACGTGCTGAGTGACCTCTATCAGACCCGCACCGATTCACCCTTACCCGGACTCACCACCCACGCGTACCTGTGGACCGGCCGAAACGCGCTGTTCTACTCCACCGCAACCGATGACGACTTCGCAGCACTCGCCGAACTCGGCGGCGTCACCCACCAGTACCTGTCACACCGCGACGAGGCCGGCCCGATGCTGGCGAAGATCGCCGACCATTTCGGTTCGACGCTGCACGCACCGGTCGCCGAACTCCTCGACATCGGGCAACACGCACACGTCGACGTCCCACTGGGCAGCCGCCACGTCGACGTCAACGGCGTCGAGGTCATCCCGACACCGGGGCACTCCCCTGGCAGCACCTGCTACCTGGTGGACGGCGCCGACGGCAGCTACCTCTTCACCGGTGACACCCTCATTCAGGGCGCGGCTGGGAACTGGTGGGCGGGCTACATCGCGGGCATCAGCGACGCCGACGCGTTGGCCACAAGTCTGCGGTTGCTGCGCACGCTGAACCCCGACATCGTCATTTCCAGCGCATTCCAAGGTGACTCGGCGGTGCACCGCATCCAAGCGGGACGGTGGCAAGACCACGTCGACGAGGCGCTCGACGGCCTGGCGGCCGGTTTGGCGACACTCCGAACGGGCACCCGGAATGCATGTCCGTAACAGCATTCCAAGACCTGCCGCTCGCTGACCGGGACCGGGAGTGGGACGGTGATGCCGCCGAGAAACGAGTCCGCAAGTGGGCCGACGCCGAGGACGGGCCCAACCAGAAGTATCGCGATGCCCATCTCTGGTACGACAACGCCAAGAAGGAGAACTTCACCGCGTACAAGCTGCTGATCGCCGATGTGGTCAACGGCAAGCTCGAAGCGGTGCCGCGCGGGGTGATGTCGGCGGGTGCGATCCTCGACGGCGCCCGTGGCGGGATCGACATACCGTCCGACGACGCCGACCGGGCGAAGAACCACCTGGCCAAGTACTACAAGAAGATGGGTGACACCGCTCCGTGGGAGCGGGACTGACCTCGGCTAGATTTCGGGTGTGACCTTCAGCGGCGCGGGCCGGTTCGCGCCCAGCCCCTCTGCCGATCTGCACATCGGCAACCTTCGCACCGCGGTGTTGGCGTGGCTGTTCGCCCGTACCACGGGCCGCCGCTTTCTGATGCGCGTCGACGACCTCGACGACCGGACGCACGCCGATATCGCGGCTCGCCAACTGGATGACCTCGCGGCGATCGGGCTGACGTGGGACGAACCCGCCGAGTGGCAGACCCACCACCGGCGCCGCTACGACGACGTCGTCGACGAACTCGTCGAACGAGATCTGCTGTACGAATGCTATTGCAGCAGAAAGGACATCCAGCAGGCGCCTCGTGCACCCCATGCACCGCAGGGTGCCTACCCAGGGACCTGCCGCGATCTGACCGACGTCCAGCGTCTGGATCGCCGCCGAGAAACGGGCCGGCCACCGGCGCTGCGTCTGCGAAGCGACGTCGGCACATACACCGTGCACGATCTGCTGCACGGCGAATTCACCGGCGTCGTCGATGATTTCGTGGTGCGCCGCGGGGACGGGGTGGCGGCGTACAACCTCGCGGTCGTCGTCGACGACGCTGCGACGGGCGTGGATCAGGTGGTCCGCGGTGATGATCTGCTGGCCTCCTCGCCGCGGCAGGCCTACCTCGCGACGCTGCTCGGTCATCCCGAACCGATCTACGCGCATGTGCCGCTCGTGCTCAACGCCGATGGCGCGCGGTTGGCCAAGCGCGACGGCGCGATCACGCTGTCGGAGATCGGCGTTGGCCGCGCAATCGGGCAGATCGCAGAATCGCTGGGCTGGCGGGCCGGCAGCCTCGACGACATGCTGGGACAGTTCGATCCCGCAGCACTGCCGCGCGACCCGTGGATCTACTCTCCTACGTGACAGGCGAACGGCCGTACGTCGCGCGGTCGGCCGCAGCCGCCAACTGATCTCTGAACTGTGGATGTGCAATCGCGGCAAGGGCTTCCCCGCGTTCTCGCACGGTCTTGCCTTCCAACTCGGCCGCGCCGTATTCGGTGACGATCACGTCGACCTGATGTCGTGGCGTCGTGATCACGGCGCCGGGGCCGAACCACGGCACGATGCGCGACCGCAACTCGCCGTCCTTGGTGAACGTCGACGGCAGACAGATCAGCGAGCGGTCCGAGAGTTCGAGACCCGCTCCCGCCACGAAGTCCTCGGCGCCGCCGATCCCGCTGAACTGGCCGCCGTCGATCGTGTCGGCCACCACCTGTCCGTGAATGTCGATGGCAAGAGCACCGTTGATCGAGACCATCGTGTCGTTGGCGGCGATCTCGTCTGGTGCGTTGACGATCTCGACGGGAAGAAACGCCACATCGGTATTGCCGTCCAGCCATTCGTACAATTCGGCCGAGCCGAAGGCGAACGTCGTCACGCTGACCCCTTCGTACCGCCCTTTGCCGGTGTTGGTCACCTTGCCTGCGCGGTGCAGCTTCATGCAGCCGTCGGTGAACATCTCGCTGTGCAACCCGTAGTTCTCGCCGTCGCCTTCGGCCAGCAACACCGCGATCTGGTTGGGGATCGAGCCGATACCGGTCTGCAGCGACGCGCCGGACGGAATGTAATCGACCGTGTGCCTGGCGATCTCCTTGTCGACGTCACTCGGGGGCGCGTCACCACCGGGCAGCGCGAGGGGCGCATCGGCGGAGCGCACCAAGATGTCGATCTCGTCGACGTGCACGGCGTGCCGGTGCGTCTCGCCGAGCCCGAAGGTGCGAGGGAAATTGTCGGACACCTCGACGACGAGAAGCCGGTCGGGGTCGGCTCCGGCGCGATGCAACTCGGGGATGGTTGCGCCCGCATGCAATGACAGCGAGCACCAGCCGTCGGAATCGGGCGGCGTCGCGACCGTCGTCATCACGCGCGGCGCCTGCCGTTCGAGCAGCGGGCCGAAGCGGCGGAAGTCGGCCGGGGTGAAGTCGATGTCGGCGCCTGCGTCGCGCAGCGCACGCTCGAGCGGGCCGTAGAACCCGCAGAGATAACGCACGCCCGTGCGCGAGAACAGCTCGGTCCCGACAGCCAGCAGTGCACCGTAGACCGACAGATCGGTCCAGTCCTCGCGTTCGCCGAGCGCGCGGAGGAAGGCGGGCGGCTGGCCCGGGCCGAGCGGTATGCCCAGCGTGTCGACGGGGCGCATTCGTGCGGCGGCTTGTTCGGCGTTCAGTTCTTCCGGCATTGCGCGCAGATCATATATATCGGCACGTCTGAGCAGAACTCTTTGCGTTCACTCGACGACTTGCTAGCGTCCGCCGGTGAGCTCTGTCAGAAAACCCGTGCTGGCCCTGATGCTCCTTTCCTCGCTGCTGCTGCTTGCCGCGTGTGCCGGATCGTCCGGCGAGAACCAGGTGAAAGCGTCCGGCGTGCTTCGTGTCGGCACCGAGGGTGTCTACTCCCCGTTCAGCTATCACGACGCCGCCTCCGGCGAGCTCGTGGGCTATGACGTCGACGTGGCCAAGGCGGTAGCGGACAAACTCGGCGCGCGAGTCGAGTTCGTCGAGACGCCGTGGGACGCCATGTTCGCCGCACTCGAGGCGAACCGTTTCGACATCGTCGCCAACGAGGTGACGATCAACGACGAACGCAAGGCCAAATACGATCTGTCGGAGCCTTACTCGATCGGCGAAGGTGTGATCGTCACCCGCGCCGACGACAACTCGATCAAGAGCCTCGCCGACCTGAAGGGCAAGGTGGCTGCCGAGAACGCAACCAGCAACTGGTCGGAGGTGGCCAGGAAGGCCGGCGCAAGGGTGGAGGCGGTCGAGGGTTTCACCCAGGCGATCAAACTGCTCAACCAGGGCCGGGTCGATGTCGTGGTCAACGACAGCATCGCCGTGTACGCCTACCTCGCCGAGACCGGTGACAATGCGGTCAAGATCGCGGGTAAGGCCGGCGACGAACCCAGCGAACAGGGCTTCGCCGCCAAGAAGAACAGCGGGCTGCTGCCCGACCTGAACAAGGCGCTCGACGAGTTGCGGGCCGACGGCACCCTCGCCGACATCTCCAAGAAGTACCTGAAAGCCAACGCCTCCGGCGGTCCCGAGACACCTGCGCCCGCACCCGACGCCAACCAGTCGACCTCGCAGTTGATCCTGCACAGCCTCGGCCCGCTGGCCAAAGCCACGATCACCAAGACGATTCCGCTGACGATCATCAGCTTCGTGATCGGCATCGTGATCGCGCTCGCGGTCGCGCTGGCCCGGTTGTCGACCAATGTCGTCCTCACCAACGCCGCCAGGTTCTACATCTCGGTGATCCGCGGCACCCCGTTGCTCGTGCAGTTGTTCATCGTGTTCTACGCGCTGCCCGAACTGGGCGTGAAGATCGACCCGTGGCCGGCCGCGATCATCGCGTTCTCGTTGAACGTCGGTGGATATGCCGCGGAGGTGATCCGGTCGTCCATTCAGAGCATCCCCAAGGGGCAGTGGGAGGCGGCCGAAACGATCGGCCTCAACTACGTCGGCGCGCTGCGCCGCATCATCCTGCCGCAGGCCACCCGCGTCGCCGTGCCGCCGCTGTCCAACACACTGATTTCGTTGCTGAAGGACACTTCGCTCGCGTCGACGATCCTCGTCACCGAACTACTGCGGCAAGCGCAGATCATCGCCGCACCGAAGTTCGAGTTCCTCGCTCTGTATCTCACTGCGGCCGTTTACTACTGGGTCGTCTGCCTGGTTCTCTCCTTCGGTCAGGGCCGTCTCGAACACCGACTGGAAAGGTATGTGGCGCGATGACGCAGCCTCGCGAAAACAGGATCGTCGCCCAGGACGTGCACAAGGCCTTTGGTGACAACGAAGTGCTCAAGGGTGTCTCGTTCGTCGTGCCGCGCGGTACGGCCACCACCATCATCGGACCGTCCGGTTCGGGCAAGACCACGCTGCTGCGTGCACTCAATGCCCTCGACGTACCTGACGCCGGCGTCATCAAGGTGGGTGGCGAGGACGGCGTCGAGATCGATTTCTCCAAGCCGGTGAGTAAGGATCAGTTACGGCGCTACCGGGCGCAGAGCGGCTTTGTGTTCCAGGCGCACAACCTGTTTCCGCACAAAACCGTGTTGGAGAACATCATCGAGGGCCCGGTGGTCGTGCAGAAACGACCGAGGGACGAGGCGGTGTCCGATGCTGTCGAGCTGCTGGGGCAGGTCGGTCTCGCCGAGAAACGCGACCAGTACCCGTTTCAGCTGTCCGGCGGCCAACAGCAGCGGGTCGGCATCGCGCGGGCGCTTGCGCTGAAGCCCAAGGTTGTGCTGTTCGACGAACCCACGTCGGCGCTGGATCCCGAACTGGTCGGCGAAGTGCTTTCGGTGATCAGGGATCTGGCGGTCGAAGGCTGGACGCTGGTGATCGTCACGCATGAAATCCAGTTCGCAAAGCAGGTTTCCGATCAGGTGCTGTTCACCGACGGCGGGGTGATTCTCGAGCAGGGTCCACCCGCGGAGGTGATCGGCGACCCCAAGGAGGAGCGGACACGGCAATTCCTCGATCGCATCCTCAACCCGCTCTGACGGTCAGCCGTACGCCTGTCACCTGCGCATCTCGCACCGCGAGCGTGCGCAAACTACGGTGAAATCTCGGCGTGTCGCCAAGCGAACACGCACGCTGGCGGAAAGGGTCGCGGGCGGAGTGTGGGCAGGAAGGTCAGGAATCCATGGCTGAGAGCCACGAGGCCGACGTCGTCATCGTCGGTGCCGGTATCTCGGGAATGATCGCCGCCAGAAAGGTGCTCGAAGCCGGGCTGACGCCGCTGGTGCTCGAGGCCGACGAACGCGTCGGTGGTCGCATCCTCACCGAAGAGGTGATCCCCGGCGTTACGGTCGAGTTGGGTGCGCAGTGGATCGGCGACACCCATCACCGGATGTTCCGGCTGGCCGAAGAACTCGGGGTGCAGACCTATCCGCAGTACGACGAGGGCGAGACGTCCTACGAGCTTGGCGGCGCCGGAGTATTGCGCGAGAACGCATTTCACGCCCGGTTCGCATCCGAACTCAAGGAACTCGAGTTGGTGCTGCGCCGCCTCGACGTCCTCGCCGCCGAGGTTCCGGTCGAGGCGCCGTGGCAGGCACCGAGAGCGACCGAATGGGATGCGATCACCGCGGGCGCGTGGTACGACGCCCAGGGCCTCTCGGTGGTCGCGCGCACGCTGCTGGAGATCTGCACCGTCGGCATCCTCGCCGTGCCGACCGCCGAGGTGTCGTTCCTGCACCTGCTCTTCACCATTCAGACGTGCGGGGTGACGTCCGACCTGTACGCGGAGTCAGAGGGCGGTGCACAAACCACCAGATTCGTCGGTGGCACAAGCGAGATCCCGAAGCGACTGGCGGCGCTCATCGCCGACCACATCGTGCTCGATGCGCCCGTGCTGCTGATCGAGCACTCCGCCGACAGCGTCACGCTGCACTGTCGCGGCGGACTGGTGGCGCGGGGACGGCGGGCGATCGTGGCGATCTCACCGACGCTGGCAGGCCGGATCTCCTACGACCCGCCGCTTTCCGGTGTCCGCGACCAGCTGACCCAGCGGCTTCCCAACGGCTCGGCGATGAAGGCGTTCTTCATCTACGACGAACCTTTCTGGCGCACAGACGGATTCAACGGCCAACTGATCTCCGACATCGGTCCGGCGCGGATGTCCAACGACACCTGCATCCCGGGTGACGACCACGGCGTCATCCTGTTGTTCCTCGAAGGCGACGAGGCCCGCACCGCCGGAAGGCTGCCGCAGGCGCAGCGCAGGGAGGCGATGACGGCGGAGTTGGTGCGCCACTACGGGCCGAAGGCCGCCAGGCCGGAGCACTACGTGGACGGCGAATGGTCCGACCGGCAGTGGACGCGCGGCTGCTACAACGCCAACCACGGGCCGCATGTGTGGACGAAGTACGGGCCCGCGCTGACGGCGCCGATCGGGACGCTTCACTGGGCGTCCACCGACACCGCCACGTACTGGAGCGCCTACATGGAGGGCGCCGTCGACGCCGGCGAGCGCGCGGCACGCGAGGTCATCGCCGAACTGGTGCCGTGATCACACGCGGCAGGAGATCTCCATGCTGTCGGAGTCGCGGACCGGAAAGTGCACGCTGACATAGCCGTTGGCGGGGTCACGGACGTAGTCGAGGTAGGGCTGCAGGCCCTCCATGCTGGTGTTGTCGGCGACGACGACGGCACCGGGTGTCAGCCTCGGTTCGAGCAGTTCGAGGACCCGGACATAGAGGTCCTTCCATCCGTCGAGCAGCACGAATTGCACCGGCTCGTCGACCGATGCCAGCGTTTCGAGCGCATCTCCGTGCAGCACGGTGATCAGATCGTCCAGCCCGGCGTCGGCGAAGTTCGCCGTGGCCAGTTCGACCTTCTTGGCGTTCAGTTCCGTCGTCACCACCCGGCCTTCGCCGTTGTCACGCACGGCCGAGGCGAGGTGAAGCGCCGAGATACCCAGCGACATGCCGAACTCGACGACACACGACGGCCGCGACGCCCTGACCAGGGCATACAGTAGACGGCCCGCCTCCGGAGTGATCGGCAGATAGAAATCGCTCAGGGCATCGGCGCGTTCCTGCGCGGTCGCCTCGGCGGGCACGGCGTCACGCCCCATCAGTTCGCCGAGCAGCGGCATCTGCGCGTCCGCCTCGGTGAACATCCGGTTGAGGGTCGCCGCGACGCGCGAATCGAGCAAGGTGGAAGTCATAACGTCAAACGGTAGTCCACACTGTTGCTATGCCCGTCTTGCACATCGAGCACGAGATCAGCGAACTGTCGGTCTGGCTCGACGGGTTCAAGAAGTACGCCAAGGCCCGCGAAGCGGCGGGGGTCACGCGTACCGAGGTGTACCAGCCTGCCGACGACCCGAACGTTGTCGTGATCAATTTGAGCTTCGAGAACGTTTCTGCGGCATCCGATTTCCGGGAGTCGCTGATCAACCAGATCTGGTCGTCGCCTGACTCGGCGCCCGCGCTGGTCGGGCCGCCGACCGCACGAGTGCTCGAAGAGATCGAACTCTAGACGCCCCGATCCGCCCCGTAGTAGCGACCGAGGACCTCGGCCTGCAACTCGTCGAATTCGCCGGCCTGGATCGCCGCCCGGATCTGATCGACGAGCCTGATGATGAACCGCTCGTTGTGGATGGTGCACAGGGTTGCCGACAGGATCTCTTTTGCCTTGAAGAGATGGTGCAGATAGGCACGGGTGTAGTGCGCGCATGTGTAGCAATCGCATTCGGCGTCGATCGGGGTGAAATCGCGGCGATACCGTGCGCCGGTGATGTTGAAGCGACCGGTTGCCGAGTACACCGCGGCGTTGCGGGCCACACGCGACGGCGACACACAGTCGAACGTGTCGGCGCCGGCGGCGATGGCAGCGAACAGGTCGTCGGGCTCACTGATCCCCAGCATGTGGCGCGGTTTGTCGGGGGGCAGTTCGCTGCTGACCCAGCCGACGATGGTGGCGAGGTTCTGCTTCTCCAGCGCACCGCCGATGCCGTAGCCGTCGAACCCGACGCCGTGGTCGTCGACGATCGACACGAGGCCCCGCGTGGCTTCTCGCCGCAGATCCTCGTACTGCGCGCCCTGAACGACTCCGAACAACGCCTGCGCGGGGCGGTCTGATTCCAGCGCTGCGAGCCTGCGGTGTTCGGCGAGGCACCGCACCGCCCACCGGTGGGTGCGCTGGACGGATTCCTCCTGGTAGCCGCGGGTGTTGACCAGGGTCGTCAACTCGTCGAACGCGAAGATGATGTCGGCACCGAGTTGATGCTGGATCTGGATCGAGACCTCGGGCGTGAACCGGTGGGTCGATCCGTCCAGGTGCGATGTGAAGGTGACGCCGTCGTCGTCGACGCGGGCCAGCCGTTCCTTGCCCTGCGCTATGACGTCGTCGGCCTGCACTCGCTCGGTGTCCATTGCGAGGACCTTGCGGAACCCCGCGCCGAGGGAAAGGACCTGGAAGCCGCCGCTGTCGGTGTACGTCGGACCAGGCCAGTTCATGAACGCGCCCAGACCGCCCGCCTCGGCGACGATATCCGCACCCGGTTGCAGGTACAGGTGGTATGCGTTTGCCAGAACTGCCTGGGCACCAATGTCTTTCATGGTTTCGGGCAGCACGGCCTTCACGGTCGCTTGAGTGCCGACGGCGATGAACGCGGGAGTGTGGATGTCGCCGTGCGGTGTTCGGATCACTCCTGCACGTCCGAGTCGGCCGGGAAGCTCCGCTTCGATGCTGAAATACGGCTCCGCCACGACGTGTATTCAATCAGCACCAGGTTGCCAGGCAAATTTACGGGAATCGCGGGCCCCAGGGTTGACGGCGCTACATACTCGTCGGGACGG
>JAEZKH010000083.1 GCA_023415515.1 Actinomycetes bacterium
TGTGGTCGGTCGACCCCACCCGAGGCCGACGGCGGCGCCGGCGCCGGGGAACGCACGGGCACCGTGGGCATCGCGATGCCCACGAAGTCATCGGAGCGTTGGGTCGCCGACGGGGACAACATGGCGAAGCAGTTTCAGGCTCTCGGATACCAGACCGATCTGCAGTACGGCGACGACGTCGTACAGAACCAGGTGTCCCAGATCGAGAACATGATCACCAAGGGCGTCAAGGTGCTGGTCGTCGCGCCCATCGACGGCTCCTCGCTGACCGACATCCTGCAACGCGCGGCCGACGCCAAGATCCCCGTGGTGAGCTACGACCGCCTGATCCGCGGATCGGAGAACGTCGACTACTACGCGACGTTCGACAACTTCAAGGTGGGCGTCCTGCAGGCCACCTACATCGTCGACAAGCTCGGCGTCGCACAAGGCAAGGGCCCCTTCAACATCGAACTGTTCGCGGGATCACCCGACGACAACAACTCGACGTTCTTCTTCAAGGGCGCGATGAGCGTCCTGCAGCCCTACATCGACGGCCGCAAGCTGGTGGTCAAGAGCGGCCAGACATCGTTCGACCAGGTCGCGACGCTCCGCTGGGACGGCGGCCTGGCGCAGTCCCGAATGGACAACCTGCTCAGCCGCAGCTACACCAGCGGACGTGTGGACGCCGTCCTGTCCCCCTACGACGGCATGTCGGTGGGCATCATCTCCGCGCTGAAGAGCGCCGGTTACGGTACTCCGGCCAATCCCCTGCCGATCGTCACCGGCCAGGACGCTGAACTCGCCTCGGTGAAGTCGATCATCGCCGGCGAGCAGACCCAGACCGTGTTCAAGGACACTCGCGAGCTGGCGAAAGCCGCTGTCCAGATGGCTGATTCGCTACTCACCGGCGGAACCCCCGAGACCAACGACACCACGACCTACGACAACGGCGTCAAGGTGGTTCCGGCATTCCTCCTCCAACCGGTCAGCGTGGACAAATCCAACTACGAGAAGGTCCTCGTCGACTCCGGCTACTACACGCAGGCGCAGCTCGCGTGACCGAACGCGAGACCGAGGCGCTGCTGGAGATGCGCGGCATCACCAAGCGGTTCGGCAACGTCACGGCGCTCCGCGAGGTCACCCTCGCGGTGCGCCGCGGCGAAATTCATGCGATCTGCGGAGAGAACGGCGCGGGCAAGTCGACCCTGATGAAGGTGCTCAGCGGGATCTACCCGCATGGCAGCTACGACGGCGAGATCGTCTTCGACGGCCGCCCAGGCGATTTCAAGGACATCCGATCCAGTGAGCAGCGCGGCATCGCGATCATCCATCAGGAACTCGCGCTGGTGCCGGTCCTGTCGATCGCCGAGAACATCTTCCTCGGAAACGAACACAACCGTGCCGGGGTGATCAACTGGCACGAGACCATGACCCACGCACAGCGGCTGCTGGACCGTGTGGGGCTCAAAGAAAGTCCGAACACCCGCATCTCCGACATCGGCGTCGGCAAGCAGCAGCTCGTCGAGATCGCCAAGGCGCTGTCGAAGAAAGTTCAGCTACTCATCCTCGATGAGCCGACCGCAGCGCTCAACGACGAGGACAGCAGGCATCTGCTGGACCTGATCCTCGAACTCCGTGGGCAGGGATTGACCTGCATCATCATCTCCCACAAGCTGAACGAGGTGATGCGGGTCGCCGACTCGGTCACGATCCTGCGCGACGGACGCACGATCGAAACCCGTTCCGTCGACGCGGATCTCACCGAGGAGCACATCATCCGCGGAATGGTGGGACGCGACATGACCGACCGCTTCCCCGACCGGGAGACGCACGATATCGGCGAGGTCGCGCTCGCCATCGAGAACTGGACGGTATTCCACCCCGTCGATCAACAGCGCAAGGTGGTCGACGACGTATCGCTCACCGTGCGCCGCGGCGAGGTCGTCGGGCTGGCCGGTTTGATGGGCGCCGGACGCACCGAACTCGCGATGAGCGTGTTCGGCCGCAGCTACGGGAAGAAAGCGGGCGGAGCGGTTTACAAGGACGGCGAAGAGATCAGCACCCGCACGGTGCCGGAGGCCATCGCCCATGGCATCGCTTACGCCACCGAGGATCGCAAACACTTCGGGCTCAACCTGATGGACGACATCGCACGCAGCGTCACGTTGGCGTCGCTACCGAAGATCAGCCGAATGTCGATGATCAACGAGCACGACGAGACGGTCGTCGCAGAGGGCTTCCGCAGGGACATGCGCATCAAGGCACCGTCGGTGCGGGCGACAACCGGCAACCTCTCGGGTGGTAACCAGCAGAAGGTCGTGCTGAGCAAGTGGATCTTTGCCGATCCCGACGTGCTGATCCTCGACGAGCCGACGCGCGGAATCGACGTCGGCGCCAAATACGAGATCTACCAGATCATCAATTCCCTTGCCGCTCAGGGCAAGGCCGTGATCGTCATCTCCTCCGAACTGCCCGAGCTGGTGGGCCTGTGCGATCGCATCTACACCCTCAACGAGGGCCGACTCACCGGCGAGGTGGCCCGCGAGGACGCCTCGCAGGAGACCCTGATGCACTACATGATGAAGGGACGAACGACATGACCACCACCCCCCTGGTGGACGCGACTCCAAGCGCCCCCGGCGCGCCGCCTCCCTCCGAAAGCCTCACCGAACGACTGCGGTCTGCGTTGCGTGGCAACGTCAGGCAGTACGGCATGGTCGTCGCGCTCGCGGTGATCGTGATCCTGTTCCAGGTCTGGACCAGCGGCATTCTGCTCAAGCCGCTCAATGTGACGAACATCGTCCAGCAGAACGGTTACATCCTGATCCTGGCGATCGGGATGGTCATCGTGATCATCTCAGGCCACATCGATCTGTCGGTCGGGTCGATCGCCGGGTTCGTCGGCGCGATGTCCGCCGTCCTGATGATTCGAAACGACATGCCATGGCCCGTGGCGGTGGCGCTGTGCCTGCTGCTGGGGGCGGTGATCGGAGCGTGGCAGGGCTTCTGGATCGCCTACGTCGGTATCCCGTCGTTCATCGTGACGCTGGCGGGCATGCTGGTCTTCCGAGGGGCGACGCAGTACCTGCTGGAGGGCCAGTCCATCGCCCCGTTCCCGCGCAGCTTCAGCCAGGTCAGCAGCGGATTCCTGCCCGAACTCGGCGGCAACAGCCTGTACCACTGGCCGACGGTCATCCTCGGACTGCTCGTCATGGTGGCCGCCGTGTGGCAACAGGTGCGGCAGCGACGCACCCAGTCCCGCTACGGATTCGACGTGGCGCCGCTGGGTTGGTTCCTCTTCAAGTGTGCCGCGATCGTCGCCGCGCTGGCCGCCTTCACGCTGCTGCTGGCGAGCTACCGCGGTGTTCCCGTCGTCGGCATCATCCTGGCCGTGGCCTTCGTGATCTACGCATTCATCATGCGCGGCACCGTGTTCGGGCGTCAGGTCTACGCCGTGGGCGGCAACGAGGCTGCGGCCCGGCTCTCGGGCGTCAAGACCAAGCGCACGACGTTCCTGGTTTTTGTCAACATGGGTTTGCTGTCCGCACTGGCCGGTCTGCTCTTCGCGGCGCGGCTCAACTCGGCGACACCGCAGGCCGGAATCGGCATGGAACTGGAAGCCATCGCCGCGGCGTTCATCGGCGGCGCATCGGCCTCGGGCGGCGTGGGAACGGTGTTGGGCGCCATCATCGGCGGTTTCGTCCTCGGCGTGCTGAACAACGGGATGTCGTTGATCGGCATCGGCAGCGATGTGCAGCAGGTGATCAAGGGGCTGGTGCTGCTGGCCGCGGTCGGCTTCGACATCTACAACAAGAAGAAGGGCGGGTCCTGACGTGTCCAGTGGCGACATCGCAGACCGGTTCGCACACGACATCGTCACGTTCATGCGCAGCTGGGCGCCGTACGGCGGGCCGCCCGCCGACGAGGTGCTGCCGGAGTTCGGGTTGACCCGAGACCAGCTGGTGCAGCGCTATCAGCAGATCCTCGCGGTTCGGGCGGCCGAAGCCGAGCAGATGCGGCGAAAGCCGTGGTTGGCGCTACGCCACAACGCTTCTCGTGCAGATGCGGCAGGGGCGCCCCGCTCCGCTACCAACCAGTGACCACCACCCCGACGCGCTGGACGCTCGCCGATGGGCGCGAGCTCCTCTTCTTCGACCTTCCCGGCCACCATTGCGCCCCGGTCGTGGACCGGCGGTCGCTGCCCGCCCATCGAGGAACGCGGTCGGAATTGCGCTTCGATCACATCTCCGGTGAGTGGGTGATCATCGCGGCGTTGCGTCAGGATCGCACGTACAAACCGGCCGCCGACCAGTGTCCGCTTTGCCCGGGCCCCACCGGACTGACCAGTGAGATCCCCGCTCCAGACTACGATGTGGTGGTCTTCGAGAACCGCTTCGCGAGCCTCTGCGGCGCCGACGGGTCCGCGTTCCGGTTGCCCGCCGAGCCCGGCCGGGGTTTCGTCTGCGAACCGAGCCACGGACGCTGCGAGGTGGTCTGTTTCTCCGCCGATCACACCGGATCCTTCGCCGATCTCGACTACCGGCAAGCCCGACTCGTCGTCGACGTGTGGCGCCATCGCACCCGTGACCTGCTGAGCCGCAATGGAATCGAGCAAGTGTTCTGCTTCGAGAACCGCGGCGAGGAGATCGGAGTCACCCTCAGCCATCCGCACGGGCAGATTTACGGCTACCCCTACGTCACGCCGCACACCGAGGCGACGCTACGGCAGGCCGACGCGCACCGCGCGTTGCACGGCACCAACCTGTTCACCGACCTCCTCGAGCACGAAATCTCCTCAGGCGCGCGGATCGTGGCCCGCTCCGATGCCTTCACCGCCTTCGTGCCGTTCGCGGCACGCTGGCCCGTCGAGGTGCACATCTTCCCGAATCGGCCGGTGCACAACCTGCTCGACCTCGACGACGCCGAACTGGACGGGTTCACCGAGATGTACCGGACGGTGCTGCAGCGGCTGGACCGCATGTACTCCGAGCCGCTGCCGTACATGGCGGCGCTGCACCAGTACACCGATATCGGGTCTCAGCGCGAAGGGCGTTTTCACGCGCAGGTCATCTCGACGCGACGCAGCGCCACCCGGCTGAAGTACCTGGCGAGTTCGGAGTCCGTCATGGGTGCGTTCATCAACGACGTCACGCCCGAGTCCCTCGCCGAGATATTGCGGCAGCTGTGACAACGGTCTACTACTCGGCGCCGGGACGAATCAATCTGATCGGCGAGCACACCGACTACAACATGGGTTTCGCCTTGCCGATCGCGCTGCCCGAGCGCACTGCCGTGACGTTCGAGGCCGCCGCGGTCAAGACCATGGTCGTCCGCAGCGACCGCACCGCCGTCCCGGTCGAGTTTCCGCTCGACACGATTCCGGGCGCCGTCACCGGTTGGGCGGCGTACGTGGCCGGGATCGTCTGGGCCATGCGGCGCGCGGGTCACCCCGTACCCGGCGGTGCGATGTCGATCTCCGGTGGCGTCGAGATGGGGTCCGGCCTGGCGTCGTCGGCGGCACTCGAGTGCGCCGTGCTGGGAGCGATACTCAGCGCGACCGGTCGGCGGGTCGACCGTCTCGAGCAGGCCCGCATCGCCTCTCTGGCGGAAAACGGCTACGTCGGCGCTCCGACGGGCCTGATGGATCAACTGGCCATCCTCTACGCCGAGCCGCGGCGGGCGCAGCTCATCGATTTCCGCCAACCGACCCTCCGCTCGGTGCCTTTCGACCCCGATGCCCACGGTGTGGCGCTGCTACTGATCAACTCCCGTGCCACCCATCGGCACGCAGGCGGCGAGTACGCGGCCCGCCGCGAGTCGTGCGAGCGCGCCGCCGTCGCGCTGGGCGTGTCCTCGCTGCGAGATGTGCAGAGCCGGGGCGTGGCCGCCCTGGCGGACGTTCCGGATCCCGGCGACGCCCGTCGCGCCCGGCACATCATCACCGAGAATTCACGCGTCCTCGACAGCGTCGCGGCACTCGAGGCCGGCGACTTCGCCGCGTTCGGACAGCTCATGAACGCCTCGCACTCCTCGATGCGGGACGACTTCGAGATCACCACCGACCACATCGATCTGATCGCCGCTGCGGCGGTGCGGGCAGGCGCGCTGGGAGCGAGGATGACCGGAGGCGGCTTCGGGGGTTGTGTGATCGCACTGGTTGCCGCTGACGAGGTGGAGACGGTCGTTGCCGCTGTGCACGAACAGATGCGAGCCGCCGCCTACCCTGAACCCACCATCACCCGCACGCGTTCCGGCCGCGGTGCCTGCGACAGTTGAGGCGATGACGTGAGGCCGGCAACGGAGACCGACTACGAACTTCTGCTCGCCTCGGCAGGCCGAGTGGTCCGCGGCGTGATCTCGGGAGTCGGCGCCGCCGTTCGATGCCTTTCGGTCGACGACGTCGAGCTCACCCCCGGCTTCGACAGTCACCGCTCGGCGCCGTTCTACTGCGGAAAGACCCTGGTGCCGTGGCCGAACCGCGTGCGGGACGGTCGATGGAATCATGACGGCCGCTCGTTGCAGCTCGACATCACCGACCCGGAAACGAACTCCGCGCTTCACGGGTTGCTCTGCGCCGTCGAGTATCAGTGTGTTGAGCACTCGATGTTCTCGGTGACCCTCGCCGCACCGATCCGGTACCAGGATGGTTACCCGTTCGACCTCGACACCACTGTGCAGTACCGCCTGACGCGCTCGGGATTGACGGCAACGCACACGATCCGCAATGTCGGATCAAACTGTGCACCAGCGGCTCTCGGTGCACATCCATTTCTGTCCATCGGCGATGTCCCAGTCGACCGGTTGACGCTGACCGTGAACGGGCGCTACCACGTCGACGTCGACGACCAACTCATACCCGTGGGAGCGACACCGGTGGATGGCACCGCGTGGGACCTGCGCCTCGGTCGTCCTGTTGCCGACCTCGACCTCGATGACTGCTGGGTCATCTCCGGCGATACGCACACCCTGCGCTCGCCCGACGGGCGCACTGTCTCGGTCTGGGCCGACCCGCAGTTCGGCTTCCTGCACGTCTTCATCACTCGTGAGTTCCCGAAAGACGGTGGTCGCGTCACCGCGATCGCACTCGAGCCCATGACGGCACAAGCCAACGCGCTGAACAGCGGTATCGGGCTGCGGTGGTTGGCTCCAGCGGAGGGACTATCCGCATCCTGGGCGATCCGGTACGAGCACACCGGGCCATACGTTTGAGCGTGCACGTTACGTCGACGACCTCATCCGTCGAAGCGGGCATCGCCACTCGGGGTGGTGCTGAAGATCGGCCAGCAGATCTCGGTGGCGGTGAATTCCGTTGGTTCGGAGACAGTTGCACCGAGGTAGTGTTCGCGGATCGGCCCCTGATGGCTGATCAGACGCTCGTTGACGTATGTTCCCAGCGCCGCGTAACTGCGGTCGATGCCGTCGTGACCACCGGAGTGGGTGAGCACCGCGAACTCGGCCTGGGGTAGCCCCTCGGCACAGATGCCTTTCGGGGGCTCCGCGGATTGCGGAGCTGCGACGAATAACTTCGCCTCCCCGCGGGATTCGAGGAACAACGCTCGGTCGTAGAGGCCGCCGGGCACGACCGCGGAAGGCGCGCCCTCCGCGACGGCTAGTGCATCGCGCAGCTTCCCCAGCGCCTCCCCGAACCAGCTGTCGATCTCAGAGACCTCGATGGTGGCGCCGACGGACCACACGGCGAGCGCGGGTTCACGGCGCACCTCCACAGAGGCGGGGGTGCGTACGGGAGAAAGCAGTTCGCGCAACGCGCCAACGGTGTCCCGAGTCTGTTGCAGCTGAGCCTCCATCTGTTCGAGGTGGGTCGAAATGATCTCGGTGCGGGCCGCGGCGTCGTCGGTGCTCAGCAGCGCCTTGATGTCGGGGATGGACATACCGAGAGATCGGAACCGTCGGATGATGTGTGCATGATCGACCTGGCTGGTGTCGTAGAAGCGGTAACCGGTGTGGGAGTCGATGTGGGTTGGTTCGAGAATGCCGATGTCGTGGTAGTGCCGCAGCGCCTTCCTGCTCAGGCTGGTCATCACCGCGAAGTCACCGATCGAGACCCGTGCGCCCATGGCATCCTCCTGCGTGATCCGTCACCCTGCCCTGTCGGGTGACACCATCCTGAAGTCTCCCCTTGGGGCAAGGTCAACATCACGGCGCGTCTCTCGATGATGTGTCCGCCCAGGGGTTGACCTTCCCGTTACGGCAACCTCCATCGTGGGGCCATGACCGACACCACAGACTGGGATGCACTCCCGGACACCGTGAGAACGTTCATGACCGCGCTCGATGCCCGTGAGGTGGATCGAGCGTCGGCCACGCTCGCCACCGATGCCGTGGTCACCGATGAGGGCCACGACTACAAGGGACCGCACTGCCGGGCCACGCTCGACGGCACGCTGATCACCCGGGTGGTGATCGAGCCATGAGCAAGCGTTGGTTCATCACCGGGGCACACCCGGCAACTTCGGGGTGGCGTTCGCCGAGGCGGCACTGGAGGCGGGCAACCAGGTGGTGCTCACCTCCCGGCGCCCGCAGGAACTGGCCACGTGGGCGCAGCGGTACGGCGACCGCGTTTTCGTCACGCCGATGGACGTCACCGATCCCGAGCAGGTGTGGCGCGCGGTGCAGACGGCTGAGGAGCGCTTCGGCGGTATCGACGTGCTGGTCAACAACGCCGGCCGCGGTTGGTTCGGATCGATCGAGGGGATGGACGAATCCGCGCTGCGGGCGATGTTCGAGCTGAACTTCTTCGGAGTGCTGTCCGTGACGCGCGCCGTGCTGCCGGGTATGCGCGCCCGCGGCGACGGGTGGATCGTCAACGTGTCCTCGGTGGCCGGCCTTGTCCCGGCGCCCGGGTGCGGCTACTACAGCGCGACGATGTTCGCCATCGAAGCCGTCACCGAGACGCTACGCGACGAGGTCGCCGCACAGGGCATCTCCGTGCTGGCGGTCGAACCGGGGGCGTTCCGCACCAACGCCTACGCCGGCTTCGCGAACGCGCCCGTCGCCGAGCCCATTCCGGAGTACCACGACATGCTCGAGCAGGTCCGCGCAACGTTCGTCGAGATGGACGGCGTGCAACCCGGCGATCCGCGCCGCGGTGCCCGTGCGGTGATCGCCGCAATGGCCCAAGACCCGCCTCCACGCCGGTTGGTCCTGGGTAACGGCGGCTACGACGCCGTGATCGACACGCTGGAGCAAGCTCTGGCTGACATTCGGGCCAACCAGACGCTCTCTCGCGGCGCGGATTTCCCCGACTGACACAGTGTGGCGACGGCGGCAAGGCGCGGAGTATTGCCCGATCGATTCGGACTGCCTGTCAGGCGTTCACGTCGGACGGGTGCACTGCCAGCGGCGTGACGTGAATCCTCATGTGCGGGAAGAGGGGTAGACCCGAAAGTATCTGGTGCAGTTCGTCGTTCGATGTGACGTCAAAGATCGAGAAGTTCGCGTACTCCCCGACGATGCGCCAGATGTGCGGCCACTTGCCCTGCCGTTGAAGATCCTGCGAGTAGGCCTTCTCCCGGCCGATCAACTCGTCGCGAACCTGCGGATCGAGGTCGGTCGGGAGGCTGACGTCCATGCGGACGTGGAAGCGCATGTCAGCCCTGCTCGGGGTCGAGCACGAAGCTGTATTCCACGGTCTGGCTGCCGTCGGCCTGCACCTGGGGATCGAGGATCAGTTCGGGCTTGACGGCGCTGGCGATGTCGTCGTCGTTGTGCGCGTCGCCGGGGAAGTACAGCTGCGCGGTGAGCAACTCGTGGCCGGGTGCGGACACTTTGACGTGCAGATGTGCGGGCCGCCACGGGTGCCAGCCGGCCGCCGCGATCAGCTTTCCGCATGACCCGTCGGTCGGAATCTGGTACGGCGCAGGGCGAATGGTCGTGATCTCGAAGACGCCGTCGGCACCGGTTGTGAAGCTGCCCCGCAGGTTCCACTCGGGGATGCCAGGGGCGAACTGCGAGTAGTAGCCCTCGTTGTCGGCGTGCCAGAGTTCGACCTTGCCCTGCAGTGGCGTGCCGTCGGTGGAGGTGATGCGCCCCGTCCACCCCAGTGGGGTGCCGTGTTCGTCGGCGCGCATGTCGATGGTTCCGCGCGGTCCGTGCTCGGGCGCGCCGGGCACGTAGTACGGGCCCTCGATGGTGCCCTTGTTGCCCTGGCGGTGATCGGTGGCGACCTCTTCGACCACGTGCTCGACCCATACGTCGAGGAACAATGGCCACTCGCCGGTCTGGCCCACGTCGATGAGCCACGCCTTGAGCGCGTTGTACTCGTCGTAGGTGACGCGGTGGCGCCGGATCGTGTCGTGCACGGCGCTCAACACCTCCCGGGCCAATGCGTCGACTCGCTCGGGTGGGGTGCCGCGGACCGCCGCGAATGGCGACTTGTCGCTCTGGAAGCGCTCCGTGGCGGACGCGCCCGACGCTGCGGCAGTGGCGACTTCGGTGGGTTGTTCCATCGTGGTCATGTCATCTCTCTTCTTTCTCGTGATCTTTTCGTGGGGCTGCCACGGCAGGTTTCAGTGGTCGGTGCGGTAGCGGGCGAGCTTGTCGGCGTCGATCTCGACGCCATGTCCGAAGCCCGAAGGCACCCGAAGGACCCCATCGCGGATCCGCAGCGATTCGGTGAGCAGGTCGTCGGACATGTCGAGGAAGTTCGACAGTTCGCCTGCCCTGCGTGACGTCGATTCGTAGGCGGCGCCGAACGCGACCGAGCAGGCGCTGCCGAGTTGTCCGTCGATCTGGTTGCCCATCACGACCTCCACCCCGAACCCCTCGGCGAGGTGGTGGACGCGCTGGGAGGTGGTGAAGCCGGTGCGTGCGGTTTTGATGCTGATCGCGGTCGCCGATCTGCCGAGCACTTCCCGCGTCACGTCGGCTGGGGTCGGCACCGACTCGTCGGCGATGAACGGCACGTCGATGCGCTCCACCAGCCACCGGCGGCCCAGCACATCGTCGGCCGGGCACAGTTCCTCGGCGAAGATCAGGTTGAGATCGGCCATCTCCTGCATGGCTTTCAGCGATTCTGCTGCGGTCCAGCCCCGGTTTCCGTCGACGTACAGCTCGATTGCGTCGCCGAAACGTTCGCGCAGTGCTCGCACGACTGCTGTGTCGAGAGTGACCGGACGACGTCCCACTTTGACCTTGAACACGGTGATGCCGTAGCGGTCGATCATCTTCTCGGCTTCGGCGACCATGGCGGCAGGCTCGTCGAAGCCCAGCATGTGGCTGACGCGCATGCGGTCGGTGAAGCCGCCCAACAGCCCGGTCACGGGTAGCTCCAGTGTCCTGCCCAGCGCGTCCCAGATGGCCATGTCCACAGCGGATTTGGCGCACGGATTGCCGACGGTTCGCGCCAACCGAGCGCCGACCTCCTCCCGCTCTGTCAACGTCAGACCGATCACCGCGGTTGCGAACAGCTGCTGGATGACGGCGATGATGCCGGTCTGGGTCTCGCCGTAGGTGAACGGCCGCGGCACGGCTTCGGCAGTACCGACGATTCCATCGTCGGTGTGTACACGGACCAACACGTGTTCGGCGGTGTGCACCTCGCCGGAAGCGAACCGCAACGGCTTGGAGTACGGGATGGCGAAGGGAATGGCCTCGACGGCGGTGATCTTCACGACGGTGCCTCCATGGATGCGGGGGTGAATGCGTTCGTCACGACGTCGAGCACCGCGTCGACGACGGGGTTGTCACTGCTGCGGCGCCATGCCAGTGCGAGTTCGATGGCGCCGCCGTCGGCGAGATCGCGAAACACCAAGCCGTGCAACGGCAGCGCGCGCACTGACGCAGGCACGACCGCGACGCCGAACCCTGCCGCGACCAGTGCGAGCAGGACGGCGGTGCCAGGCGCAGCGTGTTCGCGATGCGGCACGAAGCCCGCGCGCTTGCAGCTGCGCAGCACCGCATCGTCGACGGCGGAGTCTCGGCTGGCATAGGAGACGAAAGCCTCACTACGCAGGTCGGTCATCGACACGACGGGTTCGGCGGCGAGTCGGTGGTCGGCGGCCACGGCGAGTACGAGCGGTTCGACGTCGACGGTGCGCAGTTCGATGTCGTCTCCGACGGCGGGCGGGCGCAGCAGTCCGACATCGAGGCGGTCGGAGCGCAGGCGTTCACATTGCTCCGGTGTCAGCATGTCGGCCTGGATCTCCATCGCCACGCCGGGCAGGTCCTGCCGAAGAACACGGGCCAGCCGCGGGAGGTGAGAGAACGCCGCCGTGCCGGTGAGGCCGATCCGGAGCAGGCCGCTGCGCCCGGCGGCGATTCGGCGCACGCCGCGTTCAGCATCGTCGACCCCGGCGAGGATCCGCGCGGTCTCGGCGCGTAGGAACTCACCGGCGGCCGTGAGCGACACCTGACGGGTGGTGCGATTGAACAGCGTCGCCCCCAACTCGTCTTCGAGCTGGCGGATCGCATACGACAGTGCGGGCTGCGCGACATGCAGTTGCTCGGCGGCCTGCCCGAAGTGGCAGGTGTCGGCGACTGCGGCGAAGTAGCGCAGATGTCGCAATTCCATGCTGGTGTCCGTTCGACAGCGGCCCCTGTGTGATGGCCGACACTCCGACGGTAGGCCGATGATCCATAACAGACAAGGACACATTTCCCCGTGATTAATCGATGTCATTGATCAATCGGGATCCAGGTCAGGACTAGGGCTTTACCTAGTGTGACCGTCACCACGTAGTGCGACGCTGCAAGCACAGCTCACAGCAGGAGGCTTACATGACCGCATTCGTGAACGACGCCGCCAGGCGTGTTTCGACGATCCTGGCCGACGCCGTCGTCGACGATCCCGAGACCGGCACGTTCCGGGCCAACCGTCGGATCTTCACCGACGAGGAGATCTTCGAGCTGGAGATCAAGAACATCTTCGAAGGCAACTGGATCTACCTGGCCCACGAGAGCCAGGTGGCACACCCTGGCGACTACTTCACGACCTACATCGGTCGCCAGCCGGTGGTCATCACCCGCTCCAAGGACGGAAGCCTCAACTGCCTGATCAACGCCTGCGCACATCGCGGGGCCATGATCTGCCGGCGCAAGACCGACAACCGCATGACGCTGACGTGCCCGTTTCACGGCTGGACGTTCCGCAACGACGGCGCGCTGCTCAAGGTCAAGGACCCGGAGGGCGCCGGCTACCCCGCCTCGTTCAACTCGGGCGGAAGCCACAACATGACGAAGGTTGCGCGCTTCGAGTCCTACCGCGGCTTCCTGTTCGGCAGCCTCAACGCCGACGTCCTACCGCTCGCCGAGCACCTGGGCGACGCCACCAAGGTGATCGACATGCTCGTCGATCAATCACCCGACGGACTGGAGGTGCTGCGGGGATCGTCGACCTACACCTACGACGGCAACTGGAAGGTGCAGGCGGAGAACGGCGCCGACGGCTATCACGTCACCGCAACACACTGGAACTACGCGGCGACGACGTGCAGACGAAGCACCGGCGAATCGACGAACGACACCAAGGCACTCGACGCAGGCGGCTGGGGCAAGTCCGGTGGCGGGTACTGGTCGTTCCCCCACGGACACCTCTGCCTGTGGACCTGGGCCGCCAACCCGCAGGACAGGCCCCTATGGGACAGGCTCGACGACCTGAAGGCTCAATTCGGCGACGCCAAGGGCGAATTCATGGTCAAAGGATCTCGCAACCTCTGCCTCTACCCGAACGTCTATGTGATGGACCAGTTCTCGACGCAGATACGCCACTTTCGACCCATCGCGCCTGACAAGACCGAGGTCACGATCTATTGCATCGCCCCCAAGGGCGAGAGCGATTCCGCCCGCGCGCATCGCATCCGCCAGTACGAGGACTTCTTCAACGCCTCCGGCATGGCCACGCCGGACGACCTGGAGGAGTTCCGGTCATGCCAGCTCACCTTCCGGGCCGAAGCGGCGCCCTGGAACGACATGAGCCGCGGCGCCCAACACTGGCTCACCGGACCCGACGACGTCGCCCGCTCCCTCGGCATGGACGGGGTGATCTCCGCGGGCATCAAGAACGAGGACGAGGGCCTGTACCCCGTTCAGCATGGTTATTGGCTGGACACGATGCGCGCGGCACTGAGCCGCGAGCAGGACGAGGAGATGAACGCATGACCAGCACGGAGACGGGCTCAAAGCTGATCACGCAGAACATGATCGAGCAGTTCCTGTACCGCGAAGCCCGTTACCTCGATGACCGCGAGTTCGAAAAGTGGCTGCAGTGCTACGCCGACGACGTCGTCTACTGGATGCCGTCGTGGGACGACGACGACACCCTCGTCGCGGACCCGCAGCGCGACATCTCACTGATCTACTACGCCAACAAGGGCGGTCTCGAAGACCGTGTGTTCCGCATCCGCACCGAGCGATCTTCGGCGACCTCGCTCCCCGAACCCCGCACCAGCCACAACATCTCGAACGTCGAGGTGATCGAGCGGAACGGAGACCTCGTCGATGTGCGCTTCAATTGGCACACCATGTACTTCCGGTACAAGACCGTCGACCCTTACTACGGCACCTCGTTCTACACGATCGACTTCAGCGGCGAGCAACCGCTGATCCGGCGTAAGACCGTCGTGTTGAAGAACGACTACATCCACCACGTGGTGGACGTCTACCACTTCTAGGAACATCATGAGTGCCACTGTCGACACCGAGACTTTCTCCGTCGCACTGTCCTTCGAGGACGGGGTCACGCGCTTCATCACGTGCCGCGAGGATCAGACCGTCGCCGATGCCTCCTACCGACAGCGCATCAACATCCCGCTGGACTGCCGCGACGGTGCCTGCGGCACGTGCAAGGCGCTGTGCGAATCGGGGAGCTACGACGGCGGCACCTACATCGAGGATGCGTTGCCGCCCGACGAGGCCGATGCCGGATACGTACTGCCGTGCAGCATGCGGCCGCGCTCCGACCTCGTGCTGCAGATCGCCAGCACCTCCGACGTCGCCAAGACGCGGGCCGCGACCTACACCGGGACCGTCACCAAGCTCGACAGGCTGTCGGCGACCACGGTCTCGATCGGCATCGAGATACCCAACCGCGGCGAATTGGCCTTCCTGCCTGGGCAGTACGTCAACATCTCCGTACCGGGCACCGATCAGAAGCGGTCGTACTCGTTCTCGAACGCGCCCGATGACGACGTGCTCACCTTCCTGGTCAAGCTGACACCGGGCGGCGCGATGTCGGAGTACCTGACCACCCGGGCGGCCGTCGGCGACACGATCTCGTTCACCGGACCCAACGGGTCGTTCTTCCTTCGCGAGACCGACCGGCCCGTGCTGCTGCTCGCAGGCGGAACCGGACTCGCACCGGTCCTGTCGATGCTGCGGAGCATGGGTGCCGGTTCCAGCATCCCCAGAGCCCACTTGATCTACGGCGTGAGCACCGACGAGGATCTCGTCGCGCTCGACCAGATCGACGCGCTCGCAGCACAATTGCCCGGACTCACCTGGGACCATTGCGTCTCGGATCCGAACTCCACGGCTGAGCACAAGGGTTATGTGACGGCGCTGATCGAGCCGCACCACCTGAACGAGGGCGACGTCGCGGTGTACCTGTGCGGACCACCGCCGATGGTCGAGGCGGTACGCAGCCATGTCGCCGAAGCGGGCGTGGAACCCGCCGGGTTCTACTACGAGAAGTTCGCGTTGGCGCACACACCCGCTGCGGTGCGACCGACCCCACCCACAGCCGGATTCGCCGACCTCGACCTGTTGTACTCCCCTGACGCCCGTTGCATCACCGGGACCACCGTGCTACCGGGCGGCGACATCGCGCCGCACCGCGCCGACACGGCGACGACCCTCGCTGCCGACTCCCTGCTGCTGTCCGACGACGGCGCCCTCGCCCCGACGGGCGCCCGCTCGCTGCTGCGTCACGAGACGTTCCCCGCCATTTCGGCGCCGCCGGAGCCGAGCCATGCGCAGGGCACCCTCATCACCGATGACGGCTACCAGATCGGTGAGGAACACCCCGAGGTCGCGGCATCCGACGCCCTGTTCGAAGCCCGGCAGGCCCTCGAGTTGGGTGCGCTGGAACTCGTGCTCGGCAGGCTCACCACCCAGCAATTGGCGGGCTACCGGCTGCTCGCCGAGTCGACGCTGCCGTACGTCGAGAACGACCACTTCGTCGACGCCGCGCAGTACACCGAGACCAACGCGGCGTTCCACGACTACCTGTTCGCCCTCACCGGCAACGACCACCTGCTCAAGGCCTACCAGGCGCTCGGCGTGAAGGGACGCATGAGCGAGGTCCTCCGCACCGCAACGTGGTGTCACCCCCTGTGCGCGCAAGACCACGTCGACATCGTCCGCGCGTTCGAGGCCGGCGACCGTCACGCCGCACGCGGTCTGATCGCCGAGCACGCGGACCGGTCCAAGCAGACCATGCGCCGGGCCATGTCCGACGCGCTCGAGTCCAAGCGTCCGCGCTTCACCACACCCGGTCGCTTCGACGGCAAGGTGGTCGTCATCACCGGGGCGGCCCAGGGCATCGGCGAGCGCACGGCCCGGCGCGTCCACGCCGAGGGCGGCACGGTGGTGCTCGCCGACCGGTCTGATCTCGTCAAGGTGCTGGCCGATGAACTGAGTGCCGACGGGGGCCGAGCACGTGCCGTCGTCGTCGACCTGGAACAGTTCGACGGCGCCGAATCGCTGCTGCGGCAGGCGCATTCCGCATACGGACGCGTCGACATCCTCGTCAACAATGTCGGCGGCGCGATCAACTTCAAGCCCTTCACGGAATTCACCGACGCCGAGATCCGCGCCGAGATCGATCGGTCCCTCATGACCACGATGTACGCCTGCCGCGCCGCTCTGCCCGGTATGGTCGAGCGCGGCCACGGCGTCATCGTCAATGTGTCCTCGGCGGCCACCAAGGGAATTCACCGAATTCCCTACTCGGCGGCCAAGGGCGGCGTCAACGCCATCACCGCGTCGCTGGCGATGGAGTTCGCCGCCGATGGCATTCGGGTGGTCGCCACCGCGCCGGGGGGTACGTCCGCACCGCCGCGGCGCATCTCGCGCGGTACACCCGACCCGCGCAACGAGACCGAACGCGCGTGGTTCGACGCACACATCGAGCAGACCATCGAGTCATCGCTGATGAAGCGCTACGGCACGCTCGACGAACAGGCCGCCGCGATCTGCTTCCTCGCCTCCGACGAGGCGTCCTACATCACCGCCACCGTGCTCCCCGTAGCGGGCGGCGACATCGGCTGACATCCGACGTAACCGGCGAGCCCGGCGAACCGGCACACTAAAATGTGACGGGTGTCGCTCGGGCCCGCCGGTTGCCTCGGACGCGACCACGAATTGTCCGAACTGACCGAACTCCTCCGAAGCACCACCGACCGGGGTGTGCGGGCGGTGGTGGTCACAGGAGAGCCTGGAATCGGCAAGACCACGCTTCTCAAGCACCTGATCGCCACGACCCCCCACGCCATGTGGGCGAGAGCCACGGCCTGGGAGACGGGTTTCGCCGGTGGCGTGCTGGCCCAGTTGCTCCAGGAGTCTCCTCCCTCTGATCCGGTCACGGCAGCGGGCGCGCTTGCCGACCGTGTCGAGGGCGTCGCGCCTGCGCTGA
Source organism: Actinomycetes bacterium (assembly GCA_023415515.1). GTDB lineage: Bacteria > Actinomycetota > Actinomycetes > Mycobacteriales > Mycobacteriaceae > Mycobacterium. The sequence goes on from JAEZKH010000083.1 coordinate 17,570, forward strand.
TCGTCGTCGGCGACGCCGAGCACTCCGATCTTTCTTCCCTGCAGGCACTTTCGACACTCGCGAGACACCACCGGAAGCTTCCGCTGCTGATAGCCCTCTCCGCCGCGGCCGTGGGTGGTGAATCAGCCGCCCTCGTCGAAGCGGAGATTCGTCTTTCCGGACTCCCCGAGCGCGTCGTCGCCGAACTTGCGTCCGGCCACGGTCGCAACCTGCACCCGGCAATGGTCGCCAACCTCGTCCGACATACCCGTGGCAATCCGCGAGACGTCATCTCGCTGCTCAACGAGGTTCCCGAGACGGTGTGGGCCCAACCCGACGCGCACCTGCCCCCACCGAGCGCGGTCATGCGCCGCACTCGAGACATGCTTGCGCAGTGCACACCGGAGGCGCGGCGCCTTGTCGAAGCGCTGTCGATTCTCGGTGACGGCGGGACACTCTCAACTGCAGGGTTTCTCGCCGATCTGGGCGATACGCTACCCGCGCTGGACGCCGCTGCTGAGGCGGGCCTGCTGGTGTTGACCGCACCATTCGAGCCTCGAGTGTGCGACTCGGCCACCCGTGCGGCCGTTGTCGCGCAGATGGGCGTCGAGCGGTCGGCGGCCGGCCCCCGACGCGCCGCCGCCCAGATCGACCCCCCGGTCCGGCGGCGGCCCCCCC